>WVXP01000200.1:2042-2255 GCA_011773445.1 Pseudomonadota bacterium | reverse complement strand
ATCATTCCTGCCCTTTGCTTCTTCGTTTCCTCAGTCCTCCTTCCTTGCCTCCAAAAACCCTCTGAAAAGTAACTCGAACATCCTGAAACAAAACGGTATGAACGTCCTTGAAGTTTTCGATGGGCCGGTTCATCATCGTGAGCAGAAATCATAAGACCAGAAGCCGATTCCGAAGAAAGGGGAACCGCGACTGGCTCGATTGAAAGGCAGGTG
>WVXP01000200.1:844-1880 GCA_011773445.1 Pseudomonadota bacterium | reverse complement strand
CTGAATGACGTGCCTGTTTATACGGGTTTCGCAGCAGTGGATATCCTTTTGGGAGCGACAGCCGTTCCTGACGATGATCCGAAGAATGCCGTTTACCCAGGGAAATTCGCATACGGTGGCGGTCACGTCATCGAGGAACTGGTGGCTGGGAAGGAGGTGCGTCTGAACGCAACGGCATACGGGACCGACTGCTATCCGAGAAAAAAGATCGACACCCGCATCAGCCTCGAGGACATGAACGAAGCGGTTCTCTTCAACCCCAGGAACTGTTATCAGAATTACAACGTTGCCGTGAATCTGTCGGATCGGCCGATCTACACCTATATGGGTGTATTACAACCCCGGATCGGGAACGCGAACTACTGCAGTGCAGGTCAGCTGAGTCCTCTGCTCTGTGATCCCGTCTACCGAACCATAGGGGTCGGAACCCGAGTATTTCTCGGCGGAGGTCAGGGGTACGTTGCATGGCAGGGCACACAGCATAACCCGTGTGTCTCCAGAACAGATCTCGGTGTTCCGAAGATACCTGCCGGGACCCTTGCCGTGATTGGTGATCTGAAACAGATGGATCCAAGATGGCTCCGGGGGACATCCTTTGTGGGATACGGCGTAACCCTCACGGTGGGAATCGGCATCCCTATTCCGGTTCTCGATGAGGAGACGGTTGTTCGCGCCGCTGTCCGTGATGAGGATATCGTCGCTCAGGTGGTTGACTACAGCGAGACTTATCCGCAGCGTGAGTCAGGAAGTCTTGCGCAGGTGACCTATGCCGAGCTCAAAACCGGCGAGATCTCACTTGAGGGGAAGAAGGTCCCAACGGCGAGCCTTTCAAGCTATCTGAGGGCAAAGGAGATCGCCGACATTTTGAAGGGTTGGATCCAGAAAGGTGAGTTTCTCTTGGCCGAATGGGTCGAGCCCCTTCCATCAGTGGATTCCGGGATTGTCTTCAAGGGGCTTCAAGAAAAACCCATTAGATTCAAAAAAGCAGTCTAGGAGGGTCGCGTGGTTCGGGTTCTCGGGTTCTTGACAGATGGGG
>WVXP01000200.1:518-806 GCA_011773445.1 Pseudomonadota bacterium | reverse complement strand
ACAACAAAAGTCGTCCTCAGGTTCCCACCCGACCTGAGTGATCAACCTGTCACCTACAAGCTGATCAAGGATTACGATCTCATGGTCAATATACTTCGCGGTCACATTACGCCGAAGGAGGAGGGCATGTTGGTCCTCGAATTGACGGGAAAGAAAAAACAGCTCGATCGGGGAATCGATTTTCTAACCAAACTGGGTGTCGAGACCGAGAAGCTGTCAAAGGACTTGCGGTGGCTGAAGGACCTTTGCACCCATTGCACAGCCTGCACATCCCTCTGTCCCACCCAT
>WVXP01000200.1:0-472 GCA_011773445.1 Pseudomonadota bacterium | reverse complement strand
GTCCACTTCTAGGTTCTCCTCCGTGTCGGCTTCCTTGTCGGGGCGCTCCGCCCGGATTCCGAGCTTTGGATAAGGTGACCAGGCCCCAGCTTGCCGCTGATAGTGGGGACTACTGCTCTTTGCGATGGGGCTGGATTTGATATAATTACAGGGGACCGTGAAACCTATCTATTTAGATCATAGTGCAACAACGCCCATTCGACCCGAGGTACTCGAGGCGATGTTTCCCTATTTTAGCGACATCTTTGGGAATGCCTCGAGTATCCACACGTTTGGACAGAAAGCAAAAAGAGCGTTAGAGGATTCGAGGGAAAAGGCTGCTTCCATCCTGGGTGCTCGACCCGAAGAGATCGTTTTCACCAGTGGCGGGACCGAGGCGAACAACCTCGCCATCAAAGGCAAGCTCCGGGCGAGTCGCGACAAAGGAAATCACATCATCACATCTTCGGTCGAGCACGCTGCCACGCTTAAC
>WVXP01000202.1:8799-36682 GCA_011773445.1 Pseudomonadota bacterium | reverse complement strand
TACTGATACTAATTGGTCGAGAGGCTTGACCATATCATTGTTCTTCTGCAATAGCTTACTGCCGTCGATCATTCTCTATGCAGTTGTGACGGAATCCTAGATAACTGCATCGGATTCTATCCGATAGTCCCGTTTTTCGGTGACCATGGCGGAGGGGAAACACCCGTTACCATCTCGAACACGGAAGTTAAGCCCTCCAGCGCCGATGGTACTGCTCTAGCGATGGAGTGGGAGAGTAGGTCGTTGCCGGAAAACTTTAAGAGCTCCTCTTGATGAGGAGCTTTTTTGTTGGAGATGGGTCATTCCAGCGCAGTAAGACAACTCTTTGAAAGCTCAGGCGATTGTGCACCACCATAGCATCCCTAAATTCGAAGCACGAGACCTTGTTTCAGGGGTCGGTTTTCAGGGGTCAGGTGTTAGAAGAAGCGACGAATTTCGGATTTACTCATCATGAACTGACTACGGACAACGGACCGCTCACATCCGCCGTATTTGACCTCTTCTGGAATTTCCATTATCCTTAAGGCGTTAGGACAGCAGCGGGAGATACTGATGGAAATTCTGTCCCTTCCCTCGGCTCTGGCATTCACCATGAATGTCACCCTCTGCCTCATTGTGCTTTCCAGCAATCCAAAGAACATTGCCAACCGGCTCTTTGCGTGTTTTGTTCTCGCATTTGCCACGTGGAATGTCGGTGAATTCATCATGATCAATAGCAAGACAGCGGATATCGCCGTTCTGGGAGTGAAGATTGTCTTTGCGGGGATCTCTTTTATTCCTGTTTTTTTTCTCCATTTTTCGGACGTGTTTCCCATAAAACAGAACGCCACGATTGGGAGGGGAACCTTCTGTCTCATCTATCTCATTCCTGTGGCGATTCTGGCGAGTTTCTATTGGTTATTTCAAATTGATATCCACCGGCTCGAGGAATTGAGAAATGTTTTCTATTACGGCTTTCAGTTTAAGAAACCGAGGGTATTTGTAGCCTTTTTTTCGCTCATTCTCATTCTTTCAGGGGTCTACATCGCATGGGGGATTCGAAACCTCCTCCGCTCTCTGCGCACAACGAGACTGACCCAACAGAAGCTACAGATTCAATACTTGATCTTCGGTATGGTCTCAATGGCCATTGCCGGAACTATCATCAGTCTGCTCGACTATCTCTTCAAGCTCGATTGGCCCGTCTTCTTTCTCGCTAGCCTCTACTCGATTCTAATCAGCCTGTTTTTTGCTGTTGCCCTGATCAAGTACCGCCTTCTCGATATTCATCTTTTGATTCGTGGAGGGATTGTCTATTCTTTCCTTTCTGGGCTGGTTTTGGCGGTCTATGTTCTCTTGATAAAGAACATTGGCGAAATGATCTCCCAGACCTACCCAGTTCGGTCCCTTCTCGTGGAAAGCGGTCTGCTCGTCGCTCTCGTTTATCTGCTAAGACCTTTTCAGAGAAAGGCTGAGGATTTTATCGACCGACTCTTCTATATGGAGCGTTTTCAATACCGTATGAAACTGCTTGGATTTAGCCGAGATATCGTTGACCTGGTCGAGATAGGTGAGCTCCTGGAAACGATTGGCCGCTTTGTGGTACAAACATTTCACGTCGAGAAGATCTGTATTCTCCTCCGGGAACGGGAGACCAATGAATACAAGACAGCTTACCAAACGAATTCAGAGGCGGCATGGGTCTTTGCAGGCGAGGAAGAGCTGATACGCAGGGCGATGGCCGCAGAGAAGTCCCATGAACTCGAAGAGTACCTTGGAACTGATAAAGAGGTTGGTACCGCCCTCGTGAGCCTCTTGGAGGATGGTTTTGAAATCGTCGTTCCTCTGGTCATGAGGCGGAATCCCCTTGGATTGATGTTCCTGGGTAAGAAGCTTTCCAGAAAAGATTTCACTCACGAGGAACTCGAGTTTCTAGACAGCTTTTCCATCCAGATCTCTCTCGCCATATCGAGAGGATTGATTCAACGGGATATGATTCTTAAGGACCGACATATCATGCAGTCTGAAAAGCTTGCAAGCCTGGGACAGCTAGCGGCTGGGATAGCCCATGAAATCAGAAACCCCCTCGGAATCATATCGGGCTCTGCCCAGACTCTTTTGAAGCAGAGTGATCCGGAGACCCGGCGAGAAATGGCCGAGTATATCGTGGAGGAGTCGGAACGGATCAATTCGATGATTGTTAATTTTCTTAATTTTGCCCGACCCAAGGATCCGAGACTCCAGAGCTGTGACCTGGTGGATCTTCTGTCAAGGACGCTTCAGCTGATCCAGCCTCAAGCCAGAAACCGCAATGTCGAAATCGTCAGTTCGATTCCGGATGAGCCTTTCCTGGTCACGATAGATCCTGGGCAAATCCAGCAGGCCATTATGAACATCGCCTTGAACGCCCTCGAGGCCATGCCTCAGGGCGGGGTCTGCGACGTTGCTCTATCCAAGAACGGAAAGAATCGAGTCATGATTCGGTTGAGCGATACAGGTCCAGGTGTCTCGAAAGAGAACCTCCCCAGAATTTTCGACCCCTTCTTTACGACCAAAGATAAGGGGACCGGGCTGGGTCTCTCCATCGCTCACACTATCATCGAGAAGCATGGCGGTACCATTTCGGTGAGCGCGAGGCCTGAAAAAGGCACGACTTTCGTCATTAATCTTCCCTATGAGGCAGGACATGGTCATGAGGCGAAAGCGGATCCTCATCGCTGAAGATGAGGCCAAGATGCGGCGAGTACTCGAACTGAATCTTCGGGGCCGATACGATCTTGATTTTGCCGTCAATGGTCGGGAGGCAGTGGACTTAGTCCAGGCAAAACCGATCGATCTTGTCCTAACGGACATGAAGATGCCCGTCAAGGACGGTCTTGAGCTACTTCACGATGTGAAGCGGATGAGACCGGACATTCCCGTGATCCTCGTGACGGCATACGGAAGTGTAGAGTCTGCTGTCAGGGCCATGAAAGAGGGTGCCCACGATTATATCGTCAAACCCTTGAAAATGGACGAAATGGAGATGATCATCGAAAAGGCCCTAGCCCATGCCGATCTCGTGAGAGAAAACCGCTACTTGAGGGCGGAGCTGAGGCGATCCTATGGTCTCGATAGCATTATTTCGGTGAATCCGAAGGTTCTTGAAATTCTCGATCTGGTTGGACAGATTGCCAATAGCAAGGCCACTGTGTTGTTGGAGGGAGAGAGTGGAACGGGCAAGGAGCTCATTGCGCGGGCTTTACACTCCAGCAGCCAGCGGGCTTCAAATCCATTTGTTGTGGTCAACTGCTCTGCCATTCCAAGAGAACTGCTTGAGAGCGAGCTATTTGGCTATGAGAAGGGGGCATTCACCGGGGCGTCGAGAATGAAAATCGGGAGCTTTGAGATGGCCAACGATGGTACCCTTTTTCTCGATGAGATCGGAGAGATGCCGAGAGAATTGCAGGCCAAGATACTTCGGGCCTTAGAGGGGTACCGTTTCATGAGAGTGGGTGGCGTGGAAAGCATCGAGGTTGATACCAGAGTGGTTACGGCGACGAATAAGAGCCTCAGAGAGGCGGTAAGAGCAGGAACGTTTCGTGAGGATCTCTATTACCGGCTCAACGTGGTAATCCTGAGGCTGCCCCCTCTAAGGGACAGAAAGGAAGACATCCCCCTTTTGATCAGGCATTTCCTGCAGAAGCACTGTGAGGAATCGAGAGGGAAGGCCCTAGATGTGTCAGATGAAGCGCTCGCCCTCTTGCACCGGTATGACTGGCCAGGAAATGTGCGCGAACTGGAGAATTGTGTGGTTCGGGCGATGGTGTTGGCTAAGGGAGATGTTATTCGGGGTGAGGATCTGCCGCCTGAGATTTGTGGTAGTGAAGTCTCCGTCCCCAAAGAGGATGTTAGGACCTGGGGAGAGTTGAAGTTAGAAAAGAAAGCGGCGAGGGAGCAAATAACCGAAGAGATGGAGCGCAGTTTTGTCGAAAGATCTCTGAGGAGGAATAGGGGGAATGTCAGCCGCAGCGCCCAGGAGACGGGAATGGACCGCAGACAACTCCAGAATATGATCAGAAAGTACAGAATCACCCCCCAAGATTATCGCGGAGGGTGAAACTGCGAAGAATTCCGGGTCAGGTGCGATAATAAGGCACGCATCTTTTTGGCTAGATAGGTGTTGGTTTTCGGAGCCTGCGAGATTTGTTCTCGCAATTATCACATTTAGACTCATTGAGTTTGCAGAAAGAGCGTAAACGGATTTCAGTAACCTATTGAGAAAAGGCCGCTTTTGGCGGCCCTTTTTTTTGGTAATGGGTGGTACAGATTTTGCGGAATGAGATCAAACAGATCGAACCTGTCGAAAACGACGGTGAACTGAGATGTGGCAGGGATGGGTCACTGGAAGTTTGGGAATATGGTTGATCATCGCGTCTTTCATCGCGAGTGATAATGTCTTCAATGAATTGGGCGTAGGGGTTGCCGTCGCCGTGATCGGTTTCTGGGTAGCGGTGAAATGATTCTGTGCCCAATCTACTGAATAGGGAGGGAGAGATGAACTTCGCAGAGCAAATTCGGGATTTTACTTCTCAACAGGCGTCAAAGATGATCGTCGAGCTACTCGAACGGATCACGGACAAACGTCTGGTTCAATTGACCTATCTTGGCGAAAAACTTACCGGTGACGAGGAGGTTCTGGGGGCCATACGGTCCGTTCGCAATATGCTTGAGAGCCCGACCCACTCGACCAAGGAGCTTTTCTACAAAGTGCTCAATCATGTACCGAAAAAGAATCGCGTCAAGATTTTCCATACGCTCTTCAACAATGCATGGTTTAAGGGTGGAAAGATACGAGATTTCTACGAGCAGAACTACGGATTCCGACCACCCTTTATTATGATTCTGAGCCCCACCTGGCGGTGCAATCTGAGGTGTACTGGATGTTATACCCTGGGACAGCAGCGTCATCCTGGGCTTGAATACGATTTGGTCAAGAGAATTTTGAGAGAGGCCCAGGAGTTGGGCATTTATTTCATCACGATCTTGGGCGGAGAGCCTTTCATGTATCCTCACCTTTTCCAGATGTTTGAAGAACATCCCGGCATCTTTTTTCAGGTTTACACCAATGGAACCCTTATGGACCGGGAAAAAGCCGATCGAATAGCTGAACTTGGAAATGCGGCCGTTGTCGTCAGCTGTGAGGGGTATGAGGAGGAGACTGACCGGTGGCGAGGCAAGGGGGTGTACCGGAAGATCATGGATGCCATGGATTATGTGAAAGAGGCACGCATCATCCTGGGTTCCTCGGCGACAGTCACAAGGTATAATGTTGAGACGGTCGCGTCGGATGAGTTTATCGACACGCTTGTGGACAAGGGTGTGGCGGCTCAAATGTATTTTCTCTATCTTCCCGTCAACGGCGAAGGAGATATCAATCTCATGGTGACTCCCGAACAGAGAGATTTTTTGCGGCGGCAAGTGATCAAATTCAGAAGAGAGAAGCCCCTTTTTGTGCTCGACTTCTGGAACGACGGTCCGCACGTGGAAGGCTGCATTGCCGGAGGCAGGCGCTACTTCCACATAAACGCCAATGGCGATGTGGAACCATGTGTTTATACCCATATAGCTGAACACAACATTCGTGATGTGAGCCTGGGAGAAGCCCTAGATGGGAAGCTATTCCGATGCATCCGGAATAAGGTGCCCCATAATTCTAACCATCTTCGCCCCTGTATGATCATCGACAATCCCCATGTCTACCGAAAGGTAATCGAGGAATCGGGAGCCTATTTTACCCATCCTGGAGCCGAAGAGGTTGTCACTGATATGGCAAAGGAAATGGACGATTACGCGGAGAAATTCGGCGTGCTCGCTGACAAGGTATGGCAGGAGGAATATCTGAACCAGACCCAGTAAAAGAATCTCATTCTGTGGTATGGACGCACCATCCTCTCCGAGGATGGTGCGTTTTTTTGAACTCCTATCGTTTTGTGAGGAAATCCCACTATTCTTTTGCTCCCGAGCTCTCTTGGCCGCCCTCGCTCCCAAATCTTGTTTTGACAATTCCTAAGCTCGGCCGCATTACAAATGCACCCTACGGGCCACTTCGTGTCAAACCCTATTCCCAATCGCGAATAACTGATTCTCTCGCCCGCTCTCCCCCCGCGGATTCCTGCAGGTGATCGCTCGAGCCCACAGAGTTCGCAGAGTGATAAACCCAATGCATCAGATGCCTGCCCCAATTTTTTGAGAGGAAAAATTGGGGCAATTGCTCTGCTCTGGATTGGCCTCTCACCAATCCAGAGCAGCTTTTCTCCGAGGCTCTGTGCACTCTGTGAGAGGTTACAGATCTCGAATTCGCTCAGAACCGATGGCGGGAAAATCTTAATTCGTGCTCAGAGCTTCCTTTTTCACTTACAAAAGCCGAGAAAAGGGATTTTGGAACGGCCCGAGGAATACTGACACCCTTGCACCGCAAACGTCCCTCAGAGACATGAGCGTCCACAAAACTGAGGAAGCGCCACTGAAATATGGATTGAGAAAAGCGTCGCGGTGTGTTATCAAACCGTATTTCTATGAGAAAGGGACGGAAGGAAGATGGAAATGCTTCTTACGCCAAAGAGTGAGCTACGGGCTCGCGTTGATAGACTTCAAAAGGCCATGAAGAGGAAAGGCCTTGATGGAGCCATTATTTCCCAGAATGTCGATCTCTTTTACTTTTCAGGGACAACTCAGCGATCGATTCTCTATGTTCCTCAGCAGGGTCCTCCGGTTTTGATGGTGCAGAAGAGCATTGAACGGGCGAAAAAGGAATCCGCGATTAAGCTCGTTGAACCGATGGTCGTGACGCAGGATATTCCGAAAATCTTGAAGAAACACAAGATCGAGTCTCCAAGGGCGGTGGGGTTGGAATTCGACGTCCTACCAGTGGACCAGTTCCGACGCCTTCAGAAAGTCCTCGCAAATGTGACTTTCTTAGACGTGTCCTTTCTTATCCGTCGATTGAGAATGGTCAAAACCCCGTTCGAGATCGAGCAGATCGAAAAGGCAATCAGAGTGATCGAGAAAATTCTCCACAAAGCCCAAGAAATCATCCGGGAGGGCATGACAGAAATTGAGGTGGACGGCTTGTTCATCGGTCTCGCTCGCGGCCAGGGAGATCAGGGACGACTCCGGATGAGAGGGTGGAACCAGGAGATGTTCCACTGCCATGTGTTATGTGGTAAGACAGCTGCCATACCCTCATTTACTGAAACACCTATAGGAGGGTTAGGAACGACTCCCGCTATCGCCCAGGGCGCAGGTCACAATCGAATTAAGCGAAACGAGCCGATTCTTGTAGACCTCGGAGTCGGCATCAACGGATACGTCGCCGACATTACCCGCACTTTTGTCATAGGCCAGCTCTCAGAGAGGTTTCATAAGGGTTATCAAGTGCTTCGGGAGGTAGAAGCCTTGGTCGAATCACAGGCAGGACCAGGGGTTTCTTGTTCACACCTTTACCAGGAAGCGGTTAGGCTAACAAAGAGCAGAGGTTTCGATCTGTATTTCATGGGCTTCGGGGAAGGGAAGGTGAACTTCCTTGGCCACGGTCTGGGGCTGGAGATTGATGAGCTCCCTGTGCTGGCCAAGCGATACCATCCGTCTCTTGAACAAGGGATGGTCTTTGCCCTGGAGCCTAAGATGGTCTTTCCAGGAGAGGGAGCCATTGGCCTGGAAGACGACTATCTTGTCACATCCCGCGGGATCGAAAAGTTGAGCCATTTTGATGACGACATCATTCATTTGTGAGAAAGACCAGGAGTCAGAAGTCAGTACTCAGAATCCGCTTTGCCCTTGTTTGGTATTTATTCAGATTCCTAACTTCTGGCTTCAGAATACTCAGGTTGCCATAAAGCGTTGTGAATGGCAACAGCGCACCCAAGAGGAGGAGGCTGGGAATGGGAAAAATCCTTTCAATGAACCAGGCAATCGAGCGATTCGTGAATGACGGGGACTGCGTTGCCCTGGGAACGGCCCTCGAACCTCTAATTCCGTTTTCTGCGGGTCATGAGATCATCCGGCAGGGGAAGCGGGATCTGACACTGATCGGCCCTATTTCAGATATCTTGTTTGATCAAATGGTGGGAGCGGGTTGCGTGTCAAAGATGGTTATGGCTTGGGCTGGAAATGTCATCATGGGAGTGGGTTACAGCCTGCGTCGAGCCGTGGAGAAGGGAATTCCCCGAGGAATCGAGATTGAAGACTTGACCAACTTCAGCATCTGTTTAGCCTTGAATGCTGGGGCGATGGGGATCCCCTTCTTTCCGACCAAGACCCTCCTGGGTACGGACATGTTTCAATCCAACTCAAGGATCAAGGAGATGGTTTGCCCATACACGGGCGAGAGACTCGCACTGGTTCCAGCGTTGGTACCTGATGTCGCGATCATCCATGCTCAGCGCGCAGATGAGGAGGGCAACACCCACCTATGGGGAAGCATCGGTGTGAGTAAGGAGGCCTGTCTCGCGAGCGATCGTGTCATCGTCTCAGTCGAAGAGATTGTGGAGCGGGAAGTCATCGTAAGCGACCCCAATCGGACCTTGATACCCGGCTTTTTGGTGAGCGGGGTTGTCCATGAGCCGTGGGGAGCTCATCCCTCGGCCGTTCAGGGGTACTATGATCGGGATCATGAACACTATATGAGATATCATAAGGAGACTCGCACAGAGAAGGGCTTTGCCAGATGGTTGGATCAGTGGATTCTGTCAGTCCAGGACAGGTCAAAGTATATCGATAAAATAGGAGTGGGAGAGCTTCAACGTTTCCGCGTTGCGCGGTCTCATGAGGCTATGCCGGTGGAGTACGGATACTAGAAACCTTGAAGGGAGATGATTAGCGGATTCCAGGAAATTGCACTGCACAAGTTAAAAGGTTTTATCAGACGCTGTCAGTTACCGGGTATCGGTTGTCGGTTATTGCAAAGAACTACGGACAACAAACAACGATTCTTGGCTAAAGCCTCATTTCTTCACTTCTCAGGGATTTTTTGATGACCGTGGAAAATGCTGACATGTGGGAGAATCGTTCATGACAGACTATACAAAATCAGAATTGATGGTTGTGGCTGGGGCGAGAGAAATAAAGGATGGGGAACTTGTCTTTGTTGGGATGCGGCTGCCCCTTTTAGCCTTCCAGTTAGCCAAAGCCACCCATGCCCCAAATGCACAGGGTGTTTTTGAAAACGGGGTCCTTCGTGATCGCCCCGCGGGAAAACCCCTTTTTACTATGGGAGACGCCCCGTGTATTGAGGGTGCGGTTTGGGCCACGACGATGTTGGATATCATGACTCTTCTTCAAAAGGGGAGAGTCGATCTGGGCTTCATCGGTGGGGCGGAGATTGATCGTTACGGTAACCTTAATACGACCTATATCGGCGGACGGGAGAGGGCGGAAGTTCGCTTGCCAGGAAGCGGTGGAGGCAGTGATATCGCTTCCCTTGCCGGACGGCTCGTCATTGTCATGAATCATGAGCGACGCAGATTTGTCGAGAGAGTTTCCTACATAACGTCTCCCGGTTATGGTGAGGGCGGGGGTTGGCGAGAGCGGACAGGGCTCAAGGGGGGTGGCCCTGTCGCGGTGATCACAACACTGGGGGTCTTGCGGTTTGATCCGGAAACGAAGGAGATGTTTCTTGATTCCCTTCATCCGGGCGCGAGTCTGGGAGAGGTCAAGGATGTGACGGGGTGGCCACTGAGGGTGGGAGCAGAGCTTCGGGAAACACCACCTCCCACCCGTAAGGAACTGGAGATTATTCGCAAATACGATCCGAATGGCTTCTGGACCAATCGTTGAGTTCCGAAGGATGCTGTTTCGTCCTGGTTGAAAAACATTGGAACTCGTGAGAACGGTCAACGCTGAGGACGAAAAGAGTTGACAGGGGACACGACCCCTGCTAACAAGAGTGAGGGAGGCGGCAGTGGGAGTTGAAAATAGGAGACATTCACGTTTCAAAACGAGGATCCCTGTTCGATTCAATTTGAATCCCAATTATCATTTCGTGCCGGCAATCAGGAAGACAGGCGTGGGAGGGACCCTTCGCAACGTCTCGCCCGAGGGTTTTCTCATAGACGCGCCGTTGGATTTAATCGATGTGTGTCAGATATTCCCGGAGGATTTGGAGGCGGATTCGCCTTTTGAATTGGAAGTGTTGTTCACCGACTCGAGGGAGAGAAGATTCCTAATGCGGGGATCGGTGAGGTGGTATCGTGTTAGCGAACCCGAGAGAGATATCCGCCACTTTGAGGCAGGTCTCCACCTAAGGGATGCTGAAAGCCGTGCTGTCGCGAAAAGTATGGTCCGCTCGATTACCCGGGCAACAGTGAATGGAGGGAAAGACAGAAGTTGACAGGGGGGAAGGCCATGGAGAATCATGTCCTTGGTCAGGCGGAATTCAGGGGCAAGTACGGGAGATAGGCTGATTCATCACGTTCTCGGTTTTTGAGAAAGCTCGATGAGGACCCCGCCTGTTCCCTTTGGATGGAGAAAGGCCACTCTGGTGTGATGAGCACCAGGCCGTGGTCTCTGGTCGATGAGATGAGCTCCCCTGCCGAGAAGCGTCTTGATCTCATCTTCAATGTCCTCGACCTCAAAACAGAGGTGATGGATCCCGGGCCCCTTGGTCTCGAGAAACTTGACCAAGGGGGAATCGTCGTCGGCTGGCTCGACGAGTTCGATATTTGTGTCGCCAATCGGAAAAAATCCAACCTTGGTTTTCTGTTCCCTGACGACCTCAACGTTTGTCAGCTCAAGGCCAAGCATGTCTCGGTAGAATCTTGCCGCCTCTTCCACGTTTTGAACGGCAATAGCAATGTGATCAAGTTTCTTGACCATCCTTTTCTCCTTTCACGTGTTCAGCTAGCAGTGATGAAACTTGGGTCAGTCCTCACTTTTCTCAAGTCGCACACCCACCCCCCCCGTTAGAACGGGGTCACTCGAGCCCGCAGAGTCCTCAGAGTCAGAAGTTTAACGCATTGAGGGTTTGGCCGAATTCTTTGAGAAGTAGAATTCGGCCAAGCGTGCTGCTCTGGATTGGCCTCTCACCAATCCAGAGCAAGATTCCTTTGTGGCTCTGTGCGCTCTGTGAGAGATAAAGATGCACTTTTTGCAAGGTTTTCCCAGAACGATTCACTCCATCTTAGTCCAGGGTATTCGAATCCCGTGAGAGCACGCTGACATGGTATTGACATCGCTTACTGCCTCGGCTTCACGTTCTCCTTGATATATTGGATGATATCTTCCGTGTATGTGCCCGGTTGGAAAATCTCTTTGATCCCAGCCTTTTTCAGCGTCGCAAAATCGTCGAAAGGAATGATGCCACCGCCAAGAACGGTTATGTCCTCGGCTTTTCTATTTCGAAGAATCTCAGTAACCCTTGGAAAAAGCGTCATGTGAGCTCCAGAGAGACAGCTCAAGCCGATTACGTCCACATCTTCCTGAATGGCCGCGGTCACGATCTGCTCAGCAGTCTGACGGATTCCGGTGTAGATGACCTCCATACCCGCGTCGCTCAATGCGCGAGCGATGACTTTCGCCCCTCGGTCGTGTCCATCGAGACCGGGTTTCGCAATGAGAACTCGGATTTTCCTTCCAGCCATGGTCTAAACCCTTTCCTCATACTCCCCAAACACCTGTCTGAGGGTATTCGATACCTCACCGACGGTAGCGTAAAATTTAACAGCATCCATGATGTGAGGGACGAGGTTTTCGGTGGTTTCGGCCGCTTTTTTGATGCCCGCCAGTGCTTCGTTGACACGACCCTGATCTCTTTTCTCTCGAACACGCTCCAGCTTCTTCCTCTGTTTTCTCTCGATTTCTAGATCGATGCGAAGGATATCCTTGAGTGGCGGTTCATCCATTTTGTAATCGTTTACCCCCACGATGGTTCGCGTTTTGGTCTCAACCTCTCTCTGGTACTGGTAAGCACTCTCCGCGATCTCCCGTTGCATGAAGCCGGACTCAATAGCTTTCACAGCACCCCCCATGGCATCGATCTTTTCGATGTACGATGTGGCCCTTGCCTGGATCTCGTCGGTGAGAGCCTCGATCGTGTAGGAGCCGGCCAATGGATCGATGACGTCAGCGACGCCGGTTTCATGGGCGATGACCTGCTGGGTTCTGAGAGCAAGCCGGACGGCGGACTCTGAGGGAAGAGCCAACGCTTCATCCTTTGAATTGGTATGGAGTGATTGGGTTCCACCGAGGACGGCGGCAAGGGCCTGAAATGCAACACGGACGACGTTGTTATCAGGCTGTTGGAGGGTCAAAGTTGATCCAGCGGTTTGGGTGTGAAAGCGAAGCATACAAGAAGCTGGCTTCTGAGCACCAAAACGCTCCTTCATTATTCTTGACCATAGCCTTCTGGCAGCGCGAAACTTGGCAATTTCCTCNNGCGACTTCCTGTACTGCCGAGGAACCAGCCTCCCTCATGTGGTAGCCGCTGATGCTGATCGTATTCCACTGAGGAACATGGTCTTTGCAGAAGGCGAAGATGTCCGTGATGATGCGCATGGAGGGACGAGGAGGAAATATGTGAGTGCCCCGGGCCACGTACTCCTTTAGGATGTCGTTCTGAATGGTTCCCCGAATCCCCTCGATATTGACTCCCTGTTTCTCCGCGACGGCGAGATACATGGCGAGCAAGATAACGGCAGTGGCATTAATGGTCATGGATGTACTCACCCTATCCAGTGGGATGCCATTGAATAGGGTCTCCATGTCGGCTAGGGAATCGATAGCGACACCGACTTTGCCGACTTCCCCGGCGGCCATGGCATCGTCCGAGTCGTATCCGATTTGAGTTGGCAAGTCAAAGGCGACGCTCAATCCGGTCTGTCCGTGTTCCAGGAGGTATTTGTAACGCTTGTTCGTTTCTTCAGCTGTGGCAAATCCAGAGTACTGCCTCATCGTCCACAAACGGCCACGATACATGGTCGGCTGAACTCCACGAGTGAAAGGATATTCCCCAGGAAACCCCAATTGCTCAAGGTAGTCCGCGTCCTCCTGGTCGAGGGGCGTGTAAAGCCTCTTAAGGTCGATTTGGGAGGTGGTCTCGAACTTCTCACTTCTCTCCGGAAATCGGCTGACAGATTTGGCAACCGTGCTCTCCCCCCACCTTTTCAGCTCATCTCTGAGTTTCTGATGGTTATCCATGATTGCGTTTCACCCTCCGCTTTTTCAATTGCTCTTTCAATATTTCTTCCACCATGGTATAGGGATTACCCCGCCTATTTGCTAACTCCTGAAGGACTCGGTCGAGGCTCCTCTGTTCTTCGACACGTTTCAGGGTGCTTTCCAGGAGTCGGGTCTGGAGGAGCTTCAAGAAGTGCTTCTCGGCCCGAAGCCTGTTTTTGCGTTCGAGTATTTTCGACTTAATCAGACACGCATTGTGCTTCGATACCCCATAAACAAGCTCGAAGATTCCTTTTTCCAGAACGGCTTCTGTTTTGAATATAGGAGGAATCCAACCGTCCTCACGAGGAGAGGACATTTCCATCATAACGCGGAGCTCCTGCTCTAGCTTTTCAGCTCCCTCCCTTTCGCACTTGTTGATGACGAAGATATCAGCGATCTCAAGGATACCGGCCTTAATGATCTGAACCTCGTCACCGAGCCCTGGAACCGTCACGACGATCGAAGTGTGGGCAGTGTCCACAATGTCGACTTCATCCTGACCGACCCCAACCGTTTCGACGATGATAATGTCTTTTCCCATGGCGTCCATTACATTGATCACGTCATGGGTGGATCTCGAGATGCCCCCTAGATAACCGCGAGTTGCGAGGCTTCTAATGAATACACCTTCATCCGTGCTGTGTCGCTGCATCCGGATTCGGTCACCGAGAATCGCGCCCCCGGTGAAAGGACTGGTCGGGTCAACCGCAACGATCCCAACAGTTTTGCCCTCTTTTCTGTATAATTCGATGATCTTATCGACCAAGGTGCTTTTGCCAGAACCGGGAAGACCCGTGACACCGATGATATAGGCATTGCCTGTTTTGGGATAGAGTTCCTTCAGTTCTCCCCACGCATCGGACAAATCGTCGTCAATATCCCGCATGAGTCGCGCTGCCGCTCTCACATCACCTTCGAGTATTTTTTCAGCAAGTCCCATTGAAAACTGCCTGGTTGGTGTCAGTTGTCGGTTGCCAGGGGTCAGTTGTCACAACCAGCCACAGACGACGGATGACGGACACTGGCCAAGAATCATAGACGGAAAAATGTCTGTTTACACGCAGAACCTCATTTCCGAGCACGTCCTGGTTTTCAGAGATCCTATCCGAGCGGATCGCCTGGGACACCAATATTGCGGGCGATGACGATTCGCTGGACTTCGCTTGTACCCTCGCCGATGTCCAGGAGTTTCTGATTGCGATAATGTCTCTCCACGGCATATTCCTTCATCAATCCGTAGCCTCCGTGGAGTTGGACCGATTGGTTCACCACCCGATGATAGATTTCTGAGCAAACCAGCTTTGCCATGGCAGACTCTTTTGTGAAGGGCCTCTTGTTATCGGCCAACCAAGTGGCTTTGTAGAGCAGGAGTCTGGCCATCTCAATGTCGGTATACATATCAGCCAGTTTGAAAGCGTTCACCTGGAAAGAACCGATCGGCCGGCCAAACTGCTCCCTTTCGTGAGCGTATTTCATGGCCAGCTCGTAAGCCCCCTGAGCTCCCCCGAGGCCCATCGCAGCGATGCTGAGCCTCCCTCCATCGAGGGTTTGCAGCATCTGGTGAAATCCCTCCCCCTGCTTCCCGAGGAGATTCTCTTTCGGAACACGGCAGTCGTTGAAAAACAGTTCCCCTGTATTCGAAGAACGCCAGACCATTTTCTTGTGCATTGTTTTGGCCGTAAAGCCAGGCGTTCCATTAGGCACCAAAATGCAGCTTAACTCGTTTCTTCCATCAGGTCTTTTCCCCGTTACGGCTTGGACAATACAGATTGCACTGATCTCAGAAGAGGAGTTCGTGATAAAGATCTTGCTTCCGTTAATGACCCACGTATCTTTATCGAGGACGGCTGTGGTTTTCGAGGCGCCAGCGTCAGAACCAGCATTGGGCTCGGTAAGTCCAAAAGAGGCAAGCTTCTTGCCGGCACAAAGATCTGGAAGCCACTCGCGCTTCTGCTCTTCATTGCCGAAGGTATAGATGGGGTAGATTCCAAGAGAATTGCCTGCGGCGAGAGTCGCCGCTTGAGAGCCATCGATTCTGGCAATCTCTTCGGTAGCAATGATGTAGCCCAAATATCCGATATCTGAACCCCCGTGTTCTTCAGACACAAAAGGACCAAAGAGACCGAGTTCCCCCATCCGTTGTGTCAACTTGATAGAGAATTCCTCTTTCTCGTCGAGTTCTTCCGCGACGGGAGCGATCTCTTTCTCGGCAAAGGTTCTCACCATTTTTCTTATGCTCTCTAGCTCTTCATCAAGATCAAAATCTAGAGCCATGTCTCCCTCCAAGCCCCGTTATCACCAGTCCGGTAGACCGGTGTGTCGGGTTCTGTTCGCGCATAAGAAGGACACGCGAACATAATCAGCATGCCCCAGGAATCCTTTATGCAAAAATACGAGTACTCCCAATACGTGACGCCTGACTTCTTGTCCTTGGACCTATTTGATTGGCCTAAAATACTTTATGTCGAGAATGCCACCCTCTCGATCTTTTTTGGCCTTGAAAACAGCTTCCACGGACATCCCAATGTAGACGTCTTTGAAATGGGTCTCTCCCAGCCAGTGGACAATACCACCTTGCGTTCCCTCGATTCGAATCATCGCGACGATCGATGGTTTCTGTTTCTTCGTTCCGTCGTAAGCCTCGTGGCATTCTGTGAAGGTGTGAACAGTTCCTTTGCCTCCCACATCGGCATAATGGTCTTCCAATCGGGCAAAGCACTTCTCACAGTAGGTTCTAGGCGGAACATAAGTGACATCGCAGGATTCGCACTTCGCACCGAAAATCCTTCCATTCATCATTTCCCGGAAGAACTTCTCTCCTGCCCTCCCAACCGTATAGATATAGCTCATCGGGATCTGGCCTTCCCAGTAGGAGATATCCGTCGTTTTTTGATATCTTTCAATCAATGCCATCTATTCACCTCCTGCATGTATCTAGATTCTAAATCTTTTATTCGATGCTCGGAAACAGGTTCACTTTACCGGTTTGAAGTATTTGATATCCGTAATGGCCCCGATTCTCTCCTTAACCGGTTTCCATACTGCTTTCACTTTCATTCCCCTCGAGATCTTCCACGGGTCCACCTCATCGAGAAGATGGAGGATCCCCATCCCTTTTGAGGTCCCATCGATTTCGATTATTGCGGGTGTGAAGGGACGGACGCCACCTTCAATATTGAGTCGGCCGGCTTTCCAGTCAACATAACTGACCACCCAGGTGTTAACAATTCCAGTGTCTCGGACATAGACCCACCTGCCCGTCGGTCTCCAACAGAGTTCGCAGAACATTCTCGGCGGGAGCATAGTGCGATGGCACTTATCGCATTTCTTGGCGATGATCCGACCGTTTTTTAATTCGGCGAGGTATCGACCGAGTGCCGGGCCGTTATCCCAGGCATAATTAAGCTTTGGCTCCCATTTGACGGAGAGGACCTTCCCCTTTTTAATATCGTCGAACCGTAATTTGCTTGTTGTGTGTGCTACATCTTTCTCTGTGATCTCCATTTTATCACCCCCTTCTTGTTAACTCCTCATGACCACCACGGTTCCTACCTGCATGAGATCGCCCCAAGCCTGTGCGAGGCCACATGTGGGCTTGCCGGGGACCTGTCTCTTGCCGGCCTCTTCCCTCAACTGGAGAAAAATCTCGATAATCTTCATGAGACCTGTTGCAGCGATAGGATTTCCAACCCCTAAGGCCCCGCCCGAGGGGCAACAGGGAAGGTTGCCCGTCCTCTGTGTTACCCCATCAACCAGCATTTGAACAGATTCGCCTCTCTTGCAGAGTTGCAGGCCCTCGATGTGATGAAGTTCTTTATAGGTGAAGGGATCGTAAGGTTCGGCGACGTGGATTTCTTTGGAGGGCTCTCTAATTCCAGACATTTTGTAGGCCTGACGCGCGGCGACTTCGACGTAATCCGGATAGTAGAGATCGCGGGTACACCAGTAGGCCGTATCCAATGCCCAACCGACTCCATCGATCCAAATCGGTTTCTCGGTGACGCGGCGGGCCACATGCTCGGCTGCCAAGATAATGGCAGCGGCACCATCACTCGTGGGGCTTATGTCGAGTCGATTCACTGGCCAGGCCATAACCTCAGAATTGAGAACATCCTCGACAGTTATTTCAGCGGCTAATTGAGCTGAGGGATGATCGATCGCGTTCTTCTTGTTTTTCACGGCGACTAAGGCGATATCCTCTTTCCGATAGCCGTGGGTTGTCATGAAACGGTTCATCTCAATCGCAAAGATCCAGATCAGGGTAGGGTAGAGGGGCTGCTCCGTTGTGTGATCAAAAATCGTCAGGAATGCTCCGGCAGGATGCGGATAGGCGCATGACATTTTCTCTTCTGTCACCACCAGACAGGTATCGAACATGCCTGAGGCGACATGAAACCAACCGTGGATCGGGGAGAGAACGCCGGTACCACCGCCCACATAGTGCCGCATGTAAGGCTTCCGATAGGCCCCTGAGGCGTCTGAAAGATATTCGCCCTTCATATGAACACCATCGAATGCATCCGGTGCTGTGCCGTGGACAACGCATTCGATGTCTGAAAGTTTCATTTCGCAAGAGTCCAATGCCATCCTGACTCCCTCATAGGCCAATTCCTTGGGCGTTTCCTGTGCATACCGCACAAACTTGGTTAGACCAGCTCCAACGATGGCAACTCTTCTCATCTCGTCACCTCCTCTTTAATTGCTCAGAATCGCTACAGCTCCTGTGGCCGTTGGTACACCTCTCCAACCCTGGGCCAGCCCTGTTGTTATGTCTTTGAGTTGATTTTTGCCCGCTTCACCTCTCAGCTGCCGGACCACCTCAAGGACCTTATGTCCTCCATTGAGTTCATAGAGGTTTCCCACCCCCAGACATCCTCCAGATGGATTAACCGGAAACTCCCCGGTGATCTCTGTACCACCCGTCTCGGTCAGGGGCCCTGCCTCTTTCTTCCTGCAGATTCTCATGGCCTCAAGATGCTGGAGCTCCTTGTACGAGAATTCGTCGTTGATCTCAGCGAAGTCAATCTCGCTTCTCGGATGTCGAATTCCGGCCATTTTATAGGACATCTCTGCCGCCATCTGGGCGTAAATCGCTTCTCCCCAATTCCGGGTCTCCAAGCCAGGCGTGTCCGAGCACCATCCGATCCCCCTGATCCAGATAGGCTTGTCAGAAAGAGTCTTGGCCGTCTTCTCCTCTGCCAGAACGACCACAACCGCTCCATCCGAATGGGGACTGATGTCCATTTGGGTCAAGGGGAAGGAGATCACCTCGGAATTGAGGACATAGTCAGAATCGATGAGGACCCCATGACCCGCCAACGGGTTGTCCAAGGCGTTCCTTTTGTTCTTTACAACGACTTTGGCGCATTGCTCACGAGTCGCCCCGCTTTCGTGCATGAACCTGGCCATTTCCATCCCAGCGACTGCGTGGGGGCTTTCTTTCAGCGGTCGATTATAGATGGGATCCATGGCAAATGTCGTCATTTCAGAGAGGCTCAACATATTGGAAGCCTTGCTCAGCCCCTGGACGACCGATATGTCACCGATGCCAGAGAGAATCATCATGTAAGCCGATGCTAGGGATTGGATGAAGTCACCCGGAACCGTATAAATGGGTTTTAGGACGGCACCTAATTGATCTGGCGAGTATTCGTCTGCGATGCTGTAGCCCTCGAAAAAATCCTCGGCTGTGCTTACAAATGAGTCGACATCCTTAGGTTCAATGCCAGCATCGACGTAGGCCTTGGTAGCAGCTTCGTAGGTCAGTTCTCTGTAGGAGACGTCTGGGGTGGTCGCGCGAAATCCTGTTGTCCCTATCCCTACAATTGCAACTCGCTTTGTCATGTTTTCAGCTCCTCCTTTCTTTCATCTTCAGGATTGTCGTTTGCCTTCTCACAGGAGCACACCATTGCCGTGTCGCTCCGATGATCTCGCGATGACTCTATTACCGCCGGAGGCGACAAATGCTTACCCGTTTTCCCCCAAAGGTCGCTAGAGGACAAGGCTATTCTCCCCGTACTCAGGAAGCCCCAGAATCTCTGGGCTTAACGTTCTCCCTCACCCAATTCACCGTTTCTTCAATCTTGGTCCCTGGCGTAAAAACCGCCTTGATTCCTGCTGTCTTCAACTGTGGGATATCTTCCTCTGGGATGATCCCGCCCCCGATCACCGTAATATCATCCGCTCCCCTTTCTCGGAGGAGGTCAATAATTCTGGGGAATAAGTAGTCGTGAGCTCCGGAGAGGACACTGAGACCGATGACGTCTACATCTTCCTGGATGGCCGCTGCGACGATCTGTTCGGGCGTCTGGTGGAGACCGGTATAAATGACCTCAAAACCCGCATCCCGAAAACCTCTGGCGATGACTCGAGCTCCTCGATCGTGTCCATCGAGGCCGGGTTTGGCAACGAGGATCCGGATCTTTCGTTTTGAGGTCACAGTCGTCCCTCTAGTCGTGTCGGTTTATCATAGCATAGATATCACTTAACGTAAACTGGAAAACGCTCCCAGGATCTCCTCCGAAAATCAGAGTACAATTGCTCGGAGTGAATAAACGTAAACTGATGATGAAAGTGACAAATGACAACGCTCAAAGTTCAAATGAATGTCAAAGCTCAAATGACAAATAGCGAAATATGATTGGCTATTTGATTCGCTAGGTCACCGATTGGTTTGGCTACCGGACTGTCTAATTCTTCGAAGCATTTTAAACTTTTGACATTTAGGCATCGGGATTTAGTTTGGCATTTGGACTTTGACATTTGAAATTGCTAGTTGGACGGTCTCTCTCCGCCCCAGATGGCCGTAATCGAAATTATCAGATCATCCCCGGATCCCGATAAATTCCGAAAACCTGTCTGAAAACATCGCAGATCTCTTGCAGGGTGGCATACTCTCTGACGGCATCGATGATCAAGGGCATGAGGTTTTCGTTGCCCTCAGCAGCTTTTCGGATTTCCTCCAGGCATTTTCTCACCCTCTTATTGTCGCGGCTCGTCTTGACAGCTTTGAGTCGCTCCAATTGTTTTTTCTCGATCGCCGGATCCATTCGCCAGATTGGGATGGGGGGATGGTCTGTTACATATTTGTTGACTCCGATGAGCGTCTTCTCGCCACTGTCGATCTGTTTTTGATACGTATAGGCCGATTCTGCAGTTTCATTTTGGGGGTATCCTTTCTCGATTGCCTTGACCATCCCTCCCAAGTCATCGATCTTGCGGATATAATCCCAGGCATCCTCCTCGATTCTATTGGTCAGAGCCTCGATGAAATAGCATCCGGCCAGTGGATCGACGGTGTTGGCAACCCCGGTTTCTTCCGCAATAACCTGTTGGGTTCGCAGTGCAATAAAGGCTGCCTCCTCTGTCGGAATGGCATAGGTTTCATCCATCGAGTTCGTATGAAGCGACTGAGTTCCTCCGAGAACAGCAGCCAGAGCCTCACAAGTTGTTCTGATCACGTTGTTGTATGGCTGCTGAGCGGTCAGGGATACACCTGCCGTCTGGGTATGGAACCTGAGCATCCAAGATCGAGGATTCTCAGCTCCGAAGCGCTCTCTCATTATCTTGGCCCACATACGGCGAGCTGCTCTGAATTTAGCAATTTCTTCAAAGAAATCGATGTGGGAATCGAAGAAGAAAGAGAGACGGGGAGCAAACTCGTCTACATCGAGGCCTCTCCCGATGCAAGCCTCGACGTAAGCAATGCCGTCGGCGAGAGTGAAGGCCAATTCTTGAACCGCTGTGGCCCCCGCCTCCCGGATATGGTATCCGCTGATGCTAATGGTGTTCCAGCGTGGGACCCCATGAGTGCAGAATTCAACAGTGTCGACAATCAGGCGGATAGACGGCTCTGGAGGAAGCATGAGAGTCTTCTGGGCGATGAACTCTTTGAGCATGTCATTCTGAATTGTGCCACTGATCTGTTTCCGACTCACTCCCTGCTTTTCGGCCACGACGATGTACATGGCCAGAAGAATTGATGCCGGGGGGTTGATTGTCATGGATGTCGTTACCCTCTCGAGGGGAATACCGTCAAATAGGATCTCCATGTCTTTCAGCGTATCGATTGCCACGCCGCATTTGCCTATCTCTCCCCGTGCCATGGGAGAGTCGCTATCGTAGCCCATTAGAGTCGGGAAGTGGAATGCCACACTCAGCCCGGTTTCACCATGTTCAAGGAGATACTTAAAACGCTCGTTTGTATCTTCAGGGCCGCCGAGACCTGAGAACATCCGCATCGTCCAGAGTCTTCCCAGATACATAGACGGCTGAACCCCCCGCGTGAAAGGATAATGACCGGGGAACCCGAGTTTTTCCGTGTAATCGAGATCCTTGACATCTTCGGGAGTGTAAAGCCCCTCGATTTCGAGGTCCGAAACTGTGGAGAAACGATTACGCCGAAAGGGAGTTTTCGACTGCGCTGCCTTGAGGTCCTTTTTCCACTGGTTTTTGTCTTTTTTGATTTTTATTAGCTCTTCCTCTCCAATCATGGGTCCCCTCCTTTGCACGTGTGAATAAATGCGAAGTCTCCTAGAAAATCGAGGTTGGCTGGTCAAAGGCCTTGATCATGATATCAGTTGTCGGTCGTCCGTGGCTAATTGACGCAACCGTCAACGGACGATGGACAACGGAAACAATCTGTTCAGAGTTCCTTCTTTCGGCTTTTCACAGATCTCTCTGAGAGAATCGGGCCTTTTATTGACGTCCCCGTCCCAGACACAGTGCGTGGACCTGAGCCATGATCTGGTCTGGCTTGAAGTGTCTCAGGGAGATGGCACCGGCAGGACAGGCTGAATTGCAAGCGCCACATCCCTTACAGAGAGCTGTGTTAATAGTCATCACGCGTCTGTACGGGTCCAGGTTCAGGGCAGCATACTCACAGACCTGCTCGCAAATCCCACAACCTGAGCAAATGTCCTCATCGATAAAGGCGATGACAGGGTCGATGGCCACTTTTCCCTGAAAAAGGACAGTCGTGGCCCGAGAGGCCGCACCGTGCGCCTGAGCAAGAGTGTCGGCAATGTCTTTCGGGCCTTGGCACGTCCCAGCGAGGAAGATCCCATCGGCTGCTGTGTCGAGAGGTCTGAGCTTGGGGTGAACTTCCATGAAAAAGCCGTCCGGGCTGAGAGGGAGTTTCAGAAGCGCTCTGAGGCTCTGGGCTCCTTCCGAGGGGACGAGACCCGTTGCCAAAACCGCAAGATCGAACCCTTGTTCATAGGGCTGGCCCAGGAGGGCATCTTCTCCGCGGAGGACGACCTTTTCTCCACGCCGGAATATCTCCGAGGGTACACCCTTTCGATAGATCACCCCTCTTTTCTGTGCCTCCTCGTAGAGTTCTTCATATCCTTTACCGAAAGTCCTAACATCGATATAGAAAACCGTTACCTCAGAATCGGGGAGATGCTTGCTGGTCCAGAGGGCCTGCTTGGCGGTATAGGTGCAGCAGACTCGAGAACAGTATTCATTACCGACACTTTTGTCACGGGACCCGACACAGTGGATGAAGGCGATGCTTTTTGGAACCATGCCGCCAATCACGAGGTTTCCCTCTGTTGGTCCTGAAGGCGAGGTCAATCTCTCGAATTGTGGGGCGGTGATCACCGCGTCGTACTGATCATAACCGAGCTCAGTCTTTTTCGTGGCATCGAAGATGTCGTGACCTGTAGCCACAATAATGGTTCCGGCATCAATCTTTTCGACCTCTTCCTTCCGGGCGAGATGAATAGCGCTCTTTGGGCAGACCTTTTCACAACGATCACACGATTTGTCTTGAAAGTGCAGACAACTTGCACAGTCAATCACGGGAGTGGTGGTATCCCCCCCGGGAGCAGGGAGATAAATGGCCTTATGTTTCTTCAGGCCGTAGTCGAAATTGTCCATTCGTTCTACTGGGCATACCTCGATGCATTCACCACAGCCATCGCACTCGTCCTCATCGACGTAACGGGCCATCCTTCTTATTTCGGCAGTGAAATTCCCGATCGCCCCCTCGATGGCCTTCACTTCTGAGAGAGTCATGACATGGATATTCGGGTGGCTGAGGACCGCTTCGATTTTCGGACGGATCAACTGGGCCGCTTCTTCAAGATGGGGAAAAGTTCGATTCAGACGGATCAGATGCCCGCCAAGCACCGGATTCTTCTCCACAAGGTACACTTCAAAACCGGAGGCCCCGATATCGAGTGCCGCTTGAATGCCAGCAATACCCCCTCCGATGACCAGCGAAGTGGGAATGATGCCCTTTTCCTGGGATCTGAGAGGCTCAAGGAGGTGTGCCTTTGCTATGGCCGCTGAGACCAGATCTTTTGCCTTCTCCGTAGCCTTTCCCCGGTCACCGTGAACCCAGGAACACTGTTCTCGGATATTGGCGATTTCCAGAAAATAGGGATTGAGCCCAGATTTGGAGAGAACGTTCCGAAAAGTCCGTTCATGCATGGTGGGTGAGCAGGCTGCGACGACGATCCGGTCGAGGTGTTCGGTCTCAATATCTCTCATGATGAGTTCCTGGCCCGGATCAGAACACATGTAGGTGTAATCTCTGGCGATGGCAACCTGTGGATGGCCTTTAGCGAAGTCCGTGACCGCTTTCACATCCACATGCTCGGCGATGTTAATCCCACAGTGGCAAACGTAGACACCGATCTTCATTTAGAATACTTCCCTCTGAACTCTCGGAATTTAAGGTACGCGATCTCGTTCGCGTTCCGACATCTTCAGCCGGCAGGCGAGAGGAAAAAAGCTCAGAGTCCAAGGGTGTTCTCTGGGAATCATCAACTCTCAGTTCCTCGCGTTCTTGCTTTTGCCAGGTGGATGCAGGCCATGGCAGCAGCGCCGCTAGCCTGGGCGACGGTATCGGGTATATCTTTGGGACTCTGGCAGCAACCGGCCAGGAATATTCCCTCCCTCGAAGTGGCAACGGTCTCTTTTGTTTCGAACTCTTTGAAAAAACCTTCTGAGCTATGGGGCAGACCCAGCATTTTGCCGACCTGTTGCGTGTCATCTCTGGGAACGAGGCCAGTTGCCAACACCACAAGGTCTGCTTCTTCCTCATAGGACTCTCCCAAAAGCGTGTCCTCTCCGCGGACCATCAAGGTCTCCCCCTGTTTGTAGATTTCAGAGGGATTTCCCCTTCTAAAAACGACCTTTTCCCTCTGGACTCGATCGTAGAATTCCTCGTAACCCTTTCCAAAGGCCCTGACGTCCATGTAGCAGATCGTGATCTTGGCGTCAGGAATCTTTTCGTGGATGAGGTGGGCCTGTTTGATAGTGTACATACAGCAGACCCTTGAACAATATTCATTGCCAACGGTCTTGTCTCGAGAGCCCACACACTGAACAAAGACAACCCGCTTAACCTCTTTCCCATTGATTTCGATCGTTCCCTTTGTTGGTCCTGAGGCAGAACAGAGTCTCTCAAATTCGATGCCTGAAAGAACATTCTCATAACGTTCGTAACCGTATTCTGGCTTCAGTCCGGCGTCGAAGTGGTCATACCCGGTGGCCACGACAATCACACCTGCCTGGAGGGTGATGGTTTCCTCCTTTTGTTTGAAATCGATCGCGTTTGTGCCGCAGGCCTTTTGGCATTTCGGTTCCTTTCCGCATTTACCCTTCGTCAGCATGAAGCAGCAATTTGGGTCGATCACATACTTCTGAGGGACCGCTTGAGGGAAGGGGATATAGATGGCGGACCGTTTGCCAATGCCCATGTCGAATTCACTGGGAATTCTGTTCCTTTGGACACATGCTTCAGCGCATAGATTGCAGCCGGTACATTTATTCAGATCCACGTATCGGGGATTCTTCCTGATGGAAACGCGGAAATCGCCCACCTCACCTTGAACATCAGTCACCTCTGAGCAGGTCATCAACTCGATCTTTGGATGAGCACCCACTTCGACCATTTTGGGGGTCAAGATGCAGGAAGAACAGTCGAGGGTGGGAAACGTTTTGTCCAATTGAGCCATATGACCGCCGATGGTTGGCTCCCTCTCAACCAGCACGACCTTGAAGCCCTTGTCGGCGATATCGAGGGAGGCTTGCATCCCTGCGATGCCACCTCCAATAACCAACGCGACCGGGACCATATGAGGTTCTATCTTTCTAGCTGCTAATGCCATAACTTAAATCAGTCTTCAGCTGTCAGCCGTCGGCTCTCAGCTTCACCGGTTGAAAAACTCTACCTTAAAAGCACAAACCCGAACATCCCGTCTGTGGCGGGAAACAAACCCGAATACCAAATGACAAAAATTCGAAACATAGGTTTGAAGCATTTAGATTTAGGATTTTGAATTTGTTTCGAAATGGTCCTCGCCGGGACGCTTCGCCCGGATTTCGTGCTTCGAATTTAAGAACTTGATTCATTCGAGGCCGATACAGGCGGACCCAATATCGTTCAGGCTTGTTCTACTTGTCTTTTCCAATGAGAGAGTTCGCGATTGTGTTCTTCTGGATCTCTCGAGTTCCTTCATATATCTCCATAATTTTTGCATCCCGGTAGAACCGCTCGACCTCGTACTCTGTGATATATCCGTACCCGCCAAATATCTGAATGGCCTCGTCGGCAACCTCGACGCTGACCCTTCCGGCGTACATCTTCGCCATTGAAGTCAACCGGGGATCAATGCGACCCTGATCATAGTTCCAGGCGGCCTTATAGGTCAAAAGACGCGTGGTCTCGATCATCGTATACATGTCAGCCAGTTTATGCTGGGTTACTTGGAAGTCTGCGATTCTTCGCCCGAACTGCCGTCTCTCTTTGGCATAGGCCAGGGACCTGTCAAAGGCGCCCTGACCAATCCCGAGGGCCTGAGCTGCGATTTCGATCCGGCTCTCGTCAAAGAACTCGAGAACCTGGTAGAAGCCTCGGTTTTCCTTTCCGATGAGGTTTTCTATGGGCACATGGACATCGGATAGGGAAAGCTCTGCAGTCGAAGTCATCCGAATTCCCATCTTGTCACCTAACTCTGTGGCTTCAAATCCCGGGGTACCTCTCTCCACAAGAATAGTGCCCATCCCCCGATGGGGCGGGTCTGCCTTTGGGTCTGTTTGACAGAGGATGACGAAGAAGGCTGCCACCGTCCCGTTGGTGATAAACGTCTTGGTGCCATTGATAACAAATTCGCGCCCCTCCTTTATGGCGGTGGTCGAGAGACGCGTAATATCGCTCCCGTGGTCAGGTTCTGTATATGCACCGGCAGAAATCGCCTTTCCAGTGGCTACAAGGGGCAGGTACTTCCGTTTCTGCTCGTCTCTTCCAAATCTCAGAATAACTTCGGAACTGAAGTCGGCAAGAGTCAGGGCGATGCCGATGCCAGAATCCTGCCTGCAGAACTCCTCGACGACGAGGGTGTTTTCGAGGATGCCAAGACTCTGACCTCCATATTCCTCTGGAAAATGGATGCCGATGAAGCCCAAATCACACGCCTTTTTCCAAATCTCTGTTGGAAAGGTGTGCTCTCTCTCCAGCTCCATGGCGAGGTCCCGGTCGAACTCCCCCTGCGCAAACTCTCTGGCGGCCCTTTGAATGTCCTTCTGTTCATCGGTCAGTTCAAAATCCATGTTCGCCTCAGATTCAACGACGGATGTGTGATTTGCGATATGTGATCTGGGACTTCTTTTTTGTCTCATCCCATGTCTCACATCCCACATCCCATAACAATCGCGGTCCTTTCATTTCAATCATTTTTTGAACCCTTTTTCTTTGCCTCTTTATCCTCAACTAGGCAAACGCCTCCTTGGCTTTCTCTTTCAGGACCGGAACAATCTTGAAAAGGTCTCCAACGATTCCGTAGTGTGCACTATTGAAGATTGGGGCTTTTGGATCTTTGTTAATCGCAATAATGGTCCCAGCGGCTTTCATTCCTGCCACATGCTGAAAAGCGCCGCTGATGCCGATGGCGATATACAGTTTGGGTTTAACAGTCTTGCCCGAGGTACCCACCTGGCGTTCCTTGGGCAGCCATTTCTTATCGACCACCGGACGGCTACATGATAGGGCGGCGCCCATTGAGTCGGCCAGTTCCTGTACGATAGGGATGTTGTCTTGTTCCTTGATACCTCGCCCCACTGAAACGAGAATATCGGCCTGAGTGATATCTACCTCTCCAGCAGCAGCCTCCACATATTCCAAGAACTTCTTGGAGGCGATCTCTTCCGTCAGAGGCGAAGCAACCGTCACGATTTCGCCGGCCAAGGTATAGTCCTCAACAGAGAATGATGCTGGCCGGATGGTGACAATATACTGGTCGGCGGGTTTGAGGCGAATCTCGACGTTTAACTTGCCTCCGTATACCTGACGCATGGCCTTGATCTGCGATGGCTCCACCATCACATCGATACAGTCCGTGGCAATCGGGGAGTCGATCTGTGTCGCAAGACTTGGGGCGAGATCCATTCCGAACGCTGTGTGGCCTATGAGCAGAAGGAGAGGCTTTTCCTGTTGAACGAGGTTTCCAAGAACCTTCTGGTAGGCCTCAGAATTATAGTTCTCAAGTTTAGCATCTTCAATATGAATGACCTTGTGGGTGCGACCCTTAAGCTGGTCGGCCATTGGCCCGACATTGTGGCCGAGAAGGACGGCAACCAGGTTTTTTCCCGTGCCCTCAGATAGTGCCTTCCCCTTCATGAGCATCTCAAAAGTGACATCCCGAAGCTCGCCCTGTCGGTGTTCGGCAAGTACAAAGATATCTTCCATTTAGCCGACCCC
>WVXP01000202.1:4369-8763 GCA_011773445.1 Pseudomonadota bacterium | reverse complement strand
CCGAGGGCTTTGATCTCCTTCTTGGCTACTTTCCGGATGCCCATGATCGACACGTACCTTGGCTCATTAATACCTGACTGAATCGTGAGGACGGCGGGAAGACTGAGTTCCACAACTTCCTCAAGTCCGCCCTCCAGCTCACGACGAATTTTGGCTCTATCCCCCTCAATGGTCTCGATCCCATTGACAACGGCTGCGTGTCGGATTTCCAACATTCTCGCAAGGGTGGGTCCAACCTGGCCATAGCCATCGTCCTCTGCCTGAACGCCCGTCAGAATCAGATCATAACTCAAAGGCTGGATCGCTTGACTGAGAACCCTGGCTATAGCATGTCCATCAGAGCCCGAAAAAGCAGGGTCTGTGAGGCGGATTGCTTCATCGGCTCCCATGGCCAGGGCTCGCCTCAACGTTTCGTTAGCCTCCTCTGGTCCCATCGAAATGACCGTGACGGAGCCGCCATGCTTTTCTTTGAGAAGGACAGCTTCCTCAACGGCATAGTTGTCCCATTCGTTGATGTCAAAGACCAACCCGCCCTTCTGGATGTCCTTTCCTGTCCCGTCGATTACAAGGTCAGCTTCGGCTGTTTCAGGGACCCGTTTGACACAGACGATAATGTCCATAATCCCTCCTTTACCTAAGGCTCGACTTTTTCACCACGGAGACACGGAGGGCACTGAGGATATACTGTTTTACCCATCGGGAGAAGGCCATGGGCAAAACCACATTCCCCTCCGCAGATGAAACCCTGTTTGTTCGCCTGCAAGGGCCTGAAGTTTTTCGTTTGTCGGCGTCTCCCGGCAAACGAAAAGAATTACGTCTCCGCGTGCTCTGTGCCTCTGTGGTGAACTATTATTCACGACCTAGGGCCTCGATCAGAATCTCAGAAATGTCCATNNCGTATCTCTGCAGACCGAGGCCCTTGATCAGAGGCTTCCGCCCACATACGGCCGCCTCCACCCTCGCAGCAGAGGCTCTTCTCTCTCGATCGGTCGAAATCGATGAAGGTGACCCCGGGGATGCTTTTCAGAATAACCCTCGGCTCCTCGAAAATCTCGTTCTGCTTTCCGAGAAAGCAAGGGTCGTGGTAAGTAATCACTTTTTGCATTTCCTTTGAGAAAGGGTTGTCTTTCTGAATGGCTTCGACTAGCGCCTGGGTATAGTGACGCACAACCAACCCTTCCTGACCATAGTCGTTTTTGAGGGCGTTATAGCAATGGGGGGATGTGGTGAGAATGGACCGGACGTTGTTCTTGGTAAGGTTCTCGAGGTTCTGCTCCATGAGCATCTCGAAGAGGCCTTCCTCACCCATCCGGCGAATTTCACTTCCACAGCAGGCTTCCTCGTCTCCGAGAGTCGCAAAGTCGAGACCCATTCGATTGAAACATGCAACCATGGATCGCGCGACATTCTGGACCCTGGTGTCGTACGCGGCCGTACAACAGATGAAATAGAGGTGTTCCGCCTGGCCCCCCTGAGAAAGGACCTTCACATCCAGTCCTTCGGCCCACTCGCTCCGCTTGTTTTTCATAGCCCCCCAGGGATTGCCATACTTGTAAGTACTTTCAAGAGCGTCGATGATCGTTTTGGGAATATGGCCTTCCTCGATGAGAGCTGTCCGCATACCGATGATCAGATCAGAAGGTCGCAATTCACGGGGGCAGCGAATCGTGCAGGTTTTACAGGAGCTGCAAGCCCATAACTCTTCTTTTGTATAGATGCAATCGAGGTTGTCACGAACCAATGCCTCGTGCATGAGGCGCCGGATATTGAGGGCAGAGTTGAGGGATACGGGACAACCTCCCGTGCATTTTCCACACTGAATGCATCCGAAAAGTTCATATTTTTCGTAAAGAGCCTCGTTCTCGACCTTTAACATCGATGTTTTCCTCTTATCTGTCGAGTGGTTTTCTTATGGATTACCAAAGAATATTCTGACAAAAGTTGGTCATGCTCGCCGTGCGAATCCTAGAACGCAGACACTTACGGCTGTTTTTAAATATACCTGAATTCTTTCAATAATTTCATGTAGTCCCGGCCTTATCGCCCGATAATCTCACGGGAAATCACAATTCTCTGGACCTCAGACGTCCCCTCGTACAGCGTCGTTCCAATGATATCTCTGAGATAGCGTTCTACGGGATATTCCGTTGTATAGCCGTATCCACCAAGCATCTGGACCGAACGAAGAGCAACCTTCTTTGCCGTTTCCGTGGCAAGCAGCTTTGCCATCGAAGCCTCACGGGTGAATTTCTGTCCACTTTCCTTAAGGAACGCCGCTTTTAGAGTGAGCAACTGAGCTGCCTCAAGCTCGGTATAGCTGTCAGCAATCATCCATTGAATCGCCTGAAACCTGGATAGCTTCTGGCCAAAGGCCTCCCTGTCTTTCACGTATTGGGTCGCATACGCGATGGCGGCCAAACCAACCCCGACAGCCAGGGAAGCGATCCCAATTCGACCTCCATCCAGTTCGACCATGGCGATCTTGAAACCCTCGCCCTCTCTCCCCAGAAGGCATTCTTGCGAAACCTGGCAGTTGTCAAAAATCAGTTCATTGAGCGACGAGGCCCTGTGACCCATTTTGTCTTCTGCTTTGCCAATAATAAAGCCAGGCGTTCCCTTCTGGATGAGAAAGGCGCTGATTCCCCCTCCCCTTCGAGCGGTCTTGTCGGTGACCGCCCACACCACAACAACACCTGCCTGCCCACCACTGGTAATAAGTGATTTGCTCCCATTTAAGACGTAGCCGTCACCATCAGGCATGGCCACCGTCCTGATGTTAGCCGCATCTGACCCGGTATGAGGCTCTGTAATTGCAAAGGCACCGGCGGGGTACTCGCCGGTGCATAGCTTGGGGACATGCTCCTCCTTTAATGATTCGGATCCAAATTCACAGATAACCTCAGCCACCATATTTGTCACAGAAGTGGTTACAGCGTGAGAGGCGCAGGCCTTCGCGATTTCAGTGATGGCCAAACTGTAAGCCACCACGCCGACCTCCGAACCACCATACCTCGCAGGAATGTTCATGCCCATCAGTCCGAGATCGGCCATCCTTTTCAGGTTGTCATAGGGAAACTCTCTTTTCTCGTCCAACTGGGCAGCCACAGGCTTGATATGCTTGTCGGCGAAGTCCCGGACCATATCCCGGATCATTTCCTGTTCAGATGTCAAACTAAAATTCATCAACAGGCACCAATTCGGAAGAAGTTTGTTAGTCAGTTTGTTTTGTTCACCACGGAGGCACGGAGAGCACGGAGAATACCGGATTTTCCAATGCCGGGAGAAGGCGGCATTGGAAAAAAATCAATCCCTGCCGGGAACTGGGGTTTGTGTGAACATTCTCCCGACATGGGCAAATCGAGACCTTGCCCCCGAGGGGCTGATCGTTCTTGATTGTCGAACTCTCCCGACAAACAAGAGAACTCATCCCTCCGTGATCTCCGTGTCTCTGTGGTGAGTCCCAGAAGATCTTGAACTTCAAACCTATTTCGTATCCCGGGTTTTGATTTTCACATTCATTCATATGTATAGAAGCCCCTGCCTGTCTTTCTTCCCAAATACCCGGCGGCCACATACTTCTTGAGAAGGGGGCATGGGCGGTATTTGGAATCGCCAAAACCCTGATAGAGGACTTCCATAATGGCCAGGCAGGTGTCAAGCCCAATGAGGTCTGCCAGTTCCAGCGGACCTATGGGGTGATTCATTCCCAGTTTCATCACGCCGTCAATGGTTTCGGCACTCCCCACCCCCTCAAAGAGAACATAGATGGCCTCGTTGATCATCGGCATGAGAATCCGGTTTGAAATGAACCCCGGGAAATCCTTGGCCTCAAGCGGCGTTTTCCCCATCTTTTCGGCAATCTCTTTGACCGCTCCGAAGGTTTCGTCCGATGTCGCGAGGCCCCGGATAATCTCCACGAGTTTCATGAGGGGCACGGGATTCATGAAATGCATACCGATGACTCTGTCCGGTCTCTGAGTGGCCGAGGCGATCTTCGTTATCGAGATAGAGGATGTGTTTGTGGCCAGGATGACCTCCTTCCGGCAGATTCCATCCAGACTCTGAAAAATGTCCAGTTTCAGGGACTCATTTTCTACGGCCGCCTCAACAACGAAGTCTGTCTCCTTCATGTCCTCTACGCGGGTGGTCCCCCTAGTTCTGGCCAGAATTTGGTCCCGACTTTGAGACGTGATTCGCTCTTTTTGGACGGAACGATCGAGGTTTTTCCGAATCGTGGCCAGTCCCTTTTGAACGAACGCGTCACTGATGTCGCTCATGATGACATTCCAGCCTGCTGTCGATGCGACCTGAGCAATACCGCTCCCCATCTGTCCAGCCCCAATGACGCCAATGGTTTTAATTTCCATGTATCCTCCCAATAGTCACGAGTGTCC
>WVXP01000202.1:3152-4354 GCA_011773445.1 Pseudomonadota bacterium | reverse complement strand
TTGTCTGTTGTATTTACGGACCAAGGACCACGAGCAACGGACAGCGATTTAAGAATTCAGCTCAAAACTCTGATTTTCTGAGGGCTCTGTGAGAGATAATTCTACCGTTCCACGATCAGCGACACGGCCTCCCCTCCACCAAGACAGAGTGAGGCCATACCCAGTTTTGCGTCTTGATCCCTCATCGCATAGAGCAGGGTCGTCAAAACACGAGCCCCACTGGCCCCGATGGGATGTCCCAGTGCAATGGCCCCGCCCCGAACATTGACTCTTTCATGATCGAGGCCAAGTTCACGCATAACGGCCACTGTGGATGAAGCAAAAGCCTCGTTGATCTCAAATAGCCCAATCTGTTCGACAGAGAGGCCGGCCTTCTTCAAGGCCCTGGGAATCGATTTGATGGGAGCCACGAGCACATCCTCCAATTCCACACCTGCTGCGGCCTGGGCTCCCACCGTTGCCATTGGAGTAACGCCCAATTCCTCTGCTTTTCTGAGGGACATCATGACGAGGGCACTTGCGCCATCACTGATTTTGGAGGAGTTACCTGCAGTGACAGTTCCCCCTTCCTTGAAGACGGGTTTCAGCTTAGCCATCGCCTCCAGGTTCGGCTGCCTGGGTCCTTCATCTGCGTCAAAGATGACGGGCTCGCCCTTCTTCTGGGGTATCTGGACAGGGACGATTTCCTCTTGCAATCTGCCCTGACCGATTGCCTTCAACGCCCTGTCATTTGAATCGTAGGCAAACCTGTCCTGGTCCGACCTCGAAACCTTGAACTTTTCAGAGATCAATTCTGCTGTGTAGCCCATGTGGAAATCGTTAACCACATCCCACAGGCCGTCATGGACCATGGCATCGATCAGTTTTCCATCCCACAGTCGGTATCCATCCCTCGCTTTGTCGAGATAGTAGGGGGCCCGGCTCATCGATTCCATGCCCCCAGCAACCACAACCTCGGCATCTCCCGCCATGATGGCATGGGCGGCCATCATAACTGCTTTTAGGCCTGATCCGCAGACCTTGTTGATCGTCGTCGCTCCTGCTGTCATGGGGAGTTCGGCCTTGATCATGGCCTGACGTGCCGGATTCTGGCCGAGACCGTGAGGCAAGACATTCCCCATGATCACCTCGTCCACGGCATGCGCTTCAATTCCTGACCGTTGAATCGCCTCTCGAATGACCAGTGCTCCGAGCTCCGTGGC
>WVXP01000202.1:0-3139 GCA_011773445.1 Pseudomonadota bacterium | reverse complement strand
CAACTTCATTCATCTTCCACTCCGTTTCTCCTCAAAAGGCTTGCTCCTGAATGAACTCATGTTGTCGACGTTCTAAGGGGCTATTGGTCATTTCAAATGCCAAAATTCAAATGTCAAATCAATTCCTAACGTGCAAGTCTCAAAACCGTGACGTTCACCGAAAACTCAAATGATCAGACGTTCCGACTATTCGAAAACTGCCCTATGTGGTCAGAAGGGCGTCGTTTATCATTTTCTTGAACTTTGAATTTTGTCATTAGGGACCTACTCCACCCCTTCGTTCAATTTTTCCTTGATTCTATGCTGGTAGTCGATGATCTCTCTCTTGAGTTTGCCAAGATTGTGAATCCGTTCGTCGATACGGTTGGCGTGATGCTCGAGGAGTTCGAGCAGTCTTGGAAGGACCCTTCGGTTCGTTCGATGTATCTGATAGATGTCCTCAAGCTCTTGCATTTCGGCGAGGGTCAGGCCCAGGTCCTTGAGCCGCTTGATGAATTTCAGCCGTTGGTAATCCCGATCTGTATAGACCCGTTTTCCGCCCTCCACCCGCTTTATGGAATTGAGAAGGCCAATCTCTTCGTAATACCGGATCGTTCGCGTGGTGAGACCCACTCGCTTGGCCAGTTCGCCGATCGGGTAATGTGTCGAATCTTGCATGAAGCCTTCCTTCCCCCTGGGAATCGGTGAGTTAGGTGCCGATACTGCGCAGGCCTTTGGGGCTTCGATGAGATGGCGAAGGGATCACGGCCTTCACTTAACGTAAACTGAGAAATGATAACCCATGATACTCCTTTTTCAGCGATTTTTCAACGAAAGGGGTCGTGGAGTTTCCGGACTTGTTGGTCTCTCCCCTAACGAATACGAATAGTAGCCCAACTTCCTTTGAGCGTTCCTTCAAATGTTTTTTGCTCATAAATCTTTGGCGAGTGGAAGAGAGGCGATCTCAACTGTCTGAGCCCGAAGGGCGAGTTTTGAGAGTGCCTGGAGCGAGCCTTAGATTTATCAAAAAACCTTTGGGATAAGCGAAAAGGGGGTGGGCTACATTCGGAATCAGATTTTTATAATTATCTCAAATATTTATGTAACCCATTGCGCGTTTTCTCAGGAAACTACACAAGGGGTCTAAGACGGCGGGTCGCTACGAATCTTCAAGAACAGCCGATTCTCTATTCCATAGAGGGCCATTTGACTGTGGATAGGACCTCGTAGCTTAGCTCCTTAAGGTCACTGAGGATAGGGTCGATGTTTTGGGTTTTCAATCGAATGACGGCCAGTCTTCTTCCCTCTACACTATAGGTGGGTGATACAATGCTGATGATATTCACGTTGTATTTGTTGATCACTTGAAGAATTCCAAACATCTGTCCGGGCTCGTCCGGAATGGCAATCGTGACCCTCGTTCCTTGAATATTCAGGCCAACAATATCGACGAGAAGCTCTAGCATGTCCGTCTCTGTAATGATACCAATGAGCTTTTTGTCCTCAACAACGGGTAGGCAACCGATCTTGTGCTCGTACATTAGCTGGGCCGCCCGCTCAACAATGGTATCGGGTTTCACCGTAATGAGTTTATCGGTCGGTGTCATGAACCCGCTGACCTGGAGTTTTCCCAGAAGATAGTGCATTTCTCGGATGCTCAACGATGAGGCGTCTGAAGGGCCCGCTTTACGGATGTCCCTGTCGGTCACAAGACCCAAAAGCCTTTTGTGCTTATCCACCACGGGCAAATGTCGGATTCCACTGGAGCGGATCAGATTTTCAGCCTCGTAAAAAGAGGCATCTGGGGCGACTGTGACCGGGTCACGCTTCATTCGAGATTTGACATACATGTCTTCTCCTCCTGAATCATTGACTCAGCCTGTTCTGCTTCTGGGATCAATCCCACTCTCTCCGGTCGTCGATTTTCTTGGCTCCTTCAGGGATCGTACCGGTGGAGAGGATCTCGACCTCCCCCCGTAGCTTCATGACGTCCCGGATCGTCTGTTTCAGCGAGTCGACCAAAGCCTCTTGATCGGCTGCTGGCTCCTTGATTTCCACCCGGAAGGTCATTTCGTCTCTGTGTTCCCTTCGGGTAACGACCACTTGATGTCTCGAGATCTGCGGATGGCGGGCTGCCACCTGGTCAGCCTGGCTTGGATGGATAAACATCCCTCGCACCTTCGTCACCTGGTCGACTCGCCCGAGAATCCTCGAGAGACGGGGAGACGTTCGACCGCAAGGACATGGATCGTCGGCCACATACGACAGATCACCGGTTCCGTAGCGAATGAGCGGATAGGCCCTGTTGAAGGTGGTGGCCACGATCTCTCCGACCTCTCCCACGGGCAGTTGCTTCTGCGTTTCGGGATCCACGATTTCAACGATCTTATCTTCTGGAAAGTGCATACCGGTCTTGTGAATGCACTCATACCCGAGGGATCCTACGTCAGCCGTTCCATAACTCTGGCGGATGATCATATCAAATTTGGCTTCCAGGGAGTTCCTGAGAGATTCAGGAAGCATCTCGGCGGCCACGAACCCCACCCTGAGGCTCAGATCCTTCTTCAGATCTAGCCCCATTTCCTCTGCCTTATCCGCAACGGTGTGGAGAAAGCTTGGTGTTCCACAGTACCCTGTCACCCTCAGATCCTTCATGATGTTGATCTGGATCTCCGTGTTGCCGACACCCGTGGGAATGGTGACACAGCCCAACATATTCAGGGTATTATCGACCATGTTCATGGCAAAGGGAACCATATGGTAACTGAAGGTATTGACGACGATATCACCACACCTGAAGCCGGCGGCATAGAGTCCCTGGGCCCAGGCGATCTCCTCATACTCCCGCTCTCCAGGTTCATAGATCGGCCCAGGTGAGGCATAGATTCTTCTCAACGTCCCCACCGGGACCGCAGCCAATCCGCCGAAAGGGGGAGCTTTTCTCTGAGTCTCCATGAGCTGCGCTTTGTTCGTAATGGGGATCTTTTCCAGATCTTTCACGGTCTTGATGGCATCCGGCCTCAGATTCACGGAATCGAGTTTCTCTTTGAAGGCGGGAGCATTCTGGTAGGCATGTTGAACGATTTCCCGGAGCCTCTGGTTGAGGTACTCCGCTTTCTCGGGCAGTCCCATGGTTTCCAGTTTCTTGTCGAAAAATCCC
>WVXP01000210.1 GCA_011773445.1 Pseudomonadota bacterium | reverse complement strand
GCGATGGAGTATGCGGGTTACCAATGGATTCGCGGTTGCGGGTGCCGGGGAGGAATTTGTGGAGCCTGCGGTACCGTCTATCGGTTCCCAAAGAGTTACAAGATTGAGGTGGGCCTCGCATGCCAGACAGTGGTTCAGCCTAGCATGTACATTACTCAAATTCCCTTTTTCCCAGCCGTCAAAGAGCCGTATGATCTTGACAGGCTCACGGCAAGTCTGGAGACCCTTGTTAAGATATATCCTGAGACCTTAAGATGCCTCCAATGCAACGTGTGCACCAAATCATGTCCCATGGACATTGAGGTCATGGATTATATGGCTGCAGCCATGCGAGGAGATATCGCAAGGGTCGCAGAGCTATCCTTTGATTGTGTCATGTGCGGGCTCTGCACGTCCCGCTGTCCTGCGGAGATCTGCCAGTACAATATCGCCATTCTGGCCAGGCGGCTTTACGGGAAGTTCCTCGCCCCCAGGGCAGAACACCTTGGGGAGATGGTGGGGCAGATTGAGGATCGCCGTTACGACGAGATAATGAAGGGCCTCATGGAAGCGAGTGGGGACGAACTGAGGAAGCTTTACATCGAAAGGGAGATGGAGCCTGAAGAAGCGGACGAAATGTGGACTCCCAAAGACGATTCGCGTCTTTAGTAGGGTGAGTCAGGCAGGGTGGAGGTTTTCCAATGCCATATACTGAGGACCTCAAGCAACTGATCAAGAGAGTTGAAGCGACCCGCTCGGCCCGGGTAGAGAGGAAGAAGCGCGGTGAGGAGTACCCCATGCTATCACTCAAAGAGCGGGAGGAACGCCTCACAAAGTATCACCCAGATTTCGTCAAGGGCGCTCGCAAAGAAATCCGGATCGGTCCGAGCAAGGGATATGCTATCTCTCCGGAAATCGTCGATCTTCTGGAGGCAAAGAGTCGAATCAATCCCGACAGGGTCGACCTTTCTCGAATAGACCACGAGACGGACATTCTTATCCTGGGAGGGGGCGGTGCGGGGACATCAGCGGCTCTCCGAGCCCAGGAAAACGGTGTCAAAGTGATTCTCGCTACAAAGTTGAGACACGGTGACGCGAATACCATGATGGCAGAGGGCGGAATCCAGGCTGCGTCGAAGGGGACCAAGGACTCTCCTTACTACCACTACCTCGATGTCATGGGAGGCGGTCATTTTAAGAACTCCCCTGAGCTGGCGAGAACACTGGTCATGGATGCCCCCAAGGTGTTGGCCTGGCTCGAGAGCCTAGGATGCATGTTTACAAAATCTGAGGACGGACGACTGCAAAGTATGCATGGAGGCGGCACCTGTCGAAAACGGATGCATTACGCTGCCGACATCACGGGGGCCGAGATCATGAGAACGCTCAGGGACGAGGCCCGAAACCGAGCAGAAGACATTACGGTGCTGGAGTTTGTTCCTGCCGTCGAGTTGATTCTGAATGAATATGGCCACTGTGCAGGCGCGATTCTCTACAATTTGGAAACCGAAGAATACCTTCTCGTCAAAGCCAAGGCAGTGATCATGGCAACCGGTGGCTCGGGTCGACTTCACATCCAGGATTTCATGACAACCAACCACTACGGGGCCACTGGAGACGGCCTCGTCCTCGGGTATCGGGCTGGCCTGAAGCTGAATTTCCTGCACACCGTTCAATACCATCCCACAGGAGCGGTTTTCCCGGAACAGGCTGAGGGATTACTGATCACCGAAAAGTTTCGCGGGGCTGGTGCGAATGTCCTCAACCTCGATGGTGAGCAGTTTGTCAATGAGAGGGAACCCCGCGACGTGGAGTCAGCCTCCCTGATCCGTGAGTGTGCGGAAGTTGGGAAAGGTGTAACCACACGAACCGGTAAGGTCGGGGTTTGGCTTGATTCGCCGATGATCGAGAGCCTTAAGGGAGCTGGCACGGTCGAGAAAGAGTTCCCTGGGAAGTTTATCCTCTTCAAACGCTATGGAATAGACATTTCAAAGGAACCCATGCTCGTGTATCCTACCCTGCACTACCAAAACGGAGGGCTGGAATTCACGGCTGATTGTGAAACCGCAATTCCGGGGCTCTATGTAGCTGGAGAAGTCGGAGGCGGCGTCCATGGGGAGAACCGGCTCATGGGCAATTCATTGCTCGACATCACCGTGTTCGGACGAATCGCTGGGGAGAACGCCGCCCAATATGCTGTTAATAAAGCGAAGGCTGGCACGTTGACCCTCGACCATGTGAGACGCTATCATCGAGAACTCGAAGCTTCAGGGATAAAGACGGATCGGATTTCCCCCATGCTTCTGCCCGACTATTCTAACCCGGACGTGAGGAGTAGACAGCTCACTGCGCGATATCAGGGGACCATCCGCTGAGAGAATAGGGTGACAGCTAGTCCTGGGGCAAGGAGTCCCTTTCTTGCCCCGTTTTTTTATTTATGGGATAAATTATAGGTAGGGTTCATCTTTTTTTCTGATTTCGTTTTCTTTTTTTCAGACCTTACAAGCTCCTCTCTCGCAGGTTGGCGAGGTTTTGACATCCCGAGCGGAGATCTGATGGATGAAAGTCCATGAGTATCAGGCCAAGATAATTTTCAAGGAGTTTGGCATACCTGTGCCAGATGGGGGGATGGCCGAATCACCCGAGAGGGCTCGGGAGATTGCGGCTTCCCTTGGAAAAGGCACGATCGCCATCAAGGCCCAGGTTCACGCGGGAGGTCGTGGCAAGGGTGGAGGTGTTCGGCTCGTCGGTACTCCGTCAGAAGCTGAAAAGGCAGCCGGTGAGATACTGGGGATGCGACTCGTGACAGCACAAACAGGTTCCGGTGGACGCGTCGTTCGAAAGCTTCTCGTCGAAAAAGGCGTGGACATTCAGTCTGAAATCTATCTCGGCGTTACGGTTGACCGATCGAGGCGATGCGTTGTGGTGATGAGCTCTGAGGCGGGCGGCGTCGAGATCGAGAAGGTAGCCGGGGAGACACCGGAGAGAATCCTTACAGAACATGTCGACCCGGGCCTGGGTTTCAGACCCTTTCAGGCGTCTCGTCTCGCCTTTGGGCTGAATCTCCCGCCGGATCTGATCAGAAAGGCCGCGGGAATCATTTCCGCACTCTATCGGCTTTTCGTTCAGATGGATTGTTCGCTTGTCGAAATCAATCCCCTTGTAATCACATCACAGGGGGAATTGGTTGCTCTCGATGGAAAGATCAATTTTGACGATAATGGCCTGTTTCGGCACAGAGAATTGGAGGATCTAAGAGATATCCATGAGGAGGAGCCTCTGGAAGTTGAGGCATCTCAGCACAATCTGAACTATATCAAACTGGAGGGTAATGTTGGGTGCATGGTTAATGGGGCCGGTCTGGCCATGGCAACGATGGACATGATTAAACTGGTTGGCGGGGAGCCCGCCAATTTCCTGGACGTGGGTGGAGGGGCAACGGCCGACATGGTCAAAAACGGTCTTCGAATCATCCTTTCAGACCCGAACGTCAAAGCGATTCTAATAAACATCTTTGGCGGAATATTGAGATGCGATGTCTTGGCCAAGGGGTTGGTGGAAGCTGCCAAGGAGATTGCAATCGACCTTCCTGTGGTGATCCGCCTGGAAGGGACCAATGTTGAAGAGGGCCGACGAATTCTCAAGGAGTCTGGTCTAAACCTGATTACCGCCGTTGATATGAATGAGGCAGCCCGGAAGGTACTTTCGGTTTTGAAGACTAAATGAAAAACCACACCACCGAGACACAGAGCGCACTGAGTATGTCTGTTTTCCAATGCCGGGAGAGCGGCATTGGAAAAACCTCCTTGTGGAGACTAAAGGGAGGTGTTCTGCTTGGCTGAACATCTGTTGAGAAATGATACTGCCCCGAAGGGGCTGATGTTTTTGTTTGTCGGCACCTCCCGACAAACAAAAAAGATCTTTTTCTCTGTGACCTCTGCGTCTCAGTGGTGCATTCTAAAGAGCGTTTTAACTTCTAATTGTGCAGTTGTATCGATGTCGAGTTTCGTGTTTCGGATTTAAGGACTGTTTAGAGGAGGAGAATGGATCTGTGAGCATTCTGATTGATAGAAATACTCGGGTTCTCGTGCAGGGGATTACCGGGAAAGAGGGGATGTTCCATACTCGCCAAATCCTGGAATATGGGACGAATGTCGTTGCAGGGGTGACACCTGGAAAGGGCGGACAACAGATTGACGGTATTCCCGTCTTCAATACAGTTGCCCAGGCGTCGAAAGAAACAGGGCCAAACGTTTCGGCAATCTTTGTTCCTCCCGCCTTTGCCACCGATGCAATCCTCGAGGCTGGGGATGCGGGTATCCCGCTGATTGTCTGTTTTACTGAAGGGATTCCTCCTCTTGATATGATCACAGTCCGAAAGTACTTGGACGGTGAGAAAATAAAACTAATCGGACCGAATACTCCAGGGATTATCTCGCCAGGAAAATGCAAGGTCGGACTCATGGCGGGATACATCCACAAGGAGGGGAACGTTGGCGTCATTTCCAGGAGTGGTACCCTGACGTATGAGGTGGTTTATCAGTTGACAAAGCGAGGCATTGGACAGTCTACGTGCGTCGGCATCGGTGGAGATCCGATTGTCGGCCTGTCTTTTAGCGAACTATTCAGGATTTTTGAGTCAGACACCCAGACCGACGCGGTCATTATGATTGGAGAGATTGGCGGAACAGGAGAAGAGGAGGCCGCGAGATTCATCAAGACCGAGATAAAGAAGCCTGTGGTTGCATTCATTGCAGGGAGGACGGCTCCTCCGGGCAAGCGGATGGGACATGCAGGAGCTATTATCACCAGGGGACGAGGAACCGCAGAGGAAAAAATTCAGGCCCTTGCTGACGCAGGGATCAGGACGGTCGATAACCCTGCTGACGTCGGCGAGGTGATGGCATCTATGTTGAAGGTATGATAGATCGAGGTTTTGATCTTTGCCGTCAACAGAACAATTACGAGAGATTAAGACAGGTGAAAGGCGCAAGGAAAAAGGTAAAAGGTCATAGAAACAAGGACAAAGGAAGGAGGCAAAAGGCAAAAGACGAAAGGGCCGAGACCAAAGCGAAGAGAAGAACAGGTGTAGGACAAAGCTTTTAGCCTTTAACCTTGGACCGTGATCCTTTAACCTTAATCCAGCGGCGAAGAGAAATCTTTCTTGAAGGCCATCTGCCTATTTAGAAAAAGGTAATCCAATGGCATTATATCTAGTGACCGGAGGGGCTGGCTTTATCGGATCCCATATTGTGGAGGAACTGGTTGCGAAGGGCGAGACCGTGAGGGTCCTGGACAATTTCTCTACAGGAAAACGCGAGAATCTCGACGAGTGGCTCCATAAGATCGAGCTGATCGAAGGAAGCGTGGAGGATCGGTCGGTCTGCAAAAAGGCGGTCCAAGGGGTAGAATTTGTCCTGCACCAGGCTGCCATCTGTTCAGTGCCACGTTCTGTAGAAAATCCGATAGCCACGAACACGACTAACGTGACGGGCACTCTGAATTTGCTCTGGGTATCCAAGGAGGTTGGCGTTCACCGATTCGTCTGTGCAGGATCGTCTTCGGTGTATGGTGATTCAGAAGTTCTCCCAAAAAATGAGAACATGAGCCCAACCCCGTGCTCGCCTTATGCGGTTTCGAAACTGGTAAAGGAGCATTACTGTGAGTTATTCTACCGTCTCTATAGGTTGGAAACGGTTGTACTCAGATACTTCAACGTCTATGGAAGCCGTCAAGATCCGGATTCACCCTATGCCGCTGTGATTCCATCGTTTGTCCAGGCCCTGATCAGCGGCAAAAGAGCAACGATATATGGGGATGGAGAGCAGTCAAGAGATTTCACTTATGTCAAAGACTGTGTTCAGGCCAATCTCATGGCGTGCCAGAAGGGTGAGGCCGCTGGGGAAATCCTCAATATTGCCTCAGGGCGGAGAATCACCATCAATCAACTTTATGGCAGGATTGCGAGCCTCACGGGAAAAAAAGACCGTCCGGCATATGACCCCCCAAGGCCAGGTGATGTCCGTCACTCCCTAGCGGATATCAGCAAGGCCGAGAAACTACTGGGATATGAACCAGAGTATACGATTGATCAAGGACTTCGTGAGGCCATTCAGTGGTATAAGCAAAATGTTTCTAAACCGTCATAGAGGGGGAGGGGAATCAATGGCAAGGACCGACCTGGAAGATTTGTTGAGGAACAAAGAGAAACGGTTGGCTGAATTAAGGAGTTATCTTTGACATCTCTGGCAAAGAAGCGCGAGTCTGTCAATTAGACCAGGAAATCGCCCGTCCGAACTTCTGGGACGATAGTGAATCGCCTCAGGCAATCCTGAAGGAGCGGACCGCACTCATCCAGACCATAGAGGACTGGCAGGCTCTGGCAAAAGAATTTGAAGAAATCGGAATTCTTCTAGAGCTGGCTGATGAGGAGGAAGATGACGAGACGGTTCAAGAAGTCGATTCACGTCTGAAAGATCTAGAGAATAAACTCCGCCATTTCGAATTCCAGCGGATGCTCGGGGCGGAGGAGGATAAAAAGAACGCGATACTCGATATCAACGCCGGAGCCGGTGGCACGGAGGCGCAAGATTGGGCAGAGATGCTCCTCAGGATGTATTTGAGATGGGCCGAGAGGCGCAGTTTCAAGGCGGAGATTGTTGCTATCCTGCCTGGTGAGGAGGCTGGAATCAAAAATGTAACGGTCACGGTTGAGGGGAATTACGCTTATGGATGTCTAAAGGCAGAGATTGGGATTCATCGTCTTGTCAGGATCTCTCCCTTTGACACTGGAAGAAGAAGACACACTTCATTCGCATCTGTATTTGTCTACCCAGAAGCTTCAGAAGATATTGTCATCGACCTCGATGAAAATGATCTTAGAATCGATACCTTTCGATCAAGCGGGGCAGGCGGGCAGCATGTCAACAAAACGGATTCGGCTGTTCGAATTACCCACCTCCCGACCGGCATCGTGGCTCAATGCCAGAACGAGAGATCTCAACACAAGAATAGGGCCACAGCAATTAAGATCCTTCGGGCGAGACTCTATGAGATGGAACTTCAAGAAAAGGCCCAAAAGATGGAGGAGCTCCATAGCAGTAAGAAGGAAATTGCATGGGGCAGCCAGATTCGCTCTTATATCCTTCATCCGTACAGAATGGTCAAGGACCATCGGACTCAGTTGGTGATCGGCGATGCAGACCGGGTCCTCGATGGAGACCTCGACGAATTGATTGAGGCCTATCTTTTGAGGCTGCTCGCCAACCGGAAAGGAGAAAAAGCTTGACTTTTGATGGAATAGATTCTAAAATTTCTCTAGCCATTATCGTCACTTAAGAGCTCATGGTTGAGAGTGAGTTTGAAAGATTGGAGAAAACGGTCAGCATCTTGGTTGAGCGTTTTTCCAAGCTCAAAGAAGAGAGAAACGACCTTGCTGTCAAACTTGAGGCGAGTGAGAAAGCAGTCGTTGACCTGGAGAGGCGAGTTGAGGAACTGAGTCTCCAGAAGAAGCGAGTCAGAAACAAGCTTGACGGGCTTATCTTTCAACTTGAGAAGCTCAACCTCTAAGGTTGGAGGAGATCGTTGGCCAAGTTGGTGGAAGTCACGATTTGTAATTCTCAATATACGATAAAGACCGATGCCGATGAGGCTTACATTCAAACCATCGCCAAATATTTGAATAGCAGGATTGAAGAGATTCAGAAGAAAACGAAAAGCGTTTCCACACTCAACGTGATTATCCTCTCGGCCCTCAATATCGCCGACGATTTGTTTCGTGAGAGAAATAGGGAGAGAACGTATCTCGAGGAAATAGAGGATCGATCGAGAAATCTCATTGAAATAATTGAAAAACAGATATAGCCGATATTCTTCTGGTACAGGGAGGATCAAAAAGCTACAAGAACCATTCGAATCTCAACAGGGAGCAGCTGTTTGGGTGGTTGAGAGTCAAGGACAGGTAGTATGCTTAATGCTGGGGATATAGACAAGAGGGTGGGGCCAATGTCAGGCCAATCCACAAACATTCGTCAATCGGCAAGAGGGGTTTCCCGAGTTTGGAACCCTCATTGTTAAGTGCTTGCAGGTGTGGTTTGCCATGAACCAATGAAACGATATTGTATCGCCCCTGTGGATACGCCCCTATAAGTTCAATCTTTCTGATCCCGCGATCTTTTCCATCTGTCGCCAACCTGTTATCTCTAACAACCACTCCAACGACGCTTGTTTATTTCGACCCTCTCCCTTCAAAAGGAGGTGTTTGATCCTTGATGGTGTCTACATATATCATGCTCTTACTGGCCTCTGGTGGGGCGTTGATCGGCGTACTTGTCGGTTTTCTCATTCGGAAAAGACTTTCCGAGGCGCGAGTCGGCTCAGCAGAGGAACAGTCTAGGAAGATCGTTGAGGAAGCCACGAAACAGGCTGAGATGATCAAAAAGGAGGCTCTGTTACAGGCAAAGGACAAAGTCTACCAGGCAAAAGCTGAGTTCGAGAAGGAGACTCAGGAGAAGAGACAGGAAGTTCAGGCCTTAGAAAAGAGGTTTTTGCAAAAGGAAGCCAACCTCGAAAAGAAGATTGAACTTCTCGACTTCAAGGAAGTCGAGATTTCCAAAAGAGAGAAAACCCTCTCGCAACAAGAGAAGCTTGTAGCTGAACAGGAGAAAAAATTCCGCGATCTTCTGGAAAAGCAGAAAGTTCAGCTAGAGAGTATCGCCAAAATGTCTGCAGAAGAGGCGAAGAGACTCCTCATAGAATCGATGGAGAGCGAGGCGAAGCACGAGTCTGCAAAGGAAATAAAGAGAATTGAAGAGGAAACTAAAGAAACTGCGGACAAGAAGGCAAAGGAAATCATTGGCTTAGCCATTCAGCGCTATTCCGGCGATTATGTTATGGAGAAGACGGTTTCGGTTGTCAATCTCCCGAACGACGAGATGAAGGGGAGGATCATCGGTCGAGAGGGGAGAAACATCCGCGC
>WVXP01000281.1 GCA_011773445.1 Pseudomonadota bacterium | reverse complement strand
AGGAGAAGGCTCGGCAGCATGGGATGTATATCGCGGCCGGAGATGTTGAGGAAAACCCGGAAATGCCGGAGACCCATTTCCTGACCCTCAAGTTCATCTCACCTCAGGGTGAACTCCTCGCCAGGTACCTGCGGGTGCAGCCTGATACGCCTCCCCTGAACGCCTATCTCTATAATGGGAAAGCCCATTTGCTTCCCGGAAGGGAAACGAAGGTTATCGAGACGAGTCTGGGGAACATCGGGCTACGCATCTGTTCGGAGCTATTCGTTCCCGAACTCTGTCGAATATCAATGCTCCATGGCACCGACATATTGATCGCACCTGTTCATGGAAGGCATAGCAGGACTATGTTTAACTCGTTTCAGATGAGTGATACCTGGCGCTGCATCGCTCGTGCTCGAGCGGCTGAGAACCTCTATTATGTGATCGTGACGCATAACATCTATCGTATAGCAGGTAGCATTCCGAAGGGTCATCTCGGAGCTTTCGTCGCTGGTCCGGAGAGAATGATCGCGACTCGAGGAAAAGCAGGGCTTTTGGTGACAGATTTGGACCTGGAACGTCTCGCCTACCTGAGGAGTCGTAACTATGATGAGGAGAACTTGTCGCAACCTGCGGAAGGAATTGAGCCTCTGGGCTGTCGGCCTGGGCAGATATGGGAGCGTGATCCGACGGTCTATGCAGAACTGGCACAACCCCATAAGTATTCCTATAATTACTATTATTTCAATGATAACTTGGACAAATGGATTGAACAATACGAGACCATCTATGGTGGAAAATACGCTGAGATTCAAAGAAGATACGGGAAATTGCAGTTCAAATAGGTAAGCTAATAATTCACCCTAGATGTCCTTTTCCTAAAAATCTGCTAAAAAACTGGGGACACCATACTTAATCGGTGCGGAAAAGGGGGACGTTGGTTCTGAAACAACTTATTTTGTGAAAGCTAAGAGATGAAGCCTCAACATTTCACATTCCCGACTAGGCTCTGATTTCTGCCCATCAAATTTCCCTCCACTTGAGCAGCCCAATCCTCAAAATCCCTCTTAAGTTCAGATTGTGAAAATTTTTCACCGTATCCGAAAAATTTATCGGCATTTAACCGGAATTTATAGCAAGTGGTACCGTTTATACTCAAGGATAGCAGAACTCTTGGCACACAATGCTCTCGTCTAAGAAATAACCATGTCCCAAACTGATCGTGCAGGCGAATGGTCGAACCACTTGGCCCAATATATTCTCATAGGGTAAAATAGAGAATGAGATCGCTGCACATTGAACCCTATACATCCTGGATGACAAAGAGAATGAAGCGCAGACTTTCCTGCCGAACAATACGATGGGGGAAGCCGGCTAGTTGCCTGTTGCTCTTGATCTTGCTGTGCATACCCCTCGCAGAGGCTGGACTCAGGGAGCAGGTTTTTGAGAAGGTCCTGCCCAACGGCCTGAAGGTCATTCTCCTTGAAAATCATAAAGCCCCCGTCATCACCTTCCAAATCTGGTACCGCGTGGGATCCCGGAACGAAATCCATGGGAAGACCGGACTCTCCCACGTGCTTGAACATATGATGTTCAAGGGGACAGAGACAGTCGGCGCCGAGGATTTCTCCAGGCTCATCGTGGAGAACGGGGGAAGGTTCAACGCATTTACCTCCCAAGATTTTACGGCCTACTTCGAGAATCTCAGCGCCGACCGGATACAAGTGGCCCTGGAGCTTGAATCGGATCGGATGCAAAACCTTATTCTGCGGGAAGGGGATTTTCTCACCGAACGAAGCGTGGTCATGGAGGAAAGGAGGCTGAGAACCGAAGACAATCCCAAGGCATATCTCATGGAACAATTGGGAGCGACCGCTTTTCAGCTTCAGCCTTATCGGTGGCCCATCATTGGTTGGATGGAGGATCTTGCCCGCCTCTCAGTGAAAGATGTAGAGACATATTATCGGACCCACTATAATCCGCCGAATGCCTTTATCGTGGTGGTGGGAGACTTCAAGAAAGAGGACCTGCTTCCGAGGATCGAGCGAGCCTTCGGTTCCATACCAAAAGGGGAAGCCCCTGACCAGGATAGACCCACCGATCCGCCTCAGAGGGGGGAGCGAAGAATCATCATCAAAAGGGAAGCACAGCTTCCGTTTTTCATCAAGGCGTTTCATGTCCCGAACCTTCGCGAGCCGGACAGCTACGTCCTTGAGGTAATCGCGACCCTACTCTCCGATGGGAAGAGCTCCAGACTGTATCGCCGCCTGGTCCGCGAGAAGCGGCTTGCGTTGGATATTGAGGCGGACCACTCGCTGCTCTCTCGGGATCCGAACCTCTTCATGGTTGCCGTGGAGCCCCTTCCAGCTAAGGATATGCGTGAAGTTGAAAAGGCTGTGGATGAGGAGTTGACACGACTTCAGGAAGAGCCGGTGACCGAGTATGAACTCGAAAAGGCAAAAAATCAACTGGAGGCCTCTTATATCTTTGGGCAGGATTCGATCTTCTACCAGGCGATGATCTTGGCCCGGTACGAAATGGCACTCAGTTGGCGGGCAGTTGACAATTACATTAAATCTATTCGAAACGTGGCCGCGGAAGACATCAAGCGGGTTGCAAGCCGGTATCTCATCCCGGACAATCAGACTGTGGCGACTCTCATCCCTTTGCCACCCAAGGAGGAAACTCCCGAGCCCGAGGAATTTTCAATCAAGACCAAAATGTTTCGATAGGTTCGCGTTATGACCCCCAAAAATCAAAAGGCCTCGATTACGCTGCTGTTGCTTCTACTCTTCTCCCTTCTGTTTCAACTGAGGGGAGCCGCTGTTCTGGCCATGCCCCGGGTTGAGAGGATCGTTCTTCCCAATCAGCTCGTTCTTCTGGTTGCTGAAGAACACTCGGTGCCTCTGGTCACATTGCATTTACTGATAGACTCGGGCTCTCGGAGAGATACTCCTGGCAAAGAGGGGCTTGCATACCTGACGGCCAAGGGGCTTTTGCTGGGAACTTCCACGTACTCGGTGACTGCTTTCCGTGAGGCACTGGACTTCATGGGAGCCTCTCTCACTTCCTGGGCCGGTCAGGACAACACGACCCTCGGTCTCCGGGTTCTCAAGAAAGATCTGAACAAGGGGTTCGATCTGTTTATGGAAGCGCTCGTCCAAGCCACGTTTCCTCAGGAGGAGATCCAGAGACAGGTGGAAGAGACCCTCGCTGCTATTCAATCTGCGGAAGACAGACCGGGTGAGATTGCACGAAAGGCCTTTCAAAGGACTCTGTTTCCGGACAATCCCTACGGTCATCCGGTGGAAGGAACAAGGGAATCCCTCCCGCGCATCACACCGGAAGCCGTCGTGCAGTTCCACAACACCTATTATCACGCAAACAATGCTATCCTCGCCGTCGTGGGGGATATCACGATTGAGGAGGTGAGAGCAAAACTTATCCCACGCCTTTCACAATGGCC
>WVXP01000158.1 GCA_011773445.1 Pseudomonadota bacterium | reverse complement strand
AACAGAATGAAGTTCCGACTACTTGCATAGCTACATAGCTGGTTTTTGAGGAAACTCCAGAAAAAGGCTGCGGAGTTTCCTGAAAAGCCAGGAAATTCCAGAAAAAGACCGAGGATCCCTCCACCTATCGAAACGTGATCCTGTCTTTCATTCCAGATGAAACGGTAACCTCTCCCTTCGAATCGATGATCAGAGTTTCGACACCATTGAGCTCCTCGACAAGAACAATTCCTTTTTCTGGACCCATAACAAATATGGCCGTGGCCAGGGCGTCCGCCCAGATCAACTCCTTATGGACGACAGTGACACCTCTCGACTTTCTTGCAGGAAACCCTGTCGAGGGATCAAGAATCTCGTGATATCGAACACCATCCCTCATAAAGTACCGCTCATAGTCTCCAGAAGTAGCCACTGCAGAATCTCTCGCCGCTACGGTCGCGAGCATTTTGGACTTGTCCCGAGGATGTTGAATGCCCACAACCCAAGGCGCTCCTAACTTGGTTCCCCCTGTCCTGAGATCACCACCAGCATTGACAATGAAGTCCCTGAATCCTCGGCCTCGGAGAACGCGAACCGCCTGGTCCACCGCATACCCCTTAGCAATCCCCCCGAGAACGATTTGCGTCCCCTCTTTTTTGAGGAAGAGCATCCTTTCTTTCTCATCTAATTCAAGTGACCCATAGCCGACGAGACGAAGTGTCGCTACCACCTCTTGTTGGGAAGGAAGCCGATTCTCCTCACGACATCGGTCCCAAAGATTCACGAGACCCCCCACGGTGATATCAAAGGCACCACCCGACAGATTGGAAGTTTCCAACGCAATTTGGACCACAGCGAGAAAATCAGAGCTGATCCGCACCCCCCTCACCCCTGCACTTTGATTTACGCGCCAGACGTCACTGCCTTCGATTCTTCGACTCATGAGCCATTCGATTCTTTGCATCTCCCGAAAAGCCGCAGTAATAGCCTCGGCACTCGCTTCGTCGTCTGGAGCGATCAGCGTGATCTCAACCAGAGTACCCATCATAAACTGGGTCCGTTTTAGGATTTCAGGACCTTTCGACTGACATCCAGCGAGAAGCAGAAGACTTGTAAGCCCAAAAAAGATGTATCGGTTGAGCCTGGTTTTCATGACTTTCATAACACGCTGAAAATACCGATCATCAGGGACGCCTGGTTTTCCCGCGTAAAAGAAGTGAGACGATCGAATCTGCCGAAGTCCCGACCCGGATAAACTCGGAGGGCCCTGCGGAGAAAATGAACGAACTGCCCCTCGAATCACGAAAAAAAGGGGCTCTCAGCCCCCATTTTGGTGTCCACCAGTCAGAACAAAACGGTGAACGCTTATTGCTTACGCGTCCAGATCGTTGTCCTGCCTATTAGAGAAAACCCGATATAACCCCTCACCTTCAGCTCATCACCTTTGAGGTTCATCTTGCACGAATAGGTTTTGCCGTTATCTGGGTCATAGATATTACCGTCGACCCATCTGTTCTTGCCATCGTATCTGAATCCCCAGACGATGTTCAGACCTATAATCTTACGACTCCTTTTGGAGGGATCCGGGTTTTCGGTGTCGTGTTTCTCCGTCCCGTCCTCATTCTTGGGTTCCTTGAGCCATATTATTTTTCCGCAGTATTGGTCACCGCATTCGTAGATCTCAACCACCGCTTTATCGTCTTCGGTTAACCAATTCCCAAGAATGGCCTCCCCTTCATTTGGTTGAGCGTCAGCGCTCGCAACGGGTAGCAAGATCAGACAAGCAATGAATATAATGAGCCGTCTCATGGTATTGCTCCTCTCTTGAGAATTTTTTCGGAACGGGCGTCCATGGAGGTGGGGTATTGTACAATTTCTGAAGAGGTTACTCAACTAATCCAATTATTCGCTCCATTTCCGGGTCGGCCATTCAGCATTGAAACACCTTGGATTCGGCTCTCTCACGAATCATGAAACATTAAAAGAGTTTAATATTCATTTAATCTTCTCTTAATTTGAGTTTTCTATAAAAAGCAAAAAAACATATACCTCCTTTATGAAGCAGGGCTCGATGGCTCTGCTTTTTTTTGGATTAGGTACTCGAGTGCTTCAACATCGGTTCGAGGTTTACCTGGTCTCCAAACTGCTCGGACAAGGCACGCTCGAGGGCCTGAAGCTGTGCCTCATCTTCCATCTCCACGACCAGCCCGCCATCGTCGAATACCTTGAGCCAACCGCGGGACTCCACCACCCGGCAGAACTCCTCAGGATCCACGGTAATCCATCCTTTCATGCGGTGGGTCAGTTCTTCTCCAGAAAAGGGACGCTCGATGGTCAGGTCGACCTCTCGTAATTTGGCCCGCCAACCAATCCGCGCTGGTTCTAAAAGGATGGGTTGCACCGGGTCGTGCATAGCAGCACATCGGAACCAGACCTTGGCACGAATCATCGACCTTTCCTCCTGGATGGTGGAGACAAGGATTAGGATACTGAATCGATGGTGAAGCGGTCAAGGGAGAACGATTGCAATCCCTTTCGTAATCCTTTACTTTATGGTCGGTGCATGTTCGGGGGGAAAAATGGAATTGAAAATTGCCATAGAGAATCGTAAGAGTTACCGCGTCTATTCTTCAAGACCTGTTGAAAAGAACCTCGTTAAAGAGGTTCTCCGCCGAGCGGGGAGGGCCCCATCAGCTCTGAACGTCCAGCCGTGGGAAGTGACCGTCGTGATGGGAGAGGAATTGGGCCGTCTCACCCGACGGCTCCTTCGAGCCTATCGGGAGCGGTCGGTGGCGTGCACCCCCGGAGCAGTCCGTCCCTTGCCCGAACGCTTCCAGGAGCGAAGACGAGAGTCCTTCAGGCCCCTGGTAGAACTCCTAGATCGGGAGCGCTCGACTTTAGATACTTTTATCGGGGAAGGGAGTTGCCGCTTTTACGACGCGCCCGTTGCAATCTTCCTCTGCATGGATCGCGCCTTTTCTAAGGATCGATACCTTTGCCTCGGTGCATTTCTCGGTTATCTCCTGTTGGCCGCTCACGATTTGGGCCTCGTAACATGTCCCGTGGGATTGATTGCGGCCTACGATGACCAGATCAGGGAACATCTCAACATCCCGGAGGCCAAGAAGGTCATCATCGCCGTGGCTCTGGGTTATGCGGATGAATCCTCACCACTGAGCCATTTTGCCACACCACGGGACTCGCTTGAAAACTACGTTAGATGGTTCATGTGAGGCGAGATTCGTTTCAATGGGAACACTTCGCATCGGAACAAGCGGTTATAATTACTCGCACTGGGGTAAAGGGGTCTTTTACCCCAAGGGTATCCCTCAGCGTGGGTGGCTCGAATACTATAGCCGTCACTTTGACACGGTAGAGCTCAATGTCACCTTTTACAGGCTGGTGAAGAAACAGGTGTTTGAGGGCTGGTACGACAGGACACCAGAGGGGTTCGTCTTTGCCGTTAAGGGAAGCCGATACATTACCCACATCAAAAGGCTTAGAGACTGTGAAGATGCGATTCAACGCTTTGGGGAACATTGTGACGGACTTCGAGAGAAACTTGAAGTCATTCTCTGGCAACTTCCCCCCCAGTTTCCCTATCAGAAAGAACTCCTTGCCACTTTCTGCAAACTTCTCTCCGAGTCTCCATTCCTGAGCAAAACACGGCAGGCCTTTGAGTTTCGGCATGATAGCTGGTTCGTCCCCGAAGTTGTTCGTCTCCTTGAACATTCCGGATTCTCCCTGTGCATCCCCGACTCCCCGCATCTTCCATCCATGGAGACTGTCACCGCCGATTTTGTCTACTTGAGGTTCCATGGTAGCCGGTCCCTTTATGGTTCGAAGTACACAGAAGAGGAGCTCAACCAGTGGGCCCGGAAGGCTCGATCCTGGCTAGACCAAGGCAGATCAGTTTATGCCTATTTCAACAACGACGTATCTGGCTATGCCGTTGAAAATGCCCAGCGTCTGAGGGAGTTTTTGACGTCAAAATAGAATTGACGGAGATTCCGGACTGTTCGGTCTTCCCCATAACGCACCACACCTCAAGTCCCTTTGAGCGTTCCTTCAAATTTTTTTCGCTCAATAACCCTAGGGGATTGGGAAAAGCGAAAGGGATTTGAACTCTCGGCTCATTCGGGAATGTATTTTAGTTCAGTCCACGTGCCCCATTGGGTGGTTTGTTTTAGGGGAAACTCTGGAGATAATCCCCTCGACGCCCAAAAGCCTTTCCGCATCGAAATCGTTGAATTTCTATGGCAATTCTGGGGCTTGACCCACCCAGGGAAAGAGGGTACTTTTAACACCATATCCTGACGGGATCGCCCTTTTTATCCCCCGAATCTAGGACTGGTTGCGGCGTTACGGCGATACCTTCGCATCCTTCGGCGCTCTAGGGGACCTATCATGGACGACCAACTCGACAGAGACGAAATCTTGGGATTCCTGAGACAGTGTCAACTCTTTGCCTCTCTCTCAGACGAAACCATTGAACAGGTCCTCGAGAAATGCACCTTTAAGACTTACGGACCTGGATCGGTGGTTTTTGATGTTGAGGACCCCTCTGATGCAGTCTACCTTATCAAAACGGGTGTGGTGGAGATCTCTCGGACCGATCCAAAGACACAAAAGATGGAGGTTGTTGCCTATCTGGGTGAGCGGGAAATGGTCGGCGAGATGGCGATTTTGACGGGTTCGCCCCGAGGTTCAATGGCCCGGGTCCCCGAAAAGGCCGAGGTCCTGATCCTGTCGAGGAAGGCTTTTTTGAGTCTATTGGGAAAGGCCCCGCTCTTAACGGTTCGGCTCGCCACTGTACTTGCAAAGAGACTCGAAGCATGGATTCGGAAAGAGAGGCTCCAAATAAAGGGCCAGATGCTCTCTGGAAATCTGGAGTACTTCGATGCTTCTACGCTGATTCAAACTTTGGCACAGAGCAATCGGACTGGACAGCTCACAATTGTCGACAAGAACAACGAAACGGTGGGAGAAATATACATCGAAGACGGGGAGGTCCACTCTGCACAACTCGGTCACTTGCACGGGGTCGAGGCCTTCTATCAGGTCTTCCAATCTATCTCAGGCCAGGCCTTCACTTTCAAAGTTGGGGAATCTGAAGCAATGCAGCATGAAGAGAGGATTCCTTTCCGGACCATTGCGATTCTCTTCGAGGCAAACCGGCTTCGAGACGAACTGAACAAACTGAAACAGGAGATCCCGGATGCCAACAAAGTCTTTGTGCCGAAGGTCAAGAGATTCTCGTGGAAAGATAAGGAGACGGTGCCTTTAGCAAAGGAGATCTGGGATCTCATCAACCAGGGTAAATCTTTGGACTCTATTCTCCAAAAGGTAATGGCCTCGCATTATTCAGTTTATCGAATCGTATCTGAGATGCTCGATCAGGGGCAAATTGGCCTCTGAAATGAACCAGTCTGAGAAGCTCCACCTGGAAGGGGTTCTTCTGGGAAATCCGGGAATCCGGCTACCGTCCCTTAAATCCATTCTCGATGTCCCTCTGAAAGATCAGTCAGGTTCTTTTGGCACCACTGCATGTTCTGAGAAGCTCGCCTCAGGGGTCAGCTGGGAGACCAAGATGAAAATGCCCAGGAGGTTACCTTGAAACGTTTTCTCCCCTCGTACGATACCTGTTTTGTCTGCGGAAAAAAGAATGCGATAGGATTGAAGTTGTGTCTCTATGTTGAAAACGGTCAAGTCATGGCCGAATTTAGCCCCAGAGAGGAACTCTGTGGATTTTCGGGAATTCTTCATGGCGGGATTATCTCATGTGTTGTCGATGAAGCTCTCTGGTGGTCTTCAGCCGTCGCTTCGGGAAGACTTGTGGTGACAAAAGATCTAAAGGTCAACTACATCAAGCCCCTGACCATCCGAAAGACCTATTTTGTTGCAGCAGACCCCCCTGAGTTGAGTGGAGAGGTTTACATGTGTAGGGGGAGAATTATTGATCGTGCCGGGTCCCTTTACGCTGAGGGGGAGGGCGCCTATTCTCCACTGAGGTGGGGTAAGAACCGAAATCCCGATGAAATGCTGTCTTATGTCGACGAGAACGGAAATCCCTTGCCTGAGGATAAAATCCATCGATTCGTCATGCGGTAAGACAAAAACGCCATCACCCAGGGGGGTCAAGGGAGGATGACAGTCAGTCATATTCGCGATTTTGCAATCCCTCGGACGGCGTTAAGGCCTGTTTTCACCATCATACGGCTGATCGGCGGAGTATCATCCGAGTCATATGTGGGCTAGCATCTGGGGTGAGACGAAAATAGAGAAGAGGAGATGACCTCTTTCTCAGGGGGAGAAGATCATTACGTATTCCCCTGGTAAATTTCTCGGTGGAGAAAAAGAAGAGACGCTTTAAGAATTTGGAGACTCCTTTTTAAGATCCCTGACCTCATGCTCAAGGCCTTCGGCGCATTTCAGGAAAAGCAATAGAATCTCCAAATCCTCGTCAGAGGCCACATAGACCTCACAGTGCCTCTCCGTTGAAGGGTCAGAAATCCTAATTGAGTAACGCATAGGTTGTCGTCCCTATTTGTTCGGATCTCACTTCTCTGAGGAACGGCTTTCCGCTAGACAAAAGACGTTTTCAGAGGTGAGAATCAAGCGTTTCGTATCCTGCCTTACTCTTATTTTAGCTAGGATTATAATTAAAGTCTATCGATTTATCTACCAAGCTGTCGGCCCCTTTTAGCGTACCTTTTGGCTGGGGTGATTCCTGAATATGCCAGGATGAAGTCTGGGGCCTAGTTCTTCATCGAGGGCCGGTTTCCAAATTGATATCTTAATCTCGTTCTGATACCTTTGGATGGTATAGCTCAAGACAGGGGACACCATCAAATAGCCCCTCTCAAATCCCTCTTCGTCAGTAATTACAATGGCGGAACGAAATCCGTTGATTCTCCTCTGCATCTCATCCACATAGGGTCCTGGCCGGTCCATGCCGACCCTTTCTGTTCTGTCTGTATGGCGCATAAAAACCCGTTTTCCATCATTGGGAATATCCAAAAGTACGGCATAGCTCTCAGGTGTGAAACTGTGAACGTAGATCTCATACACTCTATCTGGAATCTCAGCGACGTTCACGCGCTCCTTGGTGGCAGACCTGTAACATCCGATAAAAGACATCAGGCAAAGAACTGCAAAGCCCATGCGTACCCAGTTTTGAAGCCTCATCGGTTTTCTCCTGTGACGAATCCTTTCTTCTTTATTATACACCACAGACTGAGGCTTATTCCCAGCCTATTCTGACCGGAGTTTCCTGAGTTTTCAAAGCGAGAAATTTCTGACCTTCTGATGTTCCATGACAATCTTGAGTCTTTTGATTGACCCTTATTTCCCTTCGCTCCTCCCTTCCCGCCTTTGGCGCGTCAGGTGGGGACGGGTTGTTGCCCAAATCCCTTTAGACCACTTGTGTCGAAGTCATTTCCGAAGTAATTCACTAGGAAGTGGAAAGGGAAGCTCTGAGCGCGAGTCAAGATTTTTTCGCTTACAATCCTTAGAGAGGCGTAACGGCCGCAAATCCGACTGTTTGATCCGCCGCAGGCGGAGAGTTTTGGATTTGCAGTGGAGCCGAGCTTTAGAATTGTCGAAAAAANNCGAAAAAAGATTTCGGAGCAGCGAAGAGCGCTCCTTTTCCACTTTCATCAGACAAAAGCCGAAAAAAGGGATTTGGGAACGGTCCGAGGAATACTGACAATCTTCCTTCGTAAACGTCCCTCAGGGACCTAAGGATCAACAAAACTGAGGAAACTCCAGTAGTCTGACTCCTGATGGTGTTGAAAAGAGCTGTAAACAGTCGAGTAAAAAGATATGAGGGGAGAGTCTCTTGGATAGAGGGTTTGTCAATATAGGCAGGAGAACCCTATCAGTCCTCGATGAAGCGGATAGCCAATCCCCTGATGAACATCCTTTCTTCCTCGATGGGAAGAGGTTCAGGAAAAACCCGATATCGCTTCGAAGCCCCGCCGGAATTTTGCTCTACATTCAGATCGTGTCTTACCCCGGTTGTTCCAACGTCTGACACCATTTGGCCTGTCTCAAGGACGATCACCCCTTGAGCACCGATCTGTCGAGCACCCTCGAGAAGACGTCTCTCCAGCGACTCCTGATCTTCGCCCGCTCTTCCCCGGATCATCACCTCTCCAATAACCTGATGGGGCGGCCCCAAACCGCTCTCATAGAGTCTGGCTTCCTGGATTTCTGGAAAAGTCTCGTCGGTTGAGGGACTATATGTGAAATCTCGGATCTGGCCATTCAAAGGACATCCCCAGACAAATAGGCCCACGCAAAGAAAAGACCATTTCAAAATCGCCAAGATCATGGAATCGTCACGTTTCATCCGAAGCTCCCTTTAGACCCGACAACCTTGGAAGCATATTCGAACCTTCACTTGGCATGTCGAATCTTTTCGCTCCCTCTACACCTAATATCCTTTAATTTCCGCATCTTGTAAAGGGGGATTGAGGTGGCCTCTTATTATGGCCGCCGCTTGCATCCGACTCGCAAACCCTTGTATTCGACTGGGGCATGTTTTTTGCATCCAGTCTAGGTTGAATTTCGATAGAGGGAGACTTTTTATGAAGAGAACTGGATGGCTTGCGGGAGTAATCCTTCTCGCCTTAGCCTCGATAGCATTTGCTTCTGACCTGCAATTCACAGAGGGGAACAACTTTGTGGAAAATGGTTCCTTTATGGTCATGGGTTTTGTCAAGAACACATCCGATCATACGATCAAGGATATTACCATCACTGTGAAGTACTATGATAATTCAGGAAATTTCCTCAGGTTTGAAACGACACTTGCCAAACCCTCTCTGCTCAATCCCGGAGAAGAAGCAAGCTACCGGGTGGCGATTCCAGAAGATAAGCGGATCGCTTCAATCAAAAAAACGGCCCGGGGAACACCCAGGGAATAAATCCAAGAAAAACAGTAGAAAAGATTCTCATTGTCAAAAAGCGTCGGTATCGATATAGTATCGGCGCTTTTCATTTTTTTCCGACATCGGGATACCTACCAACAGATGAAACATCAGGAGATTCACAAAATCGTTGAGATTCTTCGTCACACGGTCAGACAGTGGGAAGATCCGGTGGTCACCCAGGTCGCCCAGAAAAGAGATCCCTATTTGGTTCTCGTCTCCTGTATACTCAGCTTGAGAACTCAGGATGAAACAACCCACCAGGCCTCAAAACGCCTCTTTGGAATTGCCAGTCGGCCTGAAGAGATGATCGGGCTTTCGCCTGCACGGATAGAGAAGGCTATTTACCCCGTTGGGTTCTATCGGAACAAAGCCAAAACCATTCTTGAAATCTCAAGGACCTTGTTAGAGAAATACGGTGGCCGCGTCCCCGGTGAACTCGATGAAATCCTGAAACTCAAGGGGGTGGGGAGGAAAACAGCCAATCTCGTCGTCACCCTCGGATACAACAAGCCTGGCATCTGCGTCGACACCCATGTTCATCGAATTGTCAACCGCTGGGGATATGTCGCCACAAAGACACCTGAGGAGACCGAATTTGCCTTGAGAAAAAAGCTCCCTGCCGAATACTGGATCGAAATAAACGACATGCTGGTCTCATTCGGTCAGAGAATTTGCCGTCCGATCAGCCCCAAATGCAGCACGTGCCCCCTAGCAGCGAATTGTGACAGAGTTGGGGTCACAAAGACCCGTTAGCCACGAAGGATAATCCCCACTTGTAGATCGGGTCCGCTTGCTCTTCCACTTCGGTGCTCTCGTGGTACCCTATTCCCGTCACAGGCGGGATCCCTCAGCAGATGCCTGTCAGGGCAAAGGGCTTCCGAGGAATCAGGAGGCCGCTCCCGATCAGTGCTTGCAAACGGTTCTCCATGCCTGGTACCATCTAGGACAGGCTCAGGAGCCCTCCCTCAAATCAATTTTCAGGATTTCCTGGCATGGGAAAGATTCTTGAGGACACGGCGCTCAGGGGGAAAACATGGATCTTCAAGGACAGGACTGACGCTGGACGGCAGTTGGCTCTCTTTCTCAAGGAGTATGAAGCCCAGGAGGCCATCGTCCTGGCGATACCGTCGGGGGGTATCCCGATTGGGATCGAGATTGCCACAGCCATGTCTATCCCCTTTGACATGATTATCGTTCGGAAGGTTCCCATCCCCGGAAATCCGGAGGCAGGATTTGGAGCCGTCACCTTGGAGGGTGACGTTTTTCTGAACGATTCTTTGATTCGGACGTTGGGACTGACTCCCACTCAAATTGAGGCATCTCTGAAACCGATCCGAGGACAGATAGAAATCCGGAACCGTCTTTTCCGGCAGGATAGACCCCCTGCCCCGGTCCGCGGCAAGATTGTCATTCTGGTCGACGACGGTCTCGCATCTGGCTATACGATGGTGGCATCCATCCGTTCAGTCGAAAGAGCAGATCCAAAAGAGATCGTCGTGGCCGTTCCCACCGCCCCAATGCATTCGGTTCGAAGGATCGCTTCTCTGGTCAATCTTGTCATTTGCCTCAACATTCGAGAGGGACCTTATTTCGCAGTGGCGGAGGCGTACGAGAATTGGTATGACCTGTCGGATGATGAGGTCCTGAAGTTCCTTAGAAAACCGAGCAGTCAGGGATCAGCGAACAGCTGTCAGCAGAATGGGGAAGAGGATCCAGTACTGAGGCGAGACAGGAATAATCATTAAGCATTCCCAGAGGTTTCTCAGCCCATGATCCACTTTTTCGTCATATGACTAAAACAGAATACCTTCTGTTAGGGTCCGTTAAAAAGCTGAACGCCGACAGCTGAAAGCTATGCGCTTATGACGAATAAACCCTTAACTTGGAGAGAGAAGGAATGAATACGGCTATCCCACCTGAACATGAGCGACCCGAAGCAGATCTGCCCTTTCCTGTAGCGGACTATCGTTTTGATCAGAAGAATGAAATGTTCAAACGAAGTGTCTGGGACGAAAAAATGCAGGCCTATGGGCAACGGTTCTACAGAGAGGTAAAGTTCCAGCAAAAGGTGGGATATCGAAAGCTCGACTACGCCTTCCGTAATGCGGCATGGAACCTGGAGTGGGGTTTCGGCCTTGGGAATTCCCGGAGTAACTCCGGGCTCTATTCATGGGATGGCGTCCCGGCGAAGGTCCAACACTTCGTGGAAGCTGGAGATCGGGTCAAGAATTCGCCAGAGGAGATGAGCCACACCATCAAAAAGGTCGCGAAGTTCTTAGGAGCCGATCTGGTTGGCATCTGTCGGCTTCATCCAAACTGGGTCTATTCTCATGAATTCAACTTGGTCACAGGGGAGCATTATCCCATTGAAGTCAC
>WVXP01000250.1 GCA_011773445.1 Pseudomonadota bacterium | reverse complement strand
GAACAAGGCGTCGGGCTGTCATATTCCGACGCACCGTCGTCCTGCAGCCTGATCTCTCCTAAGACCTATAAAGAATTCGTCTTTCCCTATCACAAGCAGATTATCGACCACTTTAAGGAAAAGCGGGTGTTTGTGGGACTTCATATCTGCGGATATGCCGATCCGATTCTAGAGGACATGGTGGCAACGGGCGCCTCCAACCTCAGTATCGATGCGCCTTCAGATTTGACCAAGGCCATGAGCGTGGCCAACCGAAAAACGGTGATCATCGGAAATCTGGACACCAGTCTCTTTTCGATCGGCAGCAAGGAGGATATGGAAAAGGCCGTGCGAGGATGTCTGGAAAGGGTCGGGAAGACCAGCGGCTATATCCTCTCGACGGGCTGCGAGGTGCCTGGTATAGCCCCTCCGGAGACGGTCGCGTGGTTCATGGAAGCTGCCAGAAAGTTGGGAAAGAACTGAAGGCGGGACACGGACCCCCTGTTTCTCAAGCCTTGGCCTCGCCGAAGAGGCCTTGAGGGCGCCATATCAGAACGAGAGCCATAAAGAGAAACATAAAGAGTCGTTCAAAAAAAGGCACGTACAACGTCCCGAACGCTGTCAGCTGTCCCAAGATGAGAGATCCCGCATAGGCTCCCACAACACTTCTGAGCCCTCCGATCACCACGACTGCGAAGGCTGTGATGATGTATTTGTGACCCATATCGAGATTGATATTGATAAGGGGCGCATGAAGGACCCCCATCAATCCGGCGAGCCATGCTCCGAGGCAGAAGACGACCGTGTACATTCGAGGTACGTTAATTCCCAGGCCGTTGGCCAGTTCTCGGTCGGAGGAGGCGGCAACAACCGTTTTTCCGAATTTGGTCCTGTACAGAAAGATGCAGAGACCGACGAAAACCAGAAACCCCGCGGCGATGTGGAAGAGATTATACCGAGGGTAGTCCATTCCAAGAAGCGAGATGGACCCTTTGAGAAGATCGGCTTCCTCCACCGTTCTCCACTGAACACCCCAGATCAATCGCGTGGCATCCTCAATGACCAGAATGAGTCCAAAGGTCAGAAGCAATTGAAAGTTGACGCTGATACGATAGACACAACGGAGAAGAAACCGTTCCACCAGAAATCCCACCACAGCCACAAGGAGGGGTGAAGCGACAAAGCAAAGCCAGAAATTCTGGGTCCACTGGACGAGCTGGAAGGTGAAATAGGCCCCAATCATAAAGAAGGCGCCATGGGCCATATTGAATATTCCGAGCACCCCGAAGATGAGGCTGAGTCCTGCGGCAAGAAGGAAGAAACACGTGCTGTGGGCGAGTCCGTTCAGGAAGAAATGGAAGTATACATAAGGCTCCAACGCGGTTTACCTCTCAGGCCCCGGCGGAGATTTTTCACCCTATCATCGGTACAACCTCTTGTATAAGGGATACAACCATACGAGGATTTCCCCCATTTCATGGAAGGCAAACTGTCTCCAAACAACATAGCGGAAGCGGTGGGGACCGTTCTTGTTCTTGAGAGGAATTAAAATGGAAGTTATGTGACCAATCCGACGCTAGACCGCCAGGTATCTGCCTACAATCTCCTTCTCCTCTTTCAATTCTTCCGTGCTTCCCTGGTGGAGGATCCTACCTTTGTCGATGATGTAACCCCTTTGGGCAATCTCCATGGCGAAAACGACGTTTTGTTCAGCCAAGAGGACCGATATCCCCGTCCTCCTGACCTTTTGGATCAGATCTCTGATAATTCTTACAATCAAGGGTGCCAATCCCTCTGACGGTTCATCGAGCAGCAGCAGGGTAGGATTGGTCATGAGGGACCTGGCGATGCTCAGAATCTGCTGTTCGCCCCCGCTCAGTTGCCTTCCTTTCCGCGATTTGAGTGTCTGCAGAATGGGAAAGGTCTCGAAAATCCTATCCACCGTCCATCCGCCCTCGACTCTTCGCTCGATCACCTCCAAGTTGTCCCTAACTGTTAGGGTGGGAAAGACCCTCCTGTCCTGAGGAACATACCCGATACCCAGTTTGCAGATTTCAAAGGGCTGTTTGTTTGATATGANNACCTCTCCCTCCTGTAAATACAGAGAGATACCCTGAATGACATGACTTCTCCCGTAGTAAGTATGAATGTCACGAACGTCTAGCATTTTCATCGGCCCAGGTAGGCCTCCTTGACCCTTTCATCGGCCTGGATCTCGTCGGGTTTCCCATCCGCGATGACGCCCCCTGAATGCATGACGATAATCCGATCCGAGATGGAGAATACAACCCGCATGTCATGCTCGACGAGTATGATGGTGATGTTCCGGTTCTCATTCAAGCCTCGTACGAATTTGACCATCTCGTCTGTCTCCTCAGGCCCCATGCCCCCGGTGGGTTCATCGAGAAGAAGCAGTACCGGTTCGAGAGCCAAAGCGACACCGGTTTCGACGAGACGCTGGTCCCCATGAGAAAGGGCATTACAGGTGATGTCGCTCTTTTCTGAGAGTCCGATCAACCCGAGTATCCTCGATGTCTCCTCGTTGACATCTCGAAGGCTTCGGTCCAGACTAAGGAGGCGAGATGTCTCTCTCTTTCTCGCCAGCACAGGAACCCTGACATTCTCGTAAACCGTCAATTCAGGGAAGAGGTTCGTGATCTGAAAGATGCGGCCGATCCCTTTCCTCACGATCTCGTATGGAGCGAGTTTCGTGATGTCATCTCCCTTGAATCGGATTTTTCCCGCACTGGCTTTTGTCTTTCCACTGATCAAATTGAAAAGTGTGGTCTTTCCGGCTCCGTTTGGGCCAATGATCGATGTCAACTCTCCCTCTTTGAAATCGAGGCTCACCCTATTGACAGCCATCAGATGGCCAAAGCTCTTGGTCAGATTCTGTGTTTGCAGGATCGGTTCCACGCGAATCAAGTCCCTCTTCTGCCGGCATTGAGCTTGTCGGAGATAAAGCCGAGAATCCCCCCGGGAAGGAAAATCACGAAGGCGATGAGAATGGCCCCGAGGTAGATCATCCAAAGCTCAGTGTAGCCCGAGATGATCTCTCTCAAATACATGAATAGAGAGGCACCGACGGCTGGGCCGAAAAACACCTTCGTCCCACCCAAAAGGCTCATGAAGACCGGCTCTGCCGATTTGGTCCAGAACGAAATATCTGGAGCGATCGACCGCTCGAAGGGAGCGAAAAGTGCCCCTGCCACACCGCAGAAGGTGCCTGAAATAACAAAGGCACCGAGCCGGTATCTTCTCATTGCAATCCCCAAGAACTCAACCCTCTCGTGGTTTTCCCGAATCGACTTCAGGACCAGGCCAAAGGGAGACCGGCTGACACGCCACAAGATGAAAACACAGATTCCCACAACCACCAGGGTGAGGTAGTAATAGCCGGGTATCGATGAGAATTCGATCGTTGCGAGCAGGATACTGAACTTCGGTCTCGGAATGCCCACCAGTCCATCGGCACCGCCGGTGAGGCTATCCCACTTCCACAGGATAGCGTGCACCATCATGCCGAAAGCGAGGGTGAGCATGGCGAAATAGATCTCATCCAGACGAACACAGAAATATCCGATGAGAAAGGCTACGATGAAAGAAAATACGATGCCGATCAAAAACGCCAAAAGCAGGGAGGGAGAAACGCGGGAGAGGAAAAGCCCCGTCCCATAGGCGCCGATGCTGAAGTAGGCCGCGTGTCCAAATGAAAGAAGACCGGTATAGCCGAAAAGGAGGTTGAAGCTGAGGGCGAATAGGACCATGATGAGCATTTCCGTGGCGAAAACGACCAAAAAATCGGACAGGAAAAACGGCACCAGAACCAAGGCCAGAAGAGCAAGAGCAACCCCGTAAAATCGATTCTTCCCCCAGATGATTGATCGGCTCTTCTCCATCGGTCCATCTCCTTGAGAGCCTCCATCAGGCGATTCTCTCTCCGAATAGTCCGTGGGGCCGTATGATCAGAACGACGGCCATGAGAACGTACATGAAGGCCATTTCGTAGCGAGAAAAGTAGAGGGTCCCAAAGGCGTTGAGCTGGCCTAACAGGAAGGACCCAATGAAAGCCCCTGGAATCGATCCCAAACCTCCGATAACCACAACCACAAAGGCTTCGACGATCGTGTGAACGTCCAGCTCCAGCATCAGGGATCTAAGTGGTGCGGCCAACACCCCGCCAAGACCCGCCAGCCACGCTCCAAAGGCAAAGACGAGCGTATAGACCCTCGGGACATTTATCCCTAACCCGCCAGCCACTTCCCGATCGGATGAGGCTGCCCGAACCATCTTTCCGACTCTCGTTTTCGATAAGAGAAACCAGATGAGAAACCCAATGAAAATCCCCATCACGATGACAAACAGGTTGTACTTCGGATAGGCCACACCAAGCATGCTTGTTGCACCCTGCAGAACTTCGGATTCCGAAACCGTGAGGTAGGACACTCCCCAGAAAAGTCTGACGAGATCTGTGACCAAGAGAATGATGCCGAAAGTCAGGAGAAGTTGAAAGGTGATGTGAATGCCGTAAACAGGACGAACCAAAAATCTCTCGATGATGATCCCGATCGCCGCACAGACCAGGGGAGCAAAGATCAGAGCAAACCAAAAACTGCCGAACCAATGGGTGAATTGAAAGGCAAAGTAGGCACCCAACATAAAGAGGGAGCCGTGGGCCAGGTTTAGTATCCGAAGCACGCCGAAGATCAATGAAAGGCCAGATGCAATGATAAAAAGCGTCATTGCGTTGGTCAATCCGTTGAGGAAGAAGAGAACGAAGGTATCGTAATCCACTCTCCCCCCCTGATAAACCGAGACGCTCTTCCCGCCGCCTTTTCAGGCGACAGGAAGAGATTCCTCGGATTGCATGGGTGTTTTATGATGCGGCTCAGTGCAACATGGCTAGCCTTTGACGATGAACTTCATCCAGGGCGGTTTTTCCTTTTTTGCTCGCCGTTCCAGAACATCCTCGAGAGGTTCAATGATCTCGCCGCCCGTAGAATCTTTAATCTCTGTGACCCGCATGGCTCCGAGAAAACCAGCGAGTTCAGGCGCCTTCTTGGTATAACCCCATGGGACGTCGGATATGGCCTGGTGGTCTTCCTTCCGAATAACCCTGGAATAGCCCGGCGTTTCGAACGCCATTCCCTCCATGGCTTCGATCACCGCATCCGTTTTTGTCGTTCCTGCCTTTTCGATGGCCTTCTTGTACACATAAATGAGGCCATAGGCGTCATGGGCCACGATGTGAGGTGGCTCTCCATATCGATCCTGAAAGTCTCCAACCCACGTTTTGTTCCTCTCCGTGGCGGGGTGCTCAAACCAGTATCCGTGAGCCGCTGTATAGAGGCCTTCCGGCATCTCGGATTCCTTGCCTCGCTTGATAGCCAGGGCGCTGAAGGAATCCAAGGCTAATCCGGCCGGCGTCATGAAGGCACTCACATTCTCGAAAAACCCGTAGCGTTTTGCCTGCTTGGCAAAGGTGACGAAGTCCCCACCCCAGAGGGAAGAATATACGCCCTCAGGTTTGGCACCGAGGAGCTTCGTAATGTAGCTGCTGTAGTCCCCGGTGGCGAATTTGGGCCATGCTTGAATTTCGAGCGCTTCAACATCCGACCTTCTCTGGGTCAGGTGAGAGATGAAGGCACCCCAGGAGTCCCAACCGTAGCTGTAATCGGGTCCGATCACAGTCCATTTCTTGTAGGGCATTTTTGCGGCGATGGCCGCAGACCCCGCCCCGATTTGATAACAGTTGGGATGGACCCGGAAGACATACTTGTTGAAAGCCTCCGTCGTGATTCTGGGAGAAGCTGCACAGGGGATGAGACACATCCGCTTGAGCTCCTCTTCTAGCAGCGGAACAACGCCAAGAGCGACTCCACTGCTATTGAAGCCGTGTAAGAAGTCTGCCCCCCAATCGAGAACCAGTCTTCTGGCCTTTCTGGCCCCAACTTCTGGATTAACGGAGTCATCTTCAAACTTCAAAACGATCTTCCTTCCCAGAATTCCTCCAGCCTCGTTGATTTCCTGAGCCGCCATGCTGGACCCCATCCGGGCCGCCCTCCCCCAGGCAGCAACGACCCCGGAGAGAGAGTAGATCCCGCCGATCTTGATGGGTTCCGTGGCTCCCCATGCTCGGGTCGGTCCTCGACTGAGACCCAGAAGCGCAGGGCCCCCTATCAGAGAGGTTCCAGCAATACCAGAGACCTTCAAGAAATCCCTGCGAGTTATTTTCTTCGCCATAACGGCACCTCCTTTCAAAAAAAAAGAGAACGTTCTAGGTCAGAAAAGAAGTCATTGTTTTTTCTTTTATCACCCCCTTTTTGTCAGGGACCTCCAGAGCCGGTATACAGGCCAACCGAGCTTCAGCACATCTCTGTTATTTGAATTCAGCGCGCCGCACCCCTTCTGGATCCAGCTGCCGGATGATCTCCAACACCTCTGAAGTTGGCTCAGGGGTCTCAGGGACTCGAGACGGGATGATCAGTTCAAAACCCGTCTTTTCCTGGATTGCCTCTCGAGAGACCCCAGGGTGAACCGAACGGAGTTGCATGACGCGAGCGTCGTTCTTGAAGTCCATAACCCCGAGATTACTGATGACGACGAGCTCGTTTTCTCTCTGTTCCTCGGTGCGATGGTTGTAGCCCTGGCCAGTGACAAAATCCACCTCCTTCACAAATATCCGACCCGAGTGACGGGTAATCCATATGACGACCTTTGGCGTGATGGGCATGAGGAACGCTGTTGCGGCGCCTCCGGGAAGCTGCACCTTGGGGTGATCGGGATCTCCGATGACACTCAGGTTGGTGTTGCCATGACGATCGATTTGGGCAGCACCGAGGAACATCAGGTTGAGCTCCCCACGCTGGGCCAAGTCAAAGGCCTCATAGAGTCCAAAATATGCGACACACCTTCGGTTGAGCCTCGGATCGAACGAGGATGGGAAGATCTGTTCCACCTCGGAATCAACGCCTCCGGCTCCCGAAACATAAGCCATGTCAGGGGCATGGGTGCGCCTGGCCACCGACATCGCCAGAACGGGAAGGGGTGATGAAACTCCGTGCAAGACCGTATCGTAGTTGTTGATCTCTTGGGCCATGGCGGATATCAGGATGTCAGGTATCTCCACTTTGGGTGTCCCCTCTGAGTTCATCGTTCCCCCCTCCGATAAACATACTGATTGAGGTACTCTTCGAATCTTCCTTCGTTGGCCCATTTCATATATTCTTGGATATGGCCATAGTCCGCATCATAGTAATTAAAACACGACGCGGGATATGCCCCTTTGGGCGCTTCCACGACTGCGTCTACGAGGAAGTGCGGAATCGTCGTGGCCTCAGGCATTTTACGGAATTCCTCATTTGGGATGATCTCTTCCACAGTGACAATCACTTTTTTCGCCGCTTTGGCTTTGATCACGTCCTCATAGAAGGGTCCTTCGATTCGGACATTGCCATATTTGTCGGCTTTCTGGGCATGGACGATAGCCACATCGGGCTCTATGGCCCGAACAGCCACCATCTTCTCGCCTGTGAAAGGATCCTCAACCTGCTTATAGCCACCGATCACCTCACTGACACCCATGATGTCCGACCCGATAAGTCCCTTTACCGGAAGAGATGGAAGCCCCATGGCTGCAGCCCTCAGGCCAGCGATGATCGGTTGACAAGCGCCTTCTTTAACAACGATCTCCCGAGCCTCGGCCTTTTGTCGGAAATTGGGTGCGAGGCCGAACACTTCGAAGGCCAGCATACCCGCCCGGATCTTGGACACGCAGCCGCCACCGATGAGTAGGTCGAAGTCGATGGCAGGCTCCCGGTCAACAAGGTTGAGTCCTCTCCGCCCCTGACGCACGATCTCCCGGACCATCTCCATGGGGGCGCGGTGAAAGGTCGCCCCTCCCGTGGTCACCAATTCGTCATCTTTGACCATCTTGGCTGCATCTTCCAGTGTCGTAAGAACCTCTCTCATTTGTCACCTCCTCCTCGATGACGGTGACTAATCTATCCCCAGAGAATGCTCGTTGGACATCGCGCCGTTACACCATGAGATGGCATTAGCCATCCCGCTCCGATTGTCCTTCTCTCAGCAACCTTCTCAATGCCTTTCCGGAGGCGCTACGGGGTATCTCCTCAACAAACTCCACCACGGTGGGCACCTTGTAGGGTGCCATTCGCTCCTTGCAAAACTCCTGAATTTCCTCAACCGTTCCTTCCTCCCCCTCCTTGAGAACAATGAAGGCCCTCACCGCCTCGCCCCTGAGTTCGTCTGGCATACCGACCAGGGCGAGATCTTTGATCTTTGGATTGGTTAACATGATATCTTCGACTTCGCTTGGGAATACCTTCTCACCTCCCACATTGATCATGTCCTTACTCCGATCCACGATGTAGGCGTAGCCGTCCTCATCCATAATCGCAATATCCCCTGAATGGAACCATCCATCTGCGTCGAAGACCTCTCGTGTGGCCTCTGGCTTCTTCAGATATCCTTTGGTCACACAAGTGCCCTTGACCAAGAGTTCCCCTCTCTCGCCCAAAGGAACCTCCTGGCCGGTTTCGTCAACCACTTTGACCTTGGTGTCTGCCATCCCATGGCCGCAGGAGCCAATCTTCGTTTTGCTTACCGGGGCTGTGGTCGCAACGCATGAGACCTCTGTCAGTCCCCAGGCTTCCGCGTATTTCCACTTCAGCCTTTCCTCAACCATTTTGATCAATTCCACCGGCATCTTTGTCGCAGCGGACAGACAGTAATTGATCGAAGCGACATCCCTCTCGGGAAGATCCCGGCTCTTGACGAGAAGGTTGTACATGGGCGGGACACCGATAAAGACGGTGGGGCGGAGTCTTTCGATGTCAGCCAGGGCTCGCTCAGGGTAGAAGCGCTCGACCGTTATGACCGTTCCATGCTGGGTGAACATTCCGAAAGTTCCATTAATCAACCCCCAGCAGTGGAAGATGGGTGTCGCCACCATGATGGTATCTTTTTCCTCGAAATGGGTTTTTCCAAACTCCGTTGCATTATGGCATATGTTTCGGTGGGTCGCCATCACCCCCTTGGGCCATCCAGTCGTCCCCGAGGTATACATCAAATGGCATAGATCCTCCTCATCGCGATCATAAGCGCTGAATTGGTCAGAAGTCTTTGACATGAGATCCTCATAGGCGAGGTAATTCTCCTTTCTCTCCTCTCCAACGAGGATCTGGAACTGGAGGGAATCGACTTTATCTTTGACACGATCGATAATATCGGTCCTCCTGCTATCCAGGATAACAGCCTTCGGTTGGCAGTCCTTTAGGATGTACTCCACCTCGATGTCCTTGAGCATGGCGTTAACAACGTTGACAACCATGCCAGCCTTCACAATTCCGAGGTAGCTGATGATCAATTCCGGCAGGCTAGGAAGAAAAAGAGAGACAATGTCCCCCTGAACGAGCCCTAGTTGGATCAGACCATTCGCCATGCGATTGATGCGCCTGGTGAGCTCTCCGTAGGTAATCTTCTGGTCCTCAAAGATGATAGCAACCTTGTCCGGGTTCTTTTCGTCTCCACTTTGGATGATATTGGCCGCGTTCATACGCTCCACCCCCATGAGACGCAAAGGCATGAGATGGTTTTGGCGTTTTGCAAGACTTCGGACAGACCTCACCTCTCGTCTCTCCCGGGACCGTCAAGAATCAACGATATCCGTGGCTGCACGTAATTGCTTCGCGGTGTGGTGAGCCGGGGTTCCGGCTTGAGTCCTAGTCTTCGTTGGATACTACATCGTAGTATAGAAATCAAGCGTTTTTTGCGGTCCCGAAACCTTGCGTCCCAGAGGCCCTACCCTGGAGTCATTTCTGAATAGAGGGCAAATTCCTGGACCGATTTGTCCCTCTCCTCGTCTTTTTCAAATGGGAACAGCAGAATGGTGTCAAACAACCTCCAGCTTTGTCCGGACCTCGACCGGCCGCGTGAGCGTCGTTTTACACTCTCTACCACTTCCATCAATTCCTCAGTCTTTAGACCATTGATGGTCGCCATGATAATACCTCCTCGCTTGGTCTCGATTGTATTATAAAAAGAACGGCTTGGCTCCTGCCACGGTGTGGCATACTTTTTCATTGACACCCAGATTTCCATATATTTATATTAGACCCATCCAAACAGCAGGCCCTGTCCGCAGGGGGACTGAGATGATGCTGACAATTGTGATCGTCTATCTGTCGATATGCATGCTACTCGGGTTGCTCGCGAGGTTTCGTACCAAGACTTCAGAGGATTACGCGCTGGCGGGCAGGAAGATGCCAGCATGGATGGCATCATTGAGTATTGCCGCCACCTTGATCGGTTCTGGAGTGACCGTAGGAGTCGGGGAACTCGGGTACTCTGTCGGGATCTCGGGCGTGCTATACCCAACGATCCTCGGGATCTGTCTGTTGGTCAGCATGTGGATCGCCGCTGCACGATTCCGAAAATCCGAGAAATATACGATCCCCGAAATGCTCGAAGACTATTACGGTCCCAGTGCGAGATTCATGGTGGCAGTTATCGGTATGATTGTCTTTATTCCACCAACGGCGGCCCAGTTCTTGGTCGCAGGACTGATTCTATCGACCCTGACAGGGATATCCCAGGGTGTGGCTATTACCATCGCGGCTTTTGTTCTCATTACATATATCATGATCGGGGGAATGTGGGCCCTCGGCTATACCGATGCCTTTCAAATGGTTTTCATCTATCTGGGACTCACCCTGTTGGTCATCTTTTCTGTCATAAAGTTCGGTGGTTATGGGACCATACTCGCTCAGCTTCCAGCAGGTCATGGCTCGTGGACCGCCATCGGTCCTGTCCGGTTCACCGCGTATTTAGGTGCCCTGTTGATGTTCGGGTTTATCAGCCAGGCATGGGTCCAAAAATCGGCTTCTGTTCAAACACCCTCTCAGGCAAAATGGTCAGGGATCATCGCCGGCCTCCTCATTTTTCCGATCGGTTTCCTGGCCATATTTGCTGGTCTCGTCGCCCGGCTCGCGCTTCCGGAAATTAACCCTCAAATGGCCGTTCCCAGGGTCATGCTCACCATCTTTCCCCCCGTCGTCGGGGGTATATTTCTCGCAGCGGTGATTGCAGCCTGTATGTCGTGTGCCGACTCTTGGATTCACTCTTCAGCGACCATGTTTGTGAGGGATATTTATCAACGTCACATGAACCCGCAGGCCTCTGACCGAAGGGTATTCGCCTATTCGGAGGTTGTTTGTCTCCTTTATGGAGCCTTGGCCTGGTTGCTTGCACTCATAGCGCAGCAGGAGATTATCATGCTCGTCCTTCTTTTCATCGCTCCTGGAGCTCTTTTCATCGGACCCCTTTTGGCTGCTTGGTTTTCTCCTCGTAAACTGAAAAAGGGGAGCGGTTCTGTGATCATCTTGGTTGTTGCCCTACTGGGCATCGCTCTCAGTCTCAAAAGGCCTTTCTTATGGGGTGTGCACCCAGCTTTTTCTACGACGATTATTGCCTATCTCCTTACTGTTCTGGGGCTATTGCTACCCTGGACCTCCTATCGATCCTAATCTCCCAGAGAACCCGAAGATCCCCCTTAGATTGTCACAGGGAGCTCAGAATGAAAGGGGATCAGCCCGCCCAATTCATGCCTGCTCTTTCCCCGGGAGGAACTTCTGATCCTCAACCATTTCAGGGCCTATTCCTTGTTGTGAAAGCAACGACCCCGTCTCGAATGAAAATCTCGAGAAATCACTCGCAAATTAAGATGAGTTTCCCTATTCTCCAAAAGACATGTCTCACAATTCACAGATTTCTTTGAATGTTTTCGAGTTCTCAAGTAGGAATCTACTATCCCTTCGCTCCCAAGCTCACGCGATGACCCTTATCGGGATTCGTAGGCGGGGAATTTTTGCCCCTTCCGCGCTCTGAAGGCGCGGCTTTCCCCCCTCCCTGCTCATCCTCGAAGGGTCCCCACCGCTTCCGCAACGTCGCTCAGAGACAGCAGGTTCCCTCAAAAATGGGGAAACTCCAGCAAATTGAGATTTGACAAACTATCCGACGTCGTGGTATATAGGCCTCGCCGCAAAAAAGGAGAGGAGAAAAATTGACGGAAGGAATCTATCCCCGCACAATCTTTCGACGGCGCCACCTCGAAAGCATTATCGGACGGATTTCAATCTAACCCCCTAACACGAACCGGACTTTTCAGGCAGGCTCCCAGACCGTTCAGGATTGGAACGCAATCGGGGGGTCCGAAAGGAGGATTTTATGCTACCGAAAGAGGTTATTTTAACGGCTTTTGATGGTGGAAAGCCAGAGAGAATTCCCGTAACCCTCTTTGGTGGAGGAATGTGGAGCATCAAGAATTGGGGCGCAACCTTTGAAAGCCTTTCGAGGGATGCTGAGAAGATGACCCAGATGCTCCTTGATTCGAGTGAAAAGCTTCAATGCGACATCGTATACGTTGGCTCAGGGTATAACAATTTCCATGCTGCCGCTCTAGGAGGAAAGATTAAGTTCCTCGAGAGGGGCGCACCTGACCTTGAGGACGCACTGATCAGTACAGAAGAAGACATCGCAAAACTCAGTATAGACGATATCGATAAGAATGAAGTGATCAACACGGTAAAAGAGGCTTTGCGGAGCACAAAGGAAAAGATAGGGGACAAGTATCTGGTCACCATGACGGTCTGGGGGCCTTTTACGCTTGGAGCGAGGTTTCTTGGAGAAGAACCCATGATGAAGGCAACTTTCAAGAAACCTGCCCTCGTCGAAAAAATTCTAGACCTGACAACCAACCTTCTCATCCATCTATATGAACCTCTCGTGGACGATGGAACCCTCGAGGTCCTCTCAGTCGCTGACCCCACCGCATCTGGAGACTTGATATCAAAAAGGCAATTTGAAAGGTTTGCTTTGCCATACTTAAAGAAGCTGACCGATTGGGCAAAGTCAAAGAATATCTACACCCTCCTCCATATTTGCGGCGATACCACGGACCGACTTGAATTGTTTCCGTTGACGGGTGCAAGCTGCATAAGTCTCGATCACAAGACAGACATCGCAAAGGCAAAAGAGGTCTTATACGGAAAGATTTGTTTTGCAGGGAATGTCGCTCCAGTTGAGGTATTGCTCCAAGGTAGCGTTGACACCGTTGAAAGCACTTGCAAACGAATCATTGAGACTGCCGGAACTGACGGAGCCTTTGCCCTGATGCCAGGCTGTGATATACCTCCAACCGTTCCATACGAGAACATCAAGAAATTTATCGAGGTATCAAGGGAGTGGAAACTTTAGACCGGAAAATCCGATTGAGGGAGGAGGTGAGTTGAGATAAAGAGCGGATTCAGTTTAGGTAAGTAGGGTTCTTTCACAACATCTTTTAATTCTGACCATCGGGTCAAATAATCATGTCAGGAGGAGATCATGTCAGACCAAAAGAATCTAACGCCAGAAGAAGCTAACAAGTATATGGAAGAACACATGCTTTTTACACCGAGGATGTTCAAGGTTATTAACCAGTTAAACCCAACCGCGGGGAAGACTTTCGCAGACTTTTATGAGTCTCTCTGGGCAGATGGAGCACTTTCTAGAAAGATTAAGGAATTGATGTTTATGGCAGGTGGTGTCGCCTACATGTCGCCACGGTGCATCATCCACGTCCTTCCTGCTGTTAAGGCAGGGGCGACCGTTGAGGAGGTCTTTGAGGCAGCAGCCGTAGGGACTATCCTCGCCGGATTCGTCCCAAACGGCCCAGGTATACCCTATGCCTTTGAGTATGCGGTCAAGTGCGTTGAACTTGCCCAGAAGATACAAAAGGGTGAAGAGTGGGAGTACCTCGAACCGCCGAAGTTCAACCGTGGCGTATATTAGGATTCGGGAACGGGTGCAGGTCTTATGGCCTGCACCCGGATCCTCATTCACGGCTTCGCCCACACCTCTAGGAAGCCTACCCGGCCCGGGGCCAATTTTGGCATAGTCAGATCTATCTATCAGCAATCCGAGAACGCACAGCTTCCGTGGAACATTAACCCTCTTTCTAATTTCTCATGCCCTTTCTTACAATTTATCTGATTCTCGGACTCCCGGTTTCTGGTAGAAATATACGAATTATGTGAAGAAAAAGGTGAAGTGGCACATGGGGAAAACCAAGACACGAGAATCCGAAAAACCGACAGAAAAGGATACAGAGAAACTGTTCGTTGTCCTCTGCGTCACAGGCTTTGAAAAAATTGCGAATGCCCGTTCGGCTTTGATGTTCGCTTCCCTGGCTGCGGCAGCCGATTTCAAAACAATACTTTTTTGCCTCCAGAACGCCGTTGACATTATGGTGAAGGGTGCAATAGAAGAGAATGAACGTCCTGAGCCCGGTGTGCCTACCCTTGCCCAGAGACTCGAAGAGGCACTGGAAATGGGGGTCGAGATTCAGTGTTGTACCCAAACGATGGCCAACAAACACATCACAGAGGACGACCTTATTCCTCAAGTGAAGGCGGCGGGAGCGATGAACCTGATCGTCCTCGCCACGGAGGCGGAGGGAACGCTCTGCTTCTAACGCCACTGCAGGTCCAGCTTCACGAAACAATGGTGACCATGTATTTTTGTCTTGTGGTTCCCCAAAAAAGAGGACTTCTCCCTTTTCCCAAGGAATACGTCTCACGAGGCACGGATTTCTTTGGATATCCCCGAGTACTCAAATGGAAGCCTCCTGTTTCCTCGCTCCCTAGCTCAAAGGGTGACCCCATTCCCTCATTCTGCCGGCGGTCCTCGAGCCTGAGACCTCGGCGTGAGCTCGGTCGAACGCTCAGACCACAGGGGCGCTTTCCCTTTACGTTCGGCGGCCCTCGGCCATGATACCTCGGCTGAGCACGTCGAAGCCTACTCGCCGTCGACCGGTCCCCAACGCTTCCGCAATTTCACTCGGAGACGGCAGACTCCCTCAAAAATGGGGAACTTGTCATTAAAAAACTGGAGTTTCCTGAGTTTTCAGAACAAGAAATTTATAACCTTTTGATGTTTCACGACAATTTTGAATGTTTTGATTGAACCCTCATATCCCTTCGCTCCCTTGCTCTCGCGTTGACCCCCTCGGGGCGCACAGGTGGGGAATTCTTGCCCCTTCCCCGCTCTGAAGGCGGGGTTTTCCCCTTCCTGCCCGCCCTCGATGGGTCCCCCAACGCTTCCGCAAACGTCCCTCAGGGACATGAGGGTCCACAAAACTGAGGAAACTCCAGTTAAAAAACTGGAGTTTCCTCAAAAACCAGGCATGTACATATGCAAGTAGTCGGAATTAATATCCATTCCCTCATTATGCAAATACCCGACTCCCTTTTCG
>WVXP01000084.1 GCA_011773445.1 Pseudomonadota bacterium | reverse complement strand
GTTGGCCTCCTTTCGCGTTTCGGGGTTAGTGATAGATTCAATCTCCATCATTTTACCCCAAGAAGGCCGCCTTTAATAATTATCAGTCATAGGGCCCGAGAAAACCGAGGAGTTAGCAAAGGGCTCACACCACGAAGCGGTATTTCAATCGGAATTAATCACCCTAACCGGTCGTTGGTCTCATCAGTCAGAGGTTCTCTGGTCGTACTAAAACTCCAACCATTGAGTCGTTCGATCGGATCCCGGTTATTACACCTTACTACTCAAATAAGACCCGCTGGCAATTTATCTTTTCCTTCCCCGCCCTTCCTGTCAAAAGCATGATTCGCAAGCTGCTTGAATCACCCTCAAATACCCCCATACCAATTTTCTCCATGTGACTGCATGAAAGGGAAAGTGGACAAAATATGGGAGAACGAGAAAAATGGAACCAAATACTGGGTCCTTGAAATTGGCGGTGAAAAGTACTCGGTCTGGGACAGCAAATACATCCATGATGTTCAAGAGGGAGCCACGGTTGAGTATCAATGGAGGAAGTCAGGAAACTTCAAGAAGATAACGGAGATTACGCCAATAGATAATCCAGTAAAGGGGGAAGCCGAGGGAGCAGAGACTCAGACACAGATCCGGAGAATGGGTTGCCTTAAGTATGCAGCCGAGTTGGTGGCACCACTTCCGTCGAGCGCGATTGACAAGGCGCGTGATGTCCTGAACATGGCCAAGGCGTTCGAGAGCTACGTCCAGGAAGGGGAGGTTCCGGAGAAATACCGAGGATACCCGTGGGAAAAGAACAACCCAGAGAGTATTCAAAGGTGATCGGTATGAGAAGAAACAGACCTCAGGCACCAAGAGAATTCATGGAAAGGTACCCTCGGATAACCGCCCATATTATCTCTGAAAGTCTTGGCTACGCCACTCCTACAAGGGCTGCAATCATCGGTTTTCACGGGATGAGAAACGAGCCGAACAACTGCGAATGGGTAGACGCATGCTACCAGAGCAACGCTCGCAAGGTCCTGGAGAATTCCATCAGAAGCCGGCACTTTCACAAGGGCTACATGGCTGAGTACAAGCTGGCAAAAGCAATCGTTGATCACGCCATAAACACAAGGGAAGAACCCATCTTAGCGTCTTGGTTTTAGGTGATGCCGTGTGAGCAAAAAGCACAGATTCAAGCCGTTCTTCTTGTTCACGAAGCCCACAGGCCATAGCCTCTACAAACTCAACGCCATCGCTGCCCTCCACCAAGGCTACGGGGAATCAGGTCTCCCTGTAGAAGATTTTGCCCCCGAGTTTTACGGTGCAGTAGGAGAGGTCTTTGCTGGCAAACGCCTTCCCAAAATGAAGCTGAAATACCTGCAGATCGTAGGTGATGTCCCATGGACGGAATAACTTTCTACGATTCCTTTGAAGAAATGATGGAAGACCTTGGAAGAGCCATGAAGGCGGCGGACGCCAGGGTGAGACCGACTCAGGCAGCAATACAATCGGGTCAGTATTTCATCAACTTCCGGTATGGGCCTGAGTTACCGATTTTCGGGGAGATTCTGAACATTAGCCAACTCGGAAGTGACCCCGAGGAACAGATGTACATTAGTGAAAGCTACGCACAGCCTCACATGAAGTTTTATCGACCTACAAAAGCCTACTCGATGGCGTGCCCCGAGGGAGAGATAGGCGACATTCATCTATCCGAGATAAATGCGATTATAGACCGAGAACTGTTCGAATTCTACAGGAAAAACGGATGGAGAAAGCGAGTGAGCAGGCAAGACGGCCCTTAGTTGCAGGCTTTAGAGTCAAGCGGCCGCTGCATCTGCATGATTGGCCAGCCGGCCATCAATTAACTGAATAAAGGCTCTCCCTAAACTGAGAAAAGGTGATTCTATGGAAGCACAGGATTACATCGCTTTAGTGGTTCTCATGGGTGGATTTACTCTTTTGGCCCTGGGAATCGATTCCCTGGTTGGAGGAATTCTGATAGCGGTGATTTCGTATTACTTTGGAATGGGGCGCTACGAGAAAAACCGAAATAGTACAAATAGATAAACTCACAACAACTCAAGCATAGACAGTGAAAAACTTTGGCCCATTGAAATGGATCATATGGTCAGAATTTTCAGTTACCCACACTTCCGATCCCTAGGGCACTTACCCTCGTTTCCTGGGCATCTGGGGTCGCTCTTTTCCAAGACATTGGATATTTCCTGGACCCCTATAATATCAAATCTGTCCACTGCATTAGCAATGACTCTCATCCCCTCAAAGGAGAAAGCCTTGGTGACGCCGAAGCCCCTGATATTCCATGACGCTATTCTGATGGCCTGGGGAGTTTCCTGATTAGTCGGCCCCGTCAGACAGCCTGAGACTAGGAGGAGAAGAACCACCGAGATGAAGGTGAAAACGTAGAACGACCTCCTTGTCCGATCCATAGGGGGTCCGCCTCTGTCATGAGGATAGCAGAGATTTAGGGAACTAAAAAGCAAATACCCCAATCAAGGAAGACTTTCATGAAACATTGCCAACTCTGTATTTTCAGGCAGATATGATTGAGGCAAGCAGCAAGGGGAGCCTGTCGTCTCCGTTTTGTGGAGTTCAACTGTTTTGCTTTTTCTTCAAACTTCACTTTTAAGAGAAAAGATGGTAAACCAACCAACTCCTGGGGTCCAGAAACGCTTGACAGTTGCGTGATATGAGTATAGGGATAGAGGGACTATGATGCTCTGCGTCCTGTTCTAGGCGAGGGAAAATGGAATGGCCACTTTCAGAATCAGCGCCAAACCCGGCGAGGTAGTAGACCTCATCTGCTCCTGGATAGGTCAGCAGAAGTGGCTCATAGCGCAGCATCCGGATAGGCTTGCCATCTCAAAAAAAGGGGCCACTCTGATAGTTGCAAAAGCCGAGAGAATCCGGGGGCATTGGGGCAAATTTCAAATCCTAAATGACCGAGATAAGAGATGCCTTCTCAATGTTAGCACACTCGTACGTCAGGCGAGACTCATCGACTATGTGCTGGTTTTACTGGGGGTCGTTGTCTTCATCTATTTTTTTATCAGAACACTCTCTATCACACGCTACGATTACATTAATCCTTATTATATCGATAGCTTGGTTCTGTCTTCACTATGTCTCCTTATTCTCGTATTTCTTGGATTCTGCCTGTACAAGACCGACAAGAAACGTTCAACGGCTTTAGAAACTTCATTGTTTGATTCTATTGCAGAAAACTACCAAATCGAAATGGTGTCACCAATTGATCCGGATATATTTTCCCTGAAAGTCATAGCCGTTTTTCATTGTCTTTTTCTCGGTTTTCAAGTTCTCATATCCTATAAAGTCCACCCCGCCTTGGTCTTTTTCATTGTATTATTCTTCTTGATCCATGATGTTCCCAAGATAATACAGCGACTGGCGAAGGGGAATTTTCATCTGGAATGGAAAGCCCAATTAGTCTACCTCGTGAATCGTTCATCGCTATTTTCTTTCTGTGTGGTAGGGCTAGTTTTCATCCTCTTCCTACAGAATTCTCTCATCTTCAACGCGGGCAGCCCGCTCAGAGGTCAAGCGCCCTTTCTTATCAATTTGGTGCGGGCAGATGTCAAAATGAGTATTCTTCACAGGAATCTGGAAAACCTGAACTATGAGAATCTCAATTCGCTCGTCAACATATCTGAGAGGTTTATCCACAACAGGAGGGCAGCCATTCTTGCCGCTCGAAAAACGAGTTTTTTTCTGGCAATGGTTATTAAATCGGTCATGTTTCTCGTATGGATTGCCCTCGCTATGCAATTCCTTTCTTCTCGAGATGAATGGAGAAAATACCTTGGAGGAAGGCAAGACTCGTTTCCTGCAGATCCTCGAATCTCTTTGTCGAGTCCGCTTTCTGGCCGCGCGGTGACTGCATTTATACTATGTAACTTCTTCGCTTTGCTCTTCCTGGGCTTACTTGGATTGATTTTCTCTTTGGAGTGGGTTTCCTTTATGACCTTTCAGGAAGGACTTTTCATCAAACAGTCACCCGTTATCTTTTCATGGCTCATCCCTTATTATTTGACCGTCTCACCAAGAGTTTATGCCGCAATCAGTCTAGCGTTCATGTTTATTCTAACCTATCCAGTCTTTGTCCTCTCTGGCTTCAGCATATTCCAGGTACTGAAGATTACTTACTCTGAGCTAAAAGACACACTTAAGAAGGCTTCGGGGCCTTCTTGGGACAAGGAACTTGCTACTTTTGTTCGTTCCACCTGTCTGAGATACGGGGTCCAAGAACCTGAGCTACGCTTAACGAATAAGCAAAGCATGTCTATCATCGTTAAGGGAAGTATTCTTACAGGGAAGACATCCATTTTGGTTGGGGGAGAGGCTGCAAGAAAGCTGTCCCTTGGGGAAATGAAGGCCGCCGTGGCACACGAACTGGGCCATATCAAGCAAGGCGTAAGAAGGATCGAGTTTTACCGACTCTTATCGAGCATGGCACAACTTCCGAATCCCTACTTGTCATTAGTCCTTAATCCTTCTCGGATGGAGTTTGAGGCTGATGAATTTGCCGTGATGGCCACAGGAGATAAAGAGGCTCTGGTAAAAGCGATAGTAAAAACGTCTGTTTATCCTAGTGAAACAGAGTCGGAAGACCTGTCATCCGGAATCTCCAGGAAACTGAGGGCAATTGAGAAACTCGGAAAAGCGCAGAAAGAGATATTCGCAACAATGAGGTTTTTCTTTCAGGAAGGGTTAATGGGCTATGCCCACCCTCCACTGGCATTGAGATTAGCTCATATCAATAGACTGGACTGAGGGGAATGTCTTGATGGGTAAAGGGTTCCAGGAGATAGAAGAGCTTCGCGATATTTGCAAAACTCTGGTTAGCCAAACGTCCGTCGAAGAGGAGGCGTACTTTGACACTGTTTGGGATGTGATGAAGGGGGCGGTAGCAAATTGGATGAACAGCCCGCCTTCGGAGTGGCCTTTGGCAAAGGAGAGCTACCAGACCTTGGGACATCTGGGCTTAGCGCGAGCAGACGTTAGCTTGACATCTCCCATCATAATCGGCGTCGTCGCAGCAACGCTGTGGTACATTGCATCCATTGGAACAATGCCAAGTCACAAGGAATTGTCTGAAGTGATCGGGGATTACTGCGACAAATTCGGAGCAAGTTCACTGAAAGCGAAGCTATCGACAGTGCTTCCCAAGCTGTGTGACGTGGAACTGTCCAAGATATTCATCCCGTTTCAGGAAGGCTTCGAGGTCTGGGAAAACGGTCAAAAAAAGTTCTTGAATGAGGCTGAGGTCAAAACCTTGAAAATCGAAGACTACGATTTATTTATCGACGATCTGAATGACCAGGTTTTCTATGAACAGAAGGCGGTGAGGGGTCTTCAATCTCAGAGGAGACCGAGGAGAATGCTGATCCACTTGATAGAGAATCGCAGAAGGCTATGCGGGTATAAGCAAATCATGGAAGAGGTCTGGAAAGTTCCTGTGAGCAACGAAAGCCTCAGACAGGCAAAATTTAGGATCTGCGAGGCCATCCCTGACCTGGCAGACCTGATAAAAGACGAACCAGGGGAGGGTTACAAGTTTGTGGGGAACTTATCTCACTGCATAATAAAAGGCTAACACGTTCTTACGGAGTGAATTCAAGTTTTTCCATTAGTTTTTCCGTAACAAGACACGGCGCAAGATAGATCTCACCAATCCTTTCCAAGATTTCCGCGCAAGAACGCTCAAAGGAAGCGTAATCCTCATATGCCTCTGGCCTTCTAATATCGAAATCGAGTCCGGTAATCAGCTCGCTCGTACACTCCTTCCCCTTTGGGCAGGCCTCTGCATCAATTGAAAAAAGAATAATTCTGTAGCCATCCCCACCTTCGGCCTCGTTTACGAGTTCTTTGTAAAATGATCTATTGAAGATCGTGAAAGGAGGTTCCCTAACAAATTGAAAGTAGAATTGGTCGCAAGGCCCGGGTGGTGCTCTCTTGGGGGTCCTCATACAGTAATTTGCTCTGCCTTGCTCCAAGAGGCGCGAGAAAATACCGCCTCCGTTCTCAAACGACGTTTTTTTCATGATATCTGCCTCTAATTGTCTCAGCCTTTTGACTGTGGGAACATATCCATCGATCCATATAACCTTCCTTTCCCCAACATCTCTTTCTATCCATGCCATGTGAAATCCCACATTAAGGAAGTGCCTAAACATTTGAATGCTTTTCGGTCAGGCTACCTGTAAGGACGAAAGGGTAACGAAAAGTAACCGCCGAGTAACACTAATTAATTCGACAACTTAGAGATCTTTGGGCATACTAGGTATAGGACCATGACGCACAAAATGAGACAGAACGATATCCAATCGAAAAGACAGGCGGACAAGGAGGGGGGAAATATGATGAGCCACGGTTTCAGGTGTAACCAGCGAGCTGCCATTCTTGTGGACTCGGCGAATGTTTTTATGACCTCACTCGCCATGGGCGTAAAGATCGATCATGCAAAGCTTTTGGAGAGGCTGGACGACCGCGAAATTGTGAGGTCCATCCTTTATCATGTGGAGATCGACCCGGAGAGAGAGGAGGGCTTTCTTAGGAGAGTCCAGAGCTTGGGGTTTGAAGTGAAATGTAAACCCATCAGGACCTATCCCGACGGAAAAGCCAAAGCGGACATGGACGTGGACATCACCGTGGATGCAATCGCCCTATCGGAAAAGTGCGATGTCATCACTCTGGTCACCGGAGATGGCGACTATGTTCCCCTTGTCCTCTATCTAAAAGCCATGGGCGTTAAGACCGAGGCCATGGCCTTTGAGAGGAACATATCCCACAGGCTGAGAATGGCGGTTGACGAATTCATCCCGATTACTACGGATATCCTCCAGCCCACACAAGGTGTGATGGTAGATAGGCCTTGAGGTCAAAAAACGGTTCCAGAAGGGATGATTCAAAGGCGCAAACCGAGAGGTCTTTACACTCAATCCAACCAAGAAACAGGAAAGGAGGCAATGATGGAAGGCTTTGAGATTCAAAAACACGAATTGGCAGAAAATCCAACCCCCCGATGCGCATGTATCCTGCTCCTAGATGTTTCTTCCTCTATGATGGGTCAGCCGATAGCCGAGCTGAATGAGGGGATCCGGCTGTTCTACGAGGAAATTAAGAACGACGAGACAGCCCGCTACGCGGTCGAAATCGGTATCGTGACCTTCTCCACCGGCGCCCGAGTCCTCACATCCATCAGGTCCACTGAGGGGCCAGTCCCTCCAACCCTCCATGCAGACGGAGTGACAAATCTGGGGGAAGGGCTGGAGCTTGCGCTCGACATCCTCCAGGAAAGAAAAGACCTCTACAAACGGATGGGCATCTCCTACTATCAGCCGTGGATGGTCCTGATGACAGACGGGCAGCCCACCGATGAATGGAGGTCCGCTGCTCGAAGAGCGCACGAGTTGGCCGGACAGAGGAAGCTCTCCTTCTTCGGAATCGCAATCGGAGATTCAGCGGACATGGACACCCTCAAGGAGATCTGCCCGCCAAATCGCCCTCCGGTTCGGATGAAGGGAATATGCTTCGATAAGTTCTTCGTGTGGTTAAGCAGGAGTATGTCATGTATCAGCCGCTCGACAACAGGAAGTTCTGTAGAGTTGCCTGACATCAGCGGCTGGGCTGAGATCGGGGTGTAGTCCGAGGCGCCGTTCGTCGGGCCGACGGGGGGGTAGACGTGACTTCAACACCGAAATGGAAATGCCTGTGCGCTTCGACTCTGGGGAGGTCTCATCAGGAAGATGGTACACCACTGCAGGACTATGGGGTGGGAGAGGCCTCCCCATTTCCCCTATTGGCACTGGCTGATGGAGCGGGAAGCGCAGTCCATTCGAGGATCGGCGCGGAGACGGCCGTAAGAACCGCAGTCGATTCCATCAGGGAGAAGAAACTCAGAATCGACAGCCGGAGCAGATGCCTGGAGCTCCATGAGGCAATTCTGATAGCCCTCAGAGAAGCGGCAAAGGAACTCGAAACAGACCTTTCGACCCTGGCGACCACCTTCATGGCAGTCTATGCCCTAGAAGAGACCGTCTACTGGATGCAACTGGGAGATGGAACGATTATCGCTCAGAACCACAGCGTTCTCGGATGCGTGAGTGTTCCCTGCAAGGGCGAGTTCGCCAACGAGACGGTCTTTGTCACCTCGCCTGGAGCATCTGACTCCCTTCAGTTCGGAAGCTTCCCGGCTGCGGAGTGTGACGGACTCCTGGCCTTCACAGACGGCCTCGAGCCCCTCCTCGTATACCAGGCTTGCTTGATTCCAGCGCCGGTTTGTTCCTCGCTCATCTCCCAACTGAAGCAGAAGCCCCTGACCGGAGAAGACCTGCAGCACCTTCTCGAGAACGAATTCTGCCGTGCATCGGACGACGACAAAACGCTCGGGCTCATGGTCCCCTCCCTCAGATAGGAGGTACGGTATGAGTTTTCTAACAAGGATAGGTAAGGCCCTGGGTATATCTTCCCCAAAGCCGCCTCCGCCGTACAAGGGAAACCAGAACAGTTGCAAGGTTACCAAGACGCGCCCAGTCTATTCGGGTCAGACGCATAGCCTGCCTTCAAGAAGGCACTCACAGTTCAACAAAACCCCCAGGCAGAAATCCCACATTCAGAAAAGCGGACCCTCGGAAGGTGAACCGAGCGTGGTTTACGACCCTACTCACATGCCTGAAAAACTGGACCGCAAGGTGGCGGAAGGCGGAGAAGGGGCGGTCTGGACGCTTGAGAATCCGAAACTTCGGGGGAGCGTGGTCAAGGTATTTCGCGCCCACAAATTACGGGAGCCCGGTTTTGTCACCGAAACGGAGCAAAAGATACGGGCGATACGGGTGATAAAGAACAATGATCGGTCCATGGCGTGGCCGTACTTTCCGGTCTATAGCGCGAGGAAGCAGTTCATCGGGTTTGCGATGCGGAGAGTCGAGGGAAAGCAACTGAGCACGGTCATGCACCCTCTGGCTTCAAAACCCATTTGCGGGGACTGGAACAGGGGTGACTACGTTCGCCTGTCCGTGGACCTTGTAAGGAAGGTCGAAACCCTCCACCAGTTGGGAATCGTTCTCGGTGACCTCAACCCCAACAACTTCCTGGTTGACATTGCCAGCCGTTCGTTGCTTTTCGTCGACATGGATAGCTACCAGTTCACGTTGAACGGCAGAACCTTCCGGTGTCCGGTCGGCATGCCGGAGTATACACCTCCAGAGTACCAGGGCCGTAATTTCAAAACCTTTGACCGGACTCAAGAATCCGATTACTTCGCCGCCGCGGTTCTCATCTTTCAGATCCTCATGAGAGGCAAACTCCCCTTCGACATCGTTGGGGGCGAGGGGCCGGTGATAAACATAAGGAACGGCAACTTCCCATACGGCACCAGCCAGGGCAGTCTGATTCCCAAGGGAAATTGGATCCTCCTGTGGAGCCATCTCCCGAGAAGGGTGAAAGACATGTTCCACAGAGCCTTTATCGATGGTGTGAAAGACCCTTCAGCACGCCCGAACCTGAATGACTGGCTTGACGTTCTCACAATATATCTGTCCGATGCCAGGAAGGGCTGGCATGACTTGTCGCTGACACCAACGAATTTCAAAACCCGAAGCTACCAAGGGAGGAACGTGGTACCAGGCAGGGGACGAGGCTATGAGAGTCATCATCTCACAGCCTAAACGAACTACAAGGCCATCAAAGTTCAAAGGAGGAAGCTATGGACTGGTTACTTCTCATCGTTTTTTTGGTCTTCAAGGTCTTCAGGGTATTCCTTCCGTGGGTGACGGCCCTTCTGATCACTCCGTTGCTCTTGAATCTCGCTGGCATCAGAGGAGCCGGCGTTTTACCCGCCTTCCTCTTCGGCTTCATCTTTGTGGCGCTCTTCCTGCGGGAGGAGGTCTTCCCTCTTCTCTTCAAAGACAAATAAGGAGGTGAAATAATGAAGCGGCGCGTCTGTGAAAACTGCATGAGAGAATACGAGATAGAGAGAAATGACGGAACTCCGTTTCCATCCTTCACGGTTCTTGGTGGAATTCTCGGGGCGTTTGCCGGACTCGTCGGATCGCTGATCTTGGTTCCAGCGGGTTTGATCGCCGGGCTGGCAATAGACGTCTTCCGGTGCGACCAATGCGGAAGCGATGAAGGCGAACTATATGAGCTCATGATCGAGAAGGATGACCTTTGGGACGACAAGATATACCAATCAATCCTTCATCCCTTCAACGAGAGTCCAAAGTCCTACCAATACGACGAGCTGGAAGGCCGCTTCCTGCCGGTCGAACCCGTAGATGCTTCCACGGATATTCCCGAAATCAACATGTTCGTTCCCGATTTTTCGGCCGACTACGACATCTCCTTCGGCACCCCAGATCCCTCACTGGAGGTCGGGTTATTCGGCACTGACCTGGGTGCTGGCGAGGGATGTGGAACATCGGGGTCGGGCGAGGGAGGAAGCCCTGAAGGATCGGCTTCTGGCGGAGAAACTGGAGGAGGTGAATCATGAAAAGGATCCAAAAGATCTTTCTCAAGTTCAACAGCATGGGCGAGAGCCTCTACGAGGGGCTCGAGGAGCTAGTCGACCATGAGGATGGGACGATAACCACCTCAAAGAGAGAGACCCTATTCACCTGCGGCCGTTGCGGTCGGACCGCAGAACCGCACCAGGCTCGGAGAAACTGCCCGGTCTGTGGCGGCAGATGCTGTGACTTCTGCCACGAGGCGCAGTTAAAGCTCGAAAGAAGCATCTTCGAGAGGGAGATCATTCTCGAGAGGGAGCAGCTCCGGTGGCTTGAATCCAAGATATTCGACAATTTTCCGGCAATCCGCCTCATTCGGCAGATCAAGGGCGCACACACGGTAAGAAGGCTCGAGCAATTGCATCGGAAGCTTCTCGAAGAGGACAGGGGAAATGGCTGAGGGCTTCCACAACGTGATCATGAGAGAGAAAGGATTTCAAGGGATTGGAGAGGTGACATACGAGTTCCCTCTTGAGCTCTGGTGGCAGCCAGCGGATTTGGTGCAAGTGTCCATCGTAGTCCTCAGCCCCTGGTATCTCTTGAAGGCCACAAAGGGTTACTTTTTGAGGGCCATTACCGAAGACGGGGAGGTCTATTCCAGGGATCTCAACGCCCTGCAGGACTACCTGGAGTCGCACTTTCCGGAGATGCACATCTCCTTCTCCTTTTTCAGAAACATTACCCCCTCAATGATCCTCAGGCGGATCCGAGACAAAAAGATCAGGGATGCCGGGAAGATGGATAACCTCCGTCTCGATGAGAAGAAAGTCGCCCTGGATGACATAGGAAATGCGTTTAAGGATATGAAGACCCGACTCTCCGATACCGAGGCCTTCCTCAACCTGACCGGAAACGACACCACTTTGCTAGGTAGCTATCTCCGAAATCGATACAGGCAGCAAAAAAGAGAAGTGGAAGATCTGAGGACGGCAGGAAAGAGACTTGAGGGTGAACTGATCACTACGGGAAGACTCCTGAGGGAGTATGAAAAGAAAGGTGCTTCTGCCGCATTCGTATTCAGCTATTCGTCGAATCTCCAGGCCGTTTGTGGGAGAGAGGGTTTTGACGATGCCCTTACAAGCATCATGAAAGAGATCCGGGATGCTCACCATTTCGAGATATCTCAGAGGCTCCAGGGCGGAAGACTCAACATCTATGTGGAGGAGATCAGGTATCCTACCCTGGCCTATCAAATCGAGTGGGCGGGTGGCGTCCTGAATCCAAAGCAGTTGGACGCTCTGGGTATGCCTTTTGAAGATCTGCGCGAAAAGGTCGAGGGATACCTCATGGTATTTCCCTCGCGAAACATTGAAATCGATGGGGTTACCAAAGACGAAAAAAAGCTGTTCCCGGCAAAGGCGATTCAGAACTTCCTCAAGCGGCTGGACAGACTCCCACCTAAACTTCCTGTCCCCGAACTTCCAAGGGAAGGGGGTTGGATAGGCCACGTTCTGGTGGGAGAGAAGGTCACCCCGACTCCTCTTCTTTATCCCTCAGAAGTCAAGCACAAGTACATCTCTGGTACCACTCAGTCCGGGAAATCCTTTCTTGGAAGGGTGATAGTTGAGAATGAGTTGATCGAGGGGACAAATGTATTGATCCTCGATCCTACTCGACAGTGGTGCGGTCTGGGAAAGGCCACGAGCGACGAGAGGGTTCTCAGCAGGTTTGACCGGGTTGGGATAGGGCGTGATTACGTCAGGGCATTTGATATCAAAATCCACACCCCCCGAAGCGAAGCTGGATTCGATCTGCCTCGGGATTTGGAAAGCCTCTTCACTGGATGTTCGGTTATATGCCTGAAAGATCTCTGTGATAGCGAAAGGTGTCAAGTCGCCAGAAATATCTTCCAGGCGATCTACGATTCCCTGAACCGGGAAGCAAATAGGATTGAATTGATGGTTGTGATCGAGGAGACCTCTGTCTTTCTACCAGAAAATGTCAATCGAGAGGCAAAGGAGATCGCCAAAGAAGTCAAAACCCTCATGACCCGGATAGCCAGGGAAAAGGCAAAGTACGGATGCGTGTTTATGATCATAACCCAGTCGCTCTCAGATTTCAGGGCAGATGCAAAAGTCGTGCGGGAAATGATCGGTACACGGTTTTTTCTCAGGGCTATGGATCGAGCAGAGCACGAATACATTGAACAGTACCTGTCAAGAGAGGCCGTAGAGCTGGCAAAAAACCTGAAAGAGGGAGAGGCAATTATCCATAGCCCGTCGATTTCTGGGGTGAAATTCTACGTTAGAGCTCCGTTCTCCGCGGTTTCCGAGGTGACCGATGCGGAAATTGTACAGATTAACAAAAGGTGTCAAGTCGAATACGCACCTCAGGGCAACGATATCATCAGGCATATGTATGGACCAGGAATGAATCAAAAGGAAAATCAGGTGCTTAGCTTAGTAAGAGAATATTATGACAAATACGGCGTGCCAATTCTGGCGGCTGAGCTAGGTAGAAGACTGGGGTTACGGGGTGGATCTCGACAGAGACTGCTGGATCAATTGGTGGAGAAAAACCTGGTCAAAAAGGTGAGACTGGGTACGAAAAGGGGGAGGCCCTCAGATGCAATACTTCCTCTTGGGTAATTTTTTCCAGTTTATTCCGCTCTTATATTACAAGGGCGGAATAAAAGACATCGAGTCCAGAGAAAAGCCCGTTTTGGAAAAAAAACCGATCTGTAACTGGCTTAGAACACTACACTTCTTTCGATTTCTTTTATTCCATGCGCAACTCCCCCTATCAGAGGAGATCAGGGGTCCCATTCAGAAAGCCTCCGAGGGGTTAGATCCTAAGAGAAACACTTCAAAGGGTAATGGAAGCAAACGGAAGGGAGCGTTAACTGATAAGCCTCCGATCTAGGTTGCCTCCGCGCTACCTGAGAATGAGGCGTTTGGTGAGATGGAAAAGACATTCCTGACAATAAACGAAGCCTCAGAGTACCTTAACCTGAAGCCTAGTACACTTTACAGGATGGTCGAAACCCTAACTCTACCTCACTACAGGGTCGGCCGTTTAATCAGGTTCAAGAAACTCGACCTGGACCGTTGGATGGAGGATCACAGACAGGAGTGCATAGGTGAGGGTGAGGAGGTCAAGAGGATCTTCCAAATCACCAACAGACCGATTAGGGATATAGACAGCCTCGTCGAGAAAATAATTGCCGATGCCAAAGCAAATAGGTTATCTTTTCGGTCGCGGGAAGCCAGATCGAATCAAGGGCCTCGGAAAGGAGGTTGAGGATGGGACTTTACCGCAGGGGCCAGATCTGGTGGATGAGGTTTTCGTATCACGGAAGACAAATCAGAAAATCTACAGAAACCTCGGACCGAAAGCTGGCACAAAGGATCTATGACAAAGTCAAAGGAGAAATTGCTGAGGGTAAGTGGTTTGAAAGACTACCCGCGGAACACAAAACTTTCAGGGAAATGATGGAAAGGTTTGAAACCGAATACTGCTCTAACTTGGGGAGTTCCCAGGCATGCAGGAGTTACATCAGAGGCCTGGTGATGTTCTTCGGAGACTGCACCATTTCAGAAATCACTCCGAGCCTTATCAACCAGTTCAAAATGAAGCGGAAGACAGAGGGAGTGAAACCTGCTACCATTCGCCGTCAGTTTGACGTCTTGAGACGGGCCTTTAACATCGCTCTACGCGAGTGGGAATGGTGCGAGACCAACCCGGTCACGAGGGTGTCTCTGGAGAGACCCAACAACAGGCGAGACAGGTGGCTCACTCTTGAAGAAGAACAAAAGCTTCTGGAGGCTTGTCCTAAATGGTTGGAGGAAATCATTCTCTTTGCCTTGAATACTGGGATGAGGCTGGGAGAAATCCTCTCCCTCACTTGGAGGGGTGTGGATCTCTCCAGGAAGGCGGTTACCGCGTTTAAATCAAAGAACAAGGAGAAAAGAACGATCCCTTTCAACCGAGCAACCTATGATTTGCTGAAGGCGAAGGGAAAGGTGAGATCGATCAAGACAGACCTCGTGTTTCACACAAAAGCCTATACTCCGATCGACAAGTGCAACGTCGGCAGAGCATTTCGTATCGCAGTCAAGAGGGCAGGAATGCAGAATTTTCGGTTTCACGACTTGCGGCACACTTTTGCCACGAGGCTGATTCAGAATGGTCGGGACATCTACAAAGTCCAAAGCCTTCTGGGTCATAAGACCCCCATCATGACTCAGAGGTACGCGCACCATTATCCTGAGAGTTTGAGGGAAGCGGTGGAAGTGCTGGACAGAATCAGAGAAGATTTTAGCACAAAATTAGCACATTCAGATGAACCAAGGACTAGCCACACCGAGCTAACCCCTTGATTTCATTGGTGGAGCTGAGGGGATTCGAACCCCCGACCTATGCGTTGCGAACGCATCGCTCTCCCAACTGA
>WVXP01000170.1 GCA_011773445.1 Pseudomonadota bacterium | reverse complement strand
TTTGGCATGTAAGCATCGGGATTTTATTTGGCATTTGGATTTTGACATTTGGAATTGCTATCTGGCTGGCTCAAAGGAATTTGGGCGATCTGGCGTTGGGAAGAACCCAAAAGTCCGGAAACTCCTCTTTCCAAAATCCAATGCCTAATTTAGGTATCAAAACTGAAATCAGCAGGTTATGGAGTATTCCTGATCGCCAGGAAGGCATTAGATGCAAGGCGCGCAAATCCTGAGGAATGAGGCGCACATAGAAGTACGCTGCAGTGACGAAGGATGAAGCGCAACGCAGCCTTTCGGCTTTGCTCAAGGCCGTGAGCATGTCGAACGGCCCTTCGGCTTTTCTCAGGACCGTGAGTCCTTCGACCTTGCTCAGGACCGTGAGCTTGTCGAACGGCTTGTCGAACGGCCTGTCGAATGGCAGATGATGCCTTGATGGTGGATCAGGGCTTTCAATAACCCTTTTTTTCTGGAAATTACCGTGGTAAAATTTCTCGCCGGATAATGAACAGGTTTAGGAAAATTTCGTACGTTTCATAAAGCCGGTATGGAAACCGCGTGGCAATATAGATAAAGGCATTGGGCAAAATCATGAAGCTCGAAAAGCTTTCTTTTGACAAAAACAACATCCTCTTCGGATACGATGAGACGAGCGGGATTGTTGCGATGGAGGTGGAAGGGGATGAAAGCATTCGGGTTTTCAGAAAGGAAGGGGGACGGCCTCTATCGGAAATTCAGCCCTTCCATCCCTTCTTTCTTCTGTCCGACACTTCCTTTCTTAAGGGAATTAAATGTTCGCCGGCTGTAAAGAGGCTGAAGGGCTCTGGCGACTACCGGTATCAGGTGAGCTTTGGCTCATGGCGGGAAATGGATCGGGTCAGAAAAACCATTTCGAAAAAGACGGGCGTTTCCGTCGGCCATCCAAACTCACCGGTTTTTTTTGTGAACGATCCGATCCAGCAGCACCTCATGGTCACTGGACAGACATTCTTCAAGGGTCTGACCTTTGAAGAGCTCAGGAGGATGCAGCTCGACATCGAGACCTTTTGTCCGGAGGGATACGAGTTTCCAAACCCCAACAGGGAGGAGGATCGGATCATCGTAATCTCTTTTTCTGACAACACCGGGTGGGAGAAGAGTATCTCTGGCAAAGACCTGTCAGAGAAGGAGATGCTTGAGAAACTCGTCCGAACCATCCAGGAGAGGGACCCTGACATCATTGAGGGGCACAACATCTTCAATTATGATCTCGACTACATATCCCGCCGGGCAAGAATGCATGGGATTCCCCTGGACCTTGGAAGGGAAGGCAGGACGGCCAGATCTCGATCTTCACGGGTGATAATCGCGGAGAGGACCATCAACTATTCGAGATGGGATATCTACGGCCGCCACGTGGTCGATACCTTCATCCTGGCCCTGTTTTATGACGTGGTGACACGGGAGTTGGAGAGTTTCGGGTTGAAGGAGGTTGCAAAGCAACTGAATCTGGCATCGCCAGACAGAACCTATCTGAATGGAGACCAGATTACCTGGCACTTCCTCCACGACCCGGAGAAACTCCAGAGGTATGCCTTGGATGATGTGCGAGAAACGCGTGCCCTGAGCGACCTTCTGAGCAGGAGCTACTTCTTTCAGGCGCAGATTTTTCCCTTCTCCTTCCAGAATGTAGTCGTCCGAGGAAACGCAGCCAAAATCGACTCCCTTTTCATACGGGAGTACCTCAGGCAGGGACATGCCATCCCAAAACTGGAAGAATCCCGCTCCTTTCCCGGTGGATACACCGACATCTTCTACCAAGGAGTGGCCAGGGGCGTTGTCTACTGTGATGTTCGGTCCCTTTATCCATCCCTCATGCTTAGCGAGGGGATATGGCCTAAGAAGGACGATTTAGGCATCTCTGCCCGCCTCCTTGCTGACTTGAGAGACTTTCGCCTTCGGGCCAAGGATATGGCCGCGCAGGCCGCATCGGCGGAAGAAAGACAATTCTTCGAGGCCCTCCAGTCTACTTTCAAAATCCTCATCAATTCCTTTTACGGTTACATGGGACATGCCCAGTCCCATTTCAGCGATTTTGATCAGGCCGAAAGAATCACGACAAGGGGGAGGGAGCTTCTGAAATTGATGATTGAATGGCTCAGGGAGAAAGGATGCCAGGTGGTGGAGATCGACACCGATGGCGTCTACTTCGTCCCGGGATCGGATGTCACCTCAGCGCGCCAGGAGGAGGATCTGGTCAAAGAGCTCTCAGAATACATGCCGGAGGGAATTACTGTTGAGTATGGCGGTCGCTACAAGGCGATGTTCTCCTATAAGATCAAGAACTACGCCCTTCTCGACTACGATGGAACCCTCAGGATCAAGGGGTCTGGTCTGCGGTCTCGAGGACTGGAAAAATTCCAGCGGGTCTTTCTTGAGCAGATGATCTCTCGGCTGCTTCTGAATAAGAAAAAAGAGATACCCCATCTGTTTCAGCAGTATCTGGAGCAGATAGCCCTACACGAATGGGATGTGAGGATGTTTATGAAGACTGAAATGCTTCAGGAGTCCCTCGAAAGATACAAAGAGAAGATCCGCAACAACGCCAGGAATAGAAGCGCCGCATACGAGCTTGCCTTAAGATCTGAAAAGCGGTATCAACCCGGAGACCAAATCTCCTATTACGTTACGGGGGATTCTGAAAAGGTCCAGGCCTACGACCACTGTAAGCTTGCGAGGGAATGGGATCCAAACCATCCAGACGAGAACATCTCCTACTACCAGAAAAAGCTGAGGGACCTCCACAAAAAGTTTTCAGTGTTCTTTGAGGACGATGCAGGGGCTTGAGCCATTCAGGCTGAAAGGTACTGATCCTATGCTGGATAAGATTGAGCACATTGGAATCTTTATTGGGAATCTTTAAAGAGCGGTTGGCCAGTTACAGAGGCCTTTAATTTGCCACGATTCGGATATCCCGGAAATACCATGCTTCTATTCTTGCCATGATGTTACATTGAGTACCTCCCCCTCGCATCAACAGAATTGGTATTATGTCCCCGGAATGTCTCGGAATTTAGTTTAATAGCCGAACGAAAGTTATATTGCAAGAACTGACCCCAGGTTTTTCCCTATTTTAAATACCAAACATCTACTTTGCCCCTCAAGGTGGTCGGGTCGATGGCTACGTTGACGCAGGCTGGCTTTCCGGATTGAAACGCGCGCTCCAAAGCCGGGATGATTTCATGGGGTTCGGTGACAAATTCCCCATAGCCGCCCAGCGCCTCCACAACTTTCTCGTAATGGGTCAAGGCTAAGTCAGTAGCGAGGGAAGCTTCATCTCCAAATGCGGCTACCTGGGGGTTACGAATCTGTCCCCAGCCGGCGTCGTTCCCGATGATGGAGACGATGGGAATGTCGTGTCGAATGGCGGTATCGAATTCCATGCCGTTCAAACCGAAACTCCCGTCCCCATGCAGAATCAACACCCTCTTATCTGGATGAGCTAATTTTGCAGCTATAGCGAAAGGTGGGCCGACGCCAAGACACCCAAAGGGACCCGGATCCATCCAATTGCCGGGCTTATTGACGGGGATGACCCTGGCGCCACATGCCACGATATCGCCACCATCCCCCACAACGATGGTGTCATCATCTATGAAATCGGCGACAGCCTGGCATAAGCGGTAGTGGTTAGTGGGTTTTTTATTGGATTTAGCTAAGGCATCGATCTTATTCCGCCGTCTGGATTCCTCTTGAGTTATGGTTTCAAACCAGGCGGGGCGCTCGGATGCCTGAGGGAGATTTTCGACTAAGGTTTCCAAGGACAATTTTATGTTGCCTACAATACCTTCATGCACGGGACGATTCTTCCCCATGTGTGAGGCATCTTTGTCAATCATAATGACTTTGGCCGCCTTATTAAACTTCCCGTACCCCAGTCGAAAATCCAAAGGCGTTCCAACCACCACAACGAGATCCGCTTCCTCCAGTGCCTTGTGTCGAGATAAGTTAAAGAAGTTTGAATGATTCGAAGGCACACAGCCACGACCCATACCATTGAGATACACGGGGCTATTCAGCTTCGTCACGAAATCCTGCAAAGCCACTTCAGCGTGATCCCAATAGACATTACTACCACCAATGATCACAGATCGCTCGCTCTCCTTAAGAATCGCTGCCGCCGCTTCAATGTTTTCTGCATCTGGGCTCGTTTGGCTGAAGACTCGGTAAGGTTCAAAATAGGTAGCATCCTTGGGATCGACACGCTCCATCAAAATATCAATGGGGATCTCCAAATACACGGGACCGGGTTTCTCGGACAGGGCCTCGCGCACCGCTGTGGCAGTGTACTCCCCGATCCTTTTTGGGTCAGTGACCACCTTGGCCCATTTGGTAATAGGTTCAAACAAATCTAACTGATTCATTTCCTGCAGGGCACCCCGATCCCATTCTTGCACCGGCGGACTGCCGGCAAGAAGTAGCATGGGGCTATCGGCAAAATAGGCATTGGCCACGCCTGTTAATGCATCGGTAACGCCGGGACCCGCTGTTACCGCAGCCACACCTAAATGGCGAGTGATGCGTGCCCAGGCATCTGCCGCATGAGCGGCAGCCTGTTCGTGGCGCACGTCAATCACTCGAATGCCTAATTCGCCCGCAGCTAAATATATTGGAACTATGTGCCCACCGGAGAGGGTAAAGAGGTAAGTAACACCTTCCTTTTTCAAAACCTGAGCTACTTGAACACCGCCGTTGAGAGTTTCCATATTTACCCTTAATCTGATTATACTTTTACATGGAAATTTTTTATGACACAAATTAATCGATTGAGACTTTGAATTCGACCTCAACTAAATTGAGGATTTATGGTTTTGTTGCTGGACTGTAATGGGGTTTATTAATTTTTATATCTTCGAGGCCGGCCAACCGGAAGAGGAAGTAGTTGCCTGCCCGTAAGTCTTTCTGCTTCTCGTACAAAGTCAGGGTCCAGCGGACACAAATAAAATTTCCCCTGGAAGAGATGGCCCAGCTATCTTAGCATAAAATATTTTTGAAGGATAGATGGTTAATGATTGATTGTGGAGAGGGGGGAGCACAAGTCTCAGTGTACTTTGGGAGGGTGTCGCCGTCAAAATGTTATATTGGACGACCTTCACCCAAATTTTACGTGGGGAGATTAAAGAGCCTATCATAAATTGTTTTAGAACCAACGTTGACGTGATTGTAAAAAGTTGAAATCAGACGGCAAAGAAAAAAGATCCAGATGCAAGGCGCGCAAATCC
>WVXP01000173.1:9736-11982 GCA_011773445.1 Pseudomonadota bacterium | reverse complement strand
AGCCTGTTGCGACACTCAAACCGTTACGTATCGGCAACTGGTTTCTGCTTTAAATTGATAACCCTATAAGTTTATGAGTTTCTCACAGGGAAGACGAATGGGGTCAGCGTTTACATCGACATTTTCCATTTTACAGCTGCCGAGGTCAGACTTTAATATTGAACTTTTTTCGATCTTCGGCGACCACACACTCCTAGAACAAAAGGCCTACTCCACTTCCGGAATAGGCCTCCTTTCAACCCTTCCTGTTCAAAATCCGTGCCCCCCGAAATCACGGATTCCATGATTTTGTCTCCAAAATACTGTGACTTTACATATTCCAAGTCTATGGCAGAAGACAGAATCTGTCAAACACCTGCCGGGGGCAGAGTCTAATATTCAATTTTCTGGGCCCTTCCCTACTTCGCTTCTTCCAAAAACCCACTCATAAACAGCAGTCAGGCGTTAGGTTGGAGGTCCGAGGCTGATGAAATAAGGAAAAAGTCGATAGGCGTTAAGCTCGAACTTGGGGGTGAAGCACTTCGAGGCTCGTGATGACCTGATTTATCGATTCTTCCTGGATTGCCTTTTCCCCAGGTAAGCGTCCCTCAATTCCTCATCGTGCATGAGCTCTCTCGAAGGTCCCTCAGTAGCGATCTTTCCCGTGTCCAAAACGAAACAGTAGTCTGAAATCTTCAGCGCCAGGCGCGCATTCTGCTCAACGAGAACAATCGTTATCCCTTGATTTCGCAGTTCGACAAGTGTGTCCATTATCTCTCTGACGAACATGGGAGCCAAACCCAAAGAAGGTTCATCCAGGAGAAGCAACTGGGGTCTCGACATGAGGGCACGGCCTATGGCAAGCATCTGCTGCTGTCCCCCACTCAACGTACCCGCTTTCTGCTTGGTTCTCTCCTGTAGTATTGGGAAAAGGCGATACACCTGGTTTGCACTTTCTACGAATTCTTCCTTCTTGTTTTTTTCAGAGTATTTGTAGGTTCCTAGGGCCAGATTATCCAGAACGGATAGAGGACCAAAAAGCTGCCTGCCTTCAGGGACGAGGCTGATTCCGATTTTTACGATTTTATGGGTCGGCAACCTTGTTATCTCATCTCCGTCATAGTAGATTTTCCCTGATTGGGCCTGCACCACCCCCATAATGGTCTTTAGAAATGTCGTCTTACCCGCACCATTCGCGCCAATAACGCTTACCAGACTCCCCTTCCCTACCCTGACCGATATATTCTTCAACGCGTGGATGTGCCCGTAGTAAGTATTCACATCTCTTACATCAAGCAAGAGATCAGACATCAACGTCCTCTCCCAGATAGGCTTCAATCACTGCAGGATTCTCCCGAACACTGTCAGGTGACCCCTCAGCAATCTTAACACCATAATTCAACACCAAAATATCATCTGATATGTCCATCACGAGACTCATATCATGTTCCACCAGCAGTATTGTTACCCCCAGTTCTTGAATCGATTTGATTATGCCTGCCATATCTTCCGTTTCTTTTTCATTCAGGCCTGCCGCAGGTTCATCGAGCATCAGCAGTTCGGGCTCTGTCGCCATGGCACGTGCAATCTCCAATAACTTCTCTTCTCCAAATGGCAAATTTCCGGCCATCTCATCTTTTTTGCTCGTTAGACCCACAATTTCAAGAGCCCTGAGCGCACCGTCATGTATGGATTCCTCCTCTTTTCTCAATCCTCCTAGCCCCACCCCGGAGCGCCAGAATTCACCTTTCGAGCGAGTGTGCCTGCCGACCATCGCATTCTGGCAAACGGTTAGATTGTCAAAAATCTGCACAATCTGGAAAGTTCTGACGATGCCTAAAGCGGCGATCTCGTGAGGTGGAAGGCCATCAAAAACCTTGCCCCTGAACCTCTTTTGCCCCTGATCTGGCCGCTGTAATCCAGAGATTAGATTGAAAACCGTTGTCTTACCCGCACCATTCGGACCAATGATTGCTTTTATTTCACCCCGGCTTACAGTGAAAGAGAGTTCACTGACAGCTTGGAGTCCACCGAAACTCTTACTCATGTTTTCTATTTCGAGGAGCGTCTCCTCCAAGACCATACCCTTCTCACGAACGAGATTTCTGAAATCTTCCCAGCTTGTTCATGACAAGATGAACCATTCCAGCGAGTCCCTGAGGCATGAACATCAGAATAAATAACAATGTGAAACCGTATATTATGACACTGTATTCCTCAAATGCTTGGAGTACTTCCGGCCAGATCGTAAATAACGATGCGCCTAT
>WVXP01000173.1:973-9720 GCA_011773445.1 Pseudomonadota bacterium | reverse complement strand
TAAAGGATTCTGGACTGATAACCGTCACGTAATGAGCATAGAGTGCTCCCGCCAGCGCCCCAAGACCCGCACACAGTACGAACACCTTTATCTTGTATCTGGCTACGGGTATCCCCATGGTTGCAGCGGCGTCCTCACTCCTTTTCAACGCCAGGAGGGCCCTTCCAACCCGCGAATTCGTCAAGTTGATCAAAAAAGCAACGACAACCAAGACGATCACCCACACCAATAGGTAATAACGTAAGTCGGTATCTAGAAAGAAGCTGCCAATACCTAATCGAGGAATTCCAACCAACCCTGAGGGTCCTCCAGTTAGGCTTCCGAGTTCTTTGAAGACAATCGTCATGATCTCACCGAAGCCCAAGGTTGCCATTGCGAGGTAATGTCCCCTTAGTTTCAATGCAGGAACGCCGAGAGTGAAGGCAAGTAAACAGGCGAAAAAAACTGCCAACACACTCGAAATCCAAGGACTAACGCCAAATTTTGCAGACAACACACCCGTCGTATAGGCCCCTATTCCATAGAATGCCGCCTGGCATAAAGAGAGTTGGCCAGCGAATCCAATCAGCATCGTCAATCCCAGGGCAACAAGAACGTGTATGCCGACTATGATCATAACGGTAAGAAAGTAGTCATCCCGGGCGATGAACGGGAAGAGAAAAATAGCGGCAGAGACAATTATGAACAGTGGCAGCCTTCCCCTTGTCATCTACTCCACCTCATACCTACCAAGAAGCCCTCCGGGTCTGAAGAAAAGAACGAGGACCATGATCAGGAAGGCGAAAGCGTCCTTATACCCTGAAGAGATGAAGCCAGCGCAAAAGGACTCAAGTATACCGATCATCAGCCCTGCTACGACAGCACCGAACGAATTGCCAACTCCCCCCACGATAGCCGTAGAGAAACCTTTGATTCCGAGCATGGGCCCTCTGTCGTACTCCATGAGAGTGATCGGGGTAATAATAATCCCAGCAATCGCACCAATGGCGGCGCTCATCGCAAAAGTCAGAGTGATCATTGCCTTGACGTTGATCCCCATTAAGCTCGCGGCTTCCCGGTTTATCGCACAGGCTCTTAATGCCTTGCCCAGCATGGTGAATCTAAACATATAGGTCAACAAGAGGACCACGACCATGGTGATTCCTATCACCCACAGTATCTGAGGCAGTATCGCAGCCCCCCATATTTGGATCGGCTCGGCACCGGAGAACGGTTCCAGGGGGTACGAATCTTTTCCCCAAGCTACCATCGCGAGTCCCTTCAGAATTATAGAGACCGCGATCGTGATCAGGATGAGTGTCACGAGAGGGGGATTCTTCAGGGGATGGATCGTAAAACGCTCGAAAAATATTCCGACAAGGGTACCGACTGATACGGCCAGACAAAAGGACAGCGGCATATTAATACCAAATGTTTCGTGAAACATGATCATCGACATGCCACCGACCATGACAAATTCGCCCTGGGCAAAATTGAGAACATCCGTTGAATTGTAGATGATGTTGAAACCGATAGCCACCATCGCATAGATGCTTCCCACGGTGATGCCGGTTATGAGCAACTGAAATATTTGCGATGATAAAGTCAATTTGTGCGCCTCCGGCTCTTCGCCAATTTTTGAGGCTAACTCAGAGAATTTCTTTTTAAAGCTTTGTTACCGAAGGGTCTTGAATCGCACTGTAATCGTTTCTCTTGTCCTGTTTCCCATACCCTAACAATTCGTCAAAAAACACGAGACCCTTCGTGAATAAATTCCGTTCTGCCAGGAGTCTAATAGATCTATGAAAGAGGGTATTGGGTTTGTTCCACGGGCAGACCCGGATACAGATTGAACAATGCGTTCCATTTGCAACCCACCAATTGAAACAATCCATGGCCTTAAGAGGCCATTTCAAAATGCCCGCTGAGTTGGATCTATCCCATGCCTTGTCAGTCCTAGGGCCTGACATGATAGCACGACTGGGGCAATGTTCTGCACACACACTGCATTTCTCACAAAATCTCTGGATACCTATCTCCACTGGAGTATCAGGTAAGAGCGGTAGATTGGTAAATACCTTGCTGATTCGGACCCTTGGCCCGAATTCACGCGTCATAAGGAGCCCCATACGACTTAACTCACCCAAGCCCGCATCGATTGCCATGGGGATACTTAACCCGAGTTCGTTCCCACAGGGAATGGCCCGAAAGCCGAGCTCACGGATGTAAGTTGCAAGTGAACTCGCACACCACCCCATTTTCGAATACATGATATCGGTTTCAGATTCAACAGCGGGTGTGCGGCGGAGACGTTCGTGGTCCATTTCATGGATCATGACAATGACCCTATCGTACTCTTCTGGGAGATTGATTGGTATGCCCGGCTCCGCGGCGCTCGTGTACATGGCATTATGGTGCCCCCAGTGAGTATAGATCCAGAGAGGATTGAGCTTCGTTACTCCTACCAAATCCGCCCCGAGCCACAAGGCTACTTCTTTGATAATTTTGGTCATTGCTGATGGATCCGGGTTTTCCAGTCTGTATCCTCTGTTATATATCGGCGCCCCCTCTCTGGCCATTTCTTTTTTCCGCAATATGTAGTCCACGGTTCGGCCGGCGACCCATAAAGCGTGATCAAGAATCGTTTTTCCGGGTATCAGTTTTTCGATGTTCCTGACACTGTTCTCGTGCATGACAGTGTACTTATTTCCCTCGACGACTCCTCGGCTGAAACCCGTATCTCTCTCATCGAAGCGCTTCAGCTCGCCTGTTATGAATTTTTTGTAGGAGGGCTCGGGCAAAAGTCTCATCAGATACTCCTGTGCAGACTCTGGACGTGAAAGGTCTCCTGGGTTTCGGGCCCAAAGACTCAGTCCCATCTGGTTCAAAAGGGAAGAAAAGGAAAAAGGGCTGCACTGTTGCGTCGAACATGCAACCCTGTTTAACTACCTCAGAAAACCCAAACGCAATCAACCGGTCAGCCGATCCTATTCAAGCAGTTTCCAATCCCCATTCACAACCTGAACCATCACAAAATAATCTTTTGTCAGACCGTTATGGTTTGTAGGAGAGTAATTGTATTTGCCTACCACACCAAGGTAGTCCCCCAGATTCTCGACATAGTCTCTGATCTTCGTCCGATCTGGCCCCACGGCTTTCAATGCTTCGATGACTATCCAAATCGCGTCGTGGGCGTTGCCTCCGAATTTGCTCACCTCATGCCCAAACTTTGATTCATAGGCATCGCGATATCTTATGAGAATCGCTTTCTGAGGATCTGAGCCCGGTATCTGGTCGGCAACGATCAATTTCGGTGCTGGGAAAATGATACCTTCACCAGCTTCACCGGTCATTTTGAGAAAGGTCTTGGAGGCCGCACCATGACTCTGATAGAGGGGAATTTTCATCGCCAGCTGCTTCCAGTTTTTGGTGACAATGGCTTCTGTGGGACCAACCGTCCAACAGATAACGGCCTGCGCATCGGTTCTTTGAATCCCAGTGAGCTGGGCCGTCATATCGGAATCCTTTGCCCCGAATTTTTCATCGGCGGTGATCTCGATGCCATGATCAGAGGAGAGTCTGATGAGTTGTTCCCGGCCGCTGTCTCCGAAACCTGTGGAGACCGTGATGATTCCAACTTTGCTAATCCCCACCTTCCTCATGTATTCATAGATCCGAGCAGCACCGTTTGTATCGGTTTGGACCGTATTGAAAACCCACTCTTTGGGAGGTTCAACAATCTTCCGACTGGCACCTAGGGCCATATTAGGTATCCTCGCCTCCTGGATAATCGGGATCATCGCAAGGACTGAACCGCTCGACATCGGCCCGACAATGGCCGAGACTTTGTCTCTCTTGATAAGTTTTTGGGTTAAGGTGACGGCCCGTGTGGGTTGTCCTTCGGTGTCATAGATGATGATCTCCAACGGGTGGCCGTTGATCCCGCCCGATTTATTGATTTCCTCTTCAATCATCACCAAGGTATTCCTTCCCGGTTCCCCAAGAAAAGAAAGCCCTCCTGTCACCTCGAGGACCGCCCCGACCTTGTATGGTTCCTCTGCCGCTAGAGATGGCGAAACCCCAAGATGCGAAACAAGCAAGAGAGCCAGAATTGTTGCAAAAAACAAACCCTTCCTTTTCATTTTGGACTCCTCCCTTCCTATCAGTGTTTACGGTTCAACCAAGAATCAAGTAAGATCATTCTGACAGCGGTCTCCACCTCCTTTCTAAGCGTATTCGACACTAGTAGAAGAACCTCTGTGCCGTCTCAATTAAGGCAAGCAAGTTTTCCTCAGGCGTATCGAAAATCACCTCACAGCCAGCCGAAAGCATGAATTTCCCATCCCCACCAGCTCTCTTTATGCATTCCTCTGCTTCCCTGGCAACGTCTCCGGGGGTGCCTTTCCTCAGCGGGCTGAATACGTCCACATTCCCGATCAAACATATTTTTGGTCCCACACCCCTTTTCGCAGAGGCGAGATCTACCATGCTATCAAGACTGGCACCGTCATAGCCCGTGTCTGCAATTAGATCAAGCCGATCGTTCACATCGCCGCATATGTGAAGTATGGAGGGTATGCCTCCCTCTCGGAAAGACCCTACCATTCTCTTTTCGTAAGGGAACACAAATTCCTCATAGTGCTTTCGAGAGATGATATCCCGAGAACCCAGGGGATTAGATGGCATAAGAATATCACTCCCGCATTTGGCGAGCTCTTTCCCGTAGAGGATCGCCATTTCAGTTGTCTTTTCCAATAGTCTGTGAACGCCTTTGGGATTCTCATACAGATCAAGCAAAAAGTTATTGAGGCCCCGGAGCATTGCAGCTGACCTGAACGGGGACTGTACATTGGCATAGACAGGAACTTCAACGCCCACATGCCCCCTCAGGTTTTTAATTACGTTTGACTGTCTAACGATGGGGTTGCTATTTCTGAAGTCAGGGATTTCTAGGCCTTGGAGCTCTTCATAGTTTTGAAGTCGAGGAACCTTTACAGTTGGACTTTCATTATCAGAAATGTTCAGGACACTTCCAAGGGCCTCCGACTCCGAATTCACTCCCTCAAGATCCATCACTCCATCATAACCGTAGCGCCTGTAGGCCTCAGCCTGGGCAATAGCATATTTTTCACCGGTGATGTCTTCAAGACACGTCCTAAATAAAAGCCCCGCGATCTTCATGGAATAACGTCGGCTCATAAGAAACACAGGAACCCTGTCTGGCAGCCTTCCTTGAAGAACTGCCATGACTCGTTGTTTCGGAGTCATAATTGATTCCTCTCTCCCGGACCGCTCACAGAGCATTGATTGTTACACCTTGGAAACCTTACAGGATATCCCTCGCATAATCGCGGAACCCATCTCTCGGTTATACGGGGGTTTATCACTCGTTAAGATGTTGATGTTCGACTCATCCCATCCGAACAGACTAGAAGTGTCCTTTTCGGGAAACCACCAGGCATAGTCTGCTTCGATTGTTCTGGGATCAAGGCTATCGACGAGAGTCACTTTCTGTCTTATTCTCCCTCTCTTCGTCGAGATATGGACCCAATCCCCCTCCTTTATCCCCAGATTCTCCGCCGGCTGGGGATGCATTTTCAAAATCGGCTGTGGCCTCTTGCTCCTCAAAGAGGGAATCTGCCTGCCGCCCGAATGTCGGAAGACATCTCCTTTTCTCGTCGTCAAGACGAACGGATACTCCTCTGCCATCCGAGGGTCGCTGAGAGGAGTTTCAGGGGCCTCACGGTATTCAGGCAGAGGATCAAAACCCCACTCCTTGAGCCTCTCTGAGTAAAGCTCAACCTTTTTTGAGAGAGTTTCAAATCCCCCCTTTTCGTAATGTCTGTACAATTTGGTTCCCACCAATGTCACGATCTCTCTGAATTCCTCAAACGTCACCCCTGCAGGTTTGAGAACACGATCCAACGCCTGGTTCATATCGTCCCATACGTAATTACTAAAACCCATCCTTTTTGCCAGTTCATTGAGTATTTTACCATCCGGCCAGCTTTCGCCCACTTGAGCCACCTTTTGCTGAGCCGAGACGATCGGAAAGTGCCACGGTTGCTCAACACTGTCATACTCGAGATAAGTCGCCGCAGGTAGAACGACATCAGCCAACATAGCAGTCGGTGTCATGAAAAGGTCGGCTACAACGAGGAATTCCAATTTTATCAAAGCATTGTAGGTTTCCTTCGCGTTCGTGTAAGCGGTAAGCAGATTTCCGCCTTGCTGGTAAATCGCTCGAACAGGATAGGGATCGTCCTCGAGGATGGCTTTTATGACCCTCTGCGGAAGGGCATAATAGACGATAGGCATCAGGTTATCTTTCATGCTGAGTCGCTTAGCCCGAGTGTCTGGGGGGATACTGTCCTGACAAACAAATTCAGGGTCGGACTTTGGCAATCCTCCTGGCGAGGAGTATTTGACTTCTCCACCCGGAACTCCCAAATTCCCCGAAATCGATCTTAATATGGCGATGGCGCGACACGCCTGAAAACTGTTTAAGGTCGTTTCGATTCCATTTCCCCATAGAATGAGTCCTGGTTTCTCTTTTGTATACAGCCTAGCTGCCTTCCGAATCATCTCCTCAGACACCCAGGTTATCTCCGCCACTTGTTCAGGCGGATAATCCTGAAGATGCGCATTCAGCTCCGGAAATCCAATTGTCCACTGATCTACGAAATCCCGGTCATAGAGGTTTTCATTCACAATAACATTCATGATCCCCAAACAAAGCGCCAAATCCGTCCCTGGTCTTGGCCGGAGCCACAGATCGGCCATCTTTGTCAACTCGTTTTCGATCGGATCGATCGCGATGATTCTAGCCCCTTTCTTTGCAGCCTCAACGATTTCTTCATATTCAGCGACATTTGTTGCCTCGGGGTTAGCGCCCCAAACAACGATACATCTCGGTCGATGCTCATGGTCAGGGTAGGCATAGTAACCGTAGGTGAGTTTCGACGCATTGACTCCCGGGACAAAGCAGACTGGTGCTGGCGACGAAATATTCGGTGTACCAAATATGTTGGCAAACCTGGCCATATAGCTATCCGGGAGCCCTTTGGAAGCTCCCCTGAGAAACGCAACCGACAGGATCCCGTGTCTCCCGCTAATGCTTCTTAATTCACCTGCCACCGTCTCGAGGGCTTCATCCCAGGTGATGGGTTGCCACTTTCCATCACCCCTTTTTGCCGTCCTTCTGAGTGGATGCTTTAATCGGGCAGGATGGTTAAGGTATTCCAGAGATGCTGATCCTTTCGGGCACAATCTCCCCTTGCTCATCGGATTCTGCGGGTCTCCTTCTATCTTGACGGGCCTTCCGCCCTCCAGATATATAAGCACACCACAACTGTTATAGCAGATACGACAGGTGCTCCTCACAATCGCAGTGTCTTTTGTATCCACCATCGAGCTCCTCGTTTCGAGCGAGTCCAACTCTGCACTAAGGTCCGACAAGCAAATTGTGATCTTGCAGCGGCTCCTTTTTCTGTTCCACCAGTGGGTTTATTTCTTTACAGCCAGGGCAGAGCCTGAGCCTACCCCTGCTCTCTTGGATAGTTCCTCCGAGTTCATTCGATTCTCTAACCGAAGAACTCTAATTTTCGCTCCAGGTCCCATACCAGATGGCTCTCGCTCACTTCCAGGGGGTCTTCATTATAATGAAGTTGACAAAAGATATCAATTTTTCCTCAGTTTTTTGAAAGTATCTCTCGAGCTCGTAACCGTCAGACAGCTTCAGTGATTGCACAAGAATAGACCTGTCCACTCGTCAAACACCTGTCGGGGTCAGGACGGGAAGGCGAAAGGAGAAGAAATGAACGACAGGGGACGGGAGACGGGTGTCAGGGGGCGGGAAAAAGGGGGAAGGATTAAAGACGGCGGGGGCCGGGGATCAGGATAGGAAGGGGGAACGCTAAAGGTTAAAGGTGCAAGGATCAAGGTTGATCTGTTGAATTGGCCAAATTGGTTGGATTTGTCGAAAACAACTCTTTCAGGCAAGATTTTAATGTATAATTATACGTATATTTATATTGCTTTCTGAATCGTTTCTTAATATTCTTTTTTCATGGGGAGGGTTCCATTCGAATGGGATGAGAAGAAAAACGAAGAGAATCAAATAAAGCATGGAGTTATGTTCGAGGTCCCATCGTACGCCTTCGCCGACCCTAACCGTGTAATCGCCGAAGACCTCAGCCACAGCGAGAAGGAGAAACGGTATTATTGTTTTGGCAGAGTTGGAGATGGAATCATGACAGTACGTTTCACCTATCGCGGTAACGTGATACGCATTTTTGGTGCTGGGTACTGGCGAAGGGGGAGGGAGATATATGAAAAAGGAAATAAAATACACGGATGAGCCTTTGGGGGATCTTCGCGTGATTAAGGATTTTCTACCCTCCCCCGAGGAGCTGGCCTTCAAAGAAGAAAATGTCAAGGTCACGATCGCTTTGAGCAAGACCAGTGTCGACTTTTTCAAAAGAGAAGCGCAAAAACACCGCACCCAATACCAAAAGATGATCCGCCGGCTTGTTGATTTCTACGTCGCACGCCAACTTCGTGGGAAAACCGGAGGTTAGAGGTCAAAAGCAAAATGTGAGCCGTGACCGCAGAAACCACAAACGCGGACTCTGCCATGATTTCCAGAGGAATCTGGACAGTTCAAGGTTTTTCGATTCAGAATTGACTGTGATCCGTGTACATGCTAGCATAGATATGTACATACCTTAATAGGGGGCGATTGCATGTTAAGATATAAGCATATGAGA
>WVXP01000173.1:0-956 GCA_011773445.1 Pseudomonadota bacterium | reverse complement strand
GAAACAGAGGCTGTAGAGAAAGCCCTCGACATGGTGCTTCAAGAGGATCAGGAGAGAATTCGGAAAAGGAAAATCCTGAAGCGGATGCTGGAGTTTAGAAAGAGCATTGGTAAACTTAAGGAAGATTCTGCCGAGTGGGTCAGACTGGCCAGAGAGGAAAGGACACTACCCCGTGGAAGCAGTACTTGACGCAAGCGCTGCTCTAAAATGGCAATTTGAAGACGAGGAGGCGACGGATGCGGCTACAATCCTTCTTAATGATTTTGTGGAGGGGAAGATCGACCTGATCGCACCGACTCTCTTCCCTTATGAGATCGTCAGCGCCGTTAACGTGGCCGTCAATAGAAAGAGAATCAGAGAAGAAGCTGCCTATCGGGCAATCAACTACATCACTTCGCTCGGAATTGAGGTCATGAGTTTCGACGATTTGATCGAGCCGACTTTCCGCATGGCAAGACAGTATGGCCTCTCTCCCTACGACTGCGCGTACCTCGCGCTGGCGGAAAAAGAGAAATGTGATTTCTTTACTGGAGACAAGAGACTTTTTAATGCGGTAAAGAGGAGGCTCGCTTGGATCAAATGGATTGGCAATTACCCTGGTAATGTCTCGCCCTAAAACACCATACCCAATACCAGAAGATGATCCGGCGACTTGTTGATTTCCACGTCGCGCGCCAACTTGGTAGAAAACCGGAGCTTAGAGGCCGAAAGCGGAAGGGGGAGGGAAAAACGTTAAGGCTGAGGTTGAGGGAGATGGGCCAAAGGCAAAAGGAAAGACTAAACTATGGGAACGGTCTCAGTCTTGACATGAGAAATAAAGGCGTTGAGGGTCAGACTTTAATATTGAATTTTTTCGGATCCTTTGGCTCGTAGACAAAAAAACCCAAAGGATTCAAATAAGATCACGGAGACTGGCCACGAACATAGATTTGGAAAGAGCAGATACTGCCATTTCA
>WVXP01000128.1:1889-6589 GCA_011773445.1 Pseudomonadota bacterium | reverse complement strand
AAGGGGGACGCTGGTAGGAATTGAAGGTTATTTCGTAAGAGGCGTCAAGTCTGGTCTTGACTCTTATCCAAGCGAGAAGTACCGGCAATTGTCCCCGCTGCGATAGACTTTAAAGGCAGGGTCCTAAACCGGCCCTGCTTTTTCTGCATGCGGTGGGGTCAAACTTTATTTTTGAGTTCTTGACGGTATGACCCTCGCGCAAAGAATCCTCGGTCATAGAGAAGGGCGAGGTCAGACCTTCATTTTGAATTTCTTCCAAACGAAATAGAAAGTGGAGTCTTTTGGATGGAGGATCGCGAAGGGATAACGTCTAGGTCTTATACAAAGAACTCCCCTCTCATCCAGGATCAGCAGCCTCAGCCAACCTCTGCAGAAATTCAGCAAAAGCGAGCAATTCCGCCTTAAGTTTGCGCCACAACCCGGGCAGAGCCGACATCAACCCCACTAACTTGTCAGGTACCAGGTTTGTTGTGTATACATTTCGAACCAGGTGCCTGAAACGTCGGAACTCATCCAGAGCTATAGCGCCGTCTTCGCCAATCAGAGCGGGTCGCACGTCCTCCATTTCCTGACTCATTTGCAAGAGAAGATCACGATGCCAGGTTTCACTGTCTGGAAGCTTGCGATCGACATGTCTGGCGATGAGTTCAAAAATACGCTCAACGCCCGAGTAAAAGCCGTGGAGATTTAGAGCCACTGAATCAAGAAAAAAATCTCGATCGCCGGATTCCCTCTGGGCTTGAGACCAAGCCTGCAGGGCTCTATGCACCAGGCGCTCCAAGTCCGGCACTTCGCCACGGATTCTCTCGACCAGTTCCTGATATAGGGTGTTCACAATTCTACCCCATAGCGCTCGATGGCTCTCTTGAGAGATTCCCTAGCCGTCTCTATGTCGATCAGGTCCACTGGACGATCCCCTACAACCTCCTCAACAAGCGCCCATGCTTTCCAATAATCATCGCCTACTAATCCTTCGACTGCCAAATCAACGTCGGAATTCTGAAAAAACCATGCCGCATGGGCAATAGAACCAAAAAGAATCACCTTCCTTGCTCCAAAGCGGGCCTTGACCAAAGCAGCCGCCTCTCGAATTCGCCCTAATAGCCGATCTCTTTCACGATTTTCATCTGGCGTCAATTCAGGCGGAGCAGGCCGTCGAGATGCTGCCTTTAGATAACGATCCAAATCTTTCTTACTCAATTCCAAGGCGGTAGACATCACTGCTTCCTTTTCATGGAGCTGCATAGATCCCTAATTCGTTTATCTTTTGTTCAGGCAAAAGTCAAGGAACCTGAACATAGCTTTCCACCTTGAGCTGGACTGCTTCGGGGACGTTGGTAGGAATTGAAGGTTATTTTGTAAGAGGCGTCAAGTCTGGTCTTGACTCTTATTCAAGCGAGAAGTACCGGCAATTGTCCGCACTCCGATAGACTTTAAAGGCAGAATCCATAACCGGCCCTGCTTCTTCTTGACCTTCAAAAGCCCGCTCTCTTATTCCGATAGAGCGGGCTTTTTTGTATTCATGGCAAATAGGACATACTGAAGTCATGTCAGAAGTGAAGAGACGATCGGTTGAGGAATCCCTCCCAAGGAGTCAGATCCGCTGTTGTCTCCTCTGCGCGGGCGAAGGGGGGTTCTCTACCCGCTTTCAGCGCCTTGGGCTGCCGCTCTTCCTCTGGCTGTGTCTCTTTATCTATTTCTTCTGAGACCATGACAAAGGAGCCCTTGAAAGAGCTGATTCTCACGATTTTGCCAGGATCGAGGCGTATGTCTGTTTCTGCCTGTTCGATCTTTAGCTCATGGGAGCCCGGTTCAACCGGTCTAAGCCATATGGGGGTCCTTCCAATGGTGGAGCCGTCAAGGATAACTTCGAGTCCTGAAGGTTCGCTCACAATCGTGAGCCTGCCAGGAAGGGCCTCGGTACCTTGGAGGCTCCGGGTTGGCGGAATCAAATCCTCCTGACCAAAACAGAGAGGGACTCCGAGGTACATGGCGAAAAGAAACTTACCCAGCACGGAAAGACTGAATTATTTCAAAAGCATTCTCATGATGGCTTTTTGTGCAGAAGTGTCAGTGGCTCTATTGATATTATAAAACAGTCTGTCCGAACTGACCAAGAGATATCCTCTGCCGGGGGGAAGCGATGCCGACTCAGGCGATCCCGGCCACGGATCCTACGGTTGCCTCCGTCGCTGCAAGGATTGATTGTCAGCNNCTTGAGAAGCTGACTAGCCCTCAATAGGGGAGGAGGACCTTCCGATTAATTTTTGTGGTTACTTTTCCAATCCATGGCCTGTGGAAACGACGATCTGGGTGGTTGAATCACCGTGTAAAAGGGGTTTCAGCGATCTCTGCTCTACTTTGCCCAGGACTTCCTCAAGACCGTGAGTTACATCAAGGCACCTTAGCCCATGGACCCCCTGAACTTCAATTTGCACCTTTCCATTTTTGATGTTAACAATGATCTCTTCCATGATTTACCCTCCCTTTGCGATCCTTTTCTCAGACTACCTTCTTTAATACCAACCTGATGCCCTTGCCTTCGAGTTTTTCCTCCTGGTGAAGAACAAAACCCCGTCTTCTTCCCTCTTTCAACACCTTTTCTCGGGCATAAGCGGTGCGGATCGCGTCAAGAAAACTCTTGTGCGTGTTTCCAGTCACGTGGGCATCAAAGGCCCTCTCCTTTGCGTTCCAGGAGAAACCGATGGCGCTCCCATTCGGACCTTTCACAATGAAGTCAGCTTCAGTTCTTTGCTGCCCCTGCCGGATTATCCCGCCCTCTCTGAACTCCAGACTCACCTTCTTAATCACTTCCTTCAGAATTTCTCTATCCTTAAACTCGGTCCTCACCATAGTCAGATGCGACATTGTATTCTCCTCTCTTCTCCCCCTCCTTGAGGATCGCCTTCAGCCTCTCCTTGAGTTTATCTGTTCGAGGCTTGCGCGACTTCTGGTTTCGAAGGGGTGCCTGGATTTTTCCATGTTCATCCCCTTCCCCATTCAAGATAAAAGGCAGTAAGAAAAAGCGTGGAATTCTTTTCCTTTCTTCCAAGCACATCAGGTGAAGAACTCTCTTGCCTTGAGTTAGGGAAAGTTCTTGAAATTTGGACAACATTTCTCCTCTTCTGTGAGATTTCACCAGTCCGATGAGGGTCCCCATTAATGGCAGCGTGGGTTCTTCTCCGGTCATCAGGACTGCTTCCCACATTGGCTTCAGAATCTCTTCGCCGTAATTTTTGTGAAGGAAAAGAAGCGCCTGGCATCGAGCGAGTTCCTCAGGATGATGGATCCCCCAGAGATAGTCTTCGGCCCGCGCACCGGTTGGAGGCTTAGGACTGCAGTGAACAAGGATGTGAGCCAATTGAGCTTTCAGTCGAATTGAACGCTCTTTTCTGAGTTCCGAAATAAGCCGCGAGCTGAATCCCTCAAGAACAACCTTAGTTGGGATATCAAGAGGTAGGCCGAGAAAGATGCCGAGAATCTTCACGCGATTCTCATCTCTGCAGGCCGTCAGAATCCCTTCTTCCAATTGCTTCAAAATGTGTTCCCTCTCAAACGAAAAACTGGACACAAGCCCTCCCTCTATAAAGATATCGAGTATCCTTACCCAGTTGGACACAGCCAAAGCGTCTCGGTCCACATGCTGTAGAATCCCTTCCAATTGCAACTTCCGATCTTCGTCCAAGGACCGGATTTCACAGATGACTCGCTTAAGAAAACGCCGGTTCATACCGTATTACTCTTTATGTGCAGCGAGCCATTCTCGGACGTGATGCTCGATTCAGGGGATTTACTGGCTAATCGGGCATGAAATCTCGCCCATGATCTGAGGGCTTCAATCTCGTCGCTGAACGCGTAGGAGAGTGGAATTGTCTTCCGAAGGGCCCGAAAGATTTCCCAATCGCCGACATTTTCTCTTCGCCCCCCTGATTGAAAAATCGCATCGAGGACAGCCTGCTCCAGTTCGGCTCCGGAGAAGTTTTCGCTAAACCCCACCATTGGCTGGGTCACGGGGACATCAATGCCATGCCTTGCTAAGATCTTTTCTAAGATCGACCTTCTCTCTTCCTCTTCAGGGAGATCCAGAAAGAAGATCTCATCCCATCTGCCTTTTCTGAGAAACTCCTTTGGCAACATACGAATGTCATTGGTTGTTCCAACGATAAAGACAGGTGATGATCGTTCCTGAAGAAAGCTGAGAAGTGTCCCTAGAAGTCGATATCCCACTCCTCCATCAGTCCGAGGGTCGGTCACTGCGAATCCTTTCTCCAACTCATCGATCCATAGGACACACGGGCTCGCGGATTCGACCAAGTTTAGGGCCCTCCGAAGGTTTTGTTCCGAAGCACCGAGGGGTGAACTGTATAAGCATGAAGGATCCATCCGCACCAGGGGGATCTCCCAGGAGCCGGCTACAGCTTGAGAGATAAAGGACTTTCCGCAGCCGGGGACTCCCAAGAGGAGGATTCCCTTTGGATGGGCGATGCCTAATGCACCACGCTTCAAAAAAACCTGTTTACGAACTTTCAGCCAATCCTTTAAGACTTGATAACCCCCTATATCTTCAAGCGTTGTTTCGGGATACTCAATGCGCAATATGCCCGCGGCCCTTTGTCCCCTTTTTTGAAGGGATTTCTTTTCAACGCATTCGGGTTCAATGAACCCGTGACGGGCGACAGCAAAAGAGAACAGGTCTTCCA
>WVXP01000128.1:1594-1822 GCA_011773445.1 Pseudomonadota bacterium | reverse complement strand
GCGTCTTTTGGATTCAACCAGTTTCTGATTTCTTCTACGCCAGGAGGCGGTGCATCGAGGAAAGGAATGTCAGACAACTCCTCTGGAAGTCTAAAGGAGGACGGTCCAACTAAGAGAACGGTCTCGTTCATAGAACCCTGGTCCACGATCTCTCTCAGTTTGGCGAGAAGTATTCCGTTTGGCTCTTCAACCAGTAAGTGGAAGTAGAGAAGAACCCAGAGACGATGG
>WVXP01000128.1:813-1552 GCA_011773445.1 Pseudomonadota bacterium | reverse complement strand
CGGTAGACCATTACTTCCGCACCCGTGTCATCCGCAATTCGCCGAATTTCCTCTATTGCCCGATTCGTCTCCAAAAAGCCGGCATAGAGTATCGAAGGCCTCGCCCGGATCCAATCTTTCAAATCTTGCCGGAAGCCCTCAATTCCTTGGCTCATCATGAACCTAGAACTCCTATCCGCAATACGGTGTGGGTTGAAACACGAAGCTCCCCAAGGCTGTTGAAATCTGCCGACCCGCAACAACATCTCCCCAAAAGGCAATCTGACCGGTCTCAAGAATGGTAACGACGACCTCTGCTTCAGGGATGACCGAAACCTCGGGACAGGTGCTTTTATCCATCACCCTTTTATGATGTTCTGTGACACGACCGCTCCGAATCTCTCGCATTTCTCAGACCATTACTTTGTTTTCTGTTTCATAACATACAACAAAGATCTGAAAAAAAACTATTGCCCACATGTCCGGTCAACCAGGAGACCAAGTTCTTGAAGGCGATATGTCATTGCTTGCCGAGAGCAATTGGAAAATCCCCCTGCGACTTTGACAGCCTCGGCGATCTCTGGGGCGGTTTCGAGTGCAGGATCTAAGATCATGGCCCACCGACCGAAACACCCCCGCTTATTGTACATTACCAGGGGCTCTGATCCGAACACCGCCTCGAAGGCCGAGATTACACGGTCTCTCGGCATCAGAAAGCACGCAGCGAAATAGTCGGCCTGCCTCTCCCCGCGAAGCTTAA
>WVXP01000128.1:345-794 GCA_011773445.1 Pseudomonadota bacterium | reverse complement strand
CCAGAATCTGTGCAATATCCAGTGACCCACTTCGTGGGCGCAGGTGAACAGCAGACGTCCCTCCACTCCATCTAATAGAGATTTATCAATCACTACCCTTTTCTCCTCCACCCATGTGGCTCCTAGAACATCTGGGAGACCAAGTAACTTTTCAAGGTCATCGTACCCCAGGACAAGACCGAGATATTTCTCGATAATCGCTTCGATAGGAATCGGTGGCGAGACGGGCTTCCCGACAAAGGCTTCAAAACGACTCAACAAGGAGTTGGCCTCATGAGCAATGGCTTCACGAGGAATCCACGGTACCCTTGCCATCAGGTTTTTCGTCCTGAGACCTTCTTTCTCTTCTTTATCCTGCGAAGCTCCCTTTCTATTCGGTCCCAATCTCTATCCTCCTGGAAACCGGTCTCGGCCGCTGTCCTCATGAACGAGGCCACTCGCTGTGGGTT
>WVXP01000128.1:0-315 GCA_011773445.1 Pseudomonadota bacterium | reverse complement strand
CGGTCAATGTCAAGGGCCGCCGCCAGGTTCTCGATGATAGCTTCTGAAGGAGGCGGTTCCCTGTCATTTTCGATCCGGCTCAAATAGGTTGGAGAAAGGCCAACTTTTTCAGCAAACTTCCTNNGAAACCGCCGGCCTAAGTTCGTGGTTTTGAATGAGTTCGAATCCCAGGAGTCGCGCTCTATTCCGCCCCTAAGTGTGGCAAGAGGCAGTTTCTTACGCATACTGCGCCACGAGGCTGCACAAGAGATGGGGGAGGGCCCCTCGGAGCCGGCTTGCAGGAGCAGGCTTCAAACCACCTTAAGCTGCTGTGGT
>WVXP01000057.1:7845-13642 GCA_011773445.1 Pseudomonadota bacterium | reverse complement strand
TAGTTAGGCATCTTCTTTGTTCGGACATAACCGGCTAGATGTGATCGCAAGTTATCACCGATGCTTGAAACTGTTTAGTTCCCAAGCAAGTAAACACTCCGGGGGATTGGCCCAGATAGAATATCTCAGTTAGCAGGTGTCGCACACTGAGGTGCTGTGTGCGTTATACGCGGAAGAAACTGCCTCTTCCGCGACTCCTGGGATATGAGCTCATTCAAAACCACGAACTTAGGCCGGCAGTTTCTTAGGAGGAGTCGAAACTCCGAGGGTCCGGTCAGTCAGCTAACGAACTTCTAAATGCATGCCGCATAATATGGGGCTCTACCAATCTGAGAGGCAACGAATAGCGCAATAGGGGTCACCATCTCAGTTCCTTTGGCAACGGATCCCCCCCCTTTCGCAACTCATACCCAGGTTCAAAAGCCTGCGGCTTTCTGATATTATTCATGGGTTTCTTTGGTATGGCCTTGAATTTCTTCAAACCTTATGGCTTGGGAGAGATCATGTTTGAATTCTTTTTCAGAAAAGAACAACAAGTCGAGCAACTGATTTATCAGTATTTGGATAACCTGAAGATGGCTCAGGAGAACTTTCAGAAAGCCACAAACGTCTACTTGGAAAAAGGTATTTGCGAGGACCTTGACTTTTTGACTGCGCAGACGCACAAGGTGGAGTCAAAGGCCGATGACATCCGCAATGAAATCGAGACCATAATGTATGCCAAAGTGCTAATTCCTGAGTCCCGGGGAGACATTTTGGGTTTACTTGAGGCAGTCGATCAGATTCCCGGTCTATTTGAGCGTGTTCTTTACATCATTCAAACCCAAAGCTTGAACACCCCAGATTTCCTTGTCTTAGACATGAAGGAATTGATTCGGATCTCCCTTGAGTGCTGCGATCTGGTGATCAAACAAGTGGAGGCGCTTTTCAGAAGGTCAGAGGACATTAAGCCCCTCGTCCTGACCATAGACGCCAACGAAAGCCACTGCGATCACATTGAGCGGCGGATCATCACGAAGATCTTCGATTCGGATTTGGATCCCTTTCAAAAGCTCCAGCTCAAGGAATTGGTTATTCAAATCGGAGAGATTTCAGATCAAACGGACCGGGTATCTCGGCGTCTGTACATTATCAGTATTAAGAGGCGGGTGTAGTGCTTTCTCTTCTAGGCGGAATATTCTTGGGTTGGTCTCTTGGTGCCAACGATGCGGCCAATGTATTCGGCTCGGCCGTATCATCCAGGATGCTCAAGTTTTGGACGGGGGCCATTCTCGCTTCCGTCTTTGTTCTGCTGGGGGCTCTTTTTGAGGGTGAGGCGGGAATAGAAACATACAAGGGGTTGACTCAGATGACCCTCGACCTGGCCGTAATATCCTCGGTCGCCGCTGCGATCACTGTGACGCTCATGACCCTTTTAGGGCTTCCCGTTTCTACTTCTCAGGCGGCTGTGGGAGCCATTTTAGGCACTGGGATTTTGAACCGTCAACTTAATGTTGCGGGTCTGGGGAAGGTAGTTGTTTGCTGGTTCGGAACACCAGTTGGAGGATTAATCTTTGCAGTTTTAGTCTACAAGATCCTGGCTGTTCTTTACAACAGACATAATACAAACGTTTTCCAGTCAGATATAGGGCTCCGACTGTGCCTCATTGGTGCTGGGTCGTATGGGGCCTACACTCTTGGGGCCAACAACGTGGCAAATGTGACCGGTGTTTTCGTAGGCGCTGGGATGTTAACAGTATTCTCTGCGGCCCTCATCGGGGGACTGAGCATTGGCTTTGGCATTATGAGTTTCAGCCGACGAGTTATGGAGACGGTGGGGAAGAGGCTCGTCAAATTGGATGCCTTTTCTGCTCTTGTGGTCGTCTTAGCCGAAGCGATGACCGTGCATTTTTACACTTTTATTGGCGTGCCGGTATCGACATCTCAGGCGGTAGTAGGAGCGGTATTGGGTGTTGGCATTATCAAAGGCGTCAACACAATCCGTCGTCAGACTTTGGTCAATATCCTCTGCGGTTGGTTCTTGACACCCGTTGTGGCCTGCTTTTTGGCCTTAGCCATTCATACCGCTACCCATCTCCATTACGTGCCCTCCCCTTAAAGCAAGAATAAAAGATGAAAGAGAGCATCGGGCGCAGGCCAGATCATGCAAAACTTCCTCGGCAAATCAACACTTACGAGAACTGCTCCAGACTCCATATGTCGGTACTAATTTTAGTATTAATTTCCAGATGAACATTAAGGTGGATAGAGAGAAATAAGTTCAAGAGACGAGCGGATTCATGCTGAAACTTTGACCCCTCTCACTGGGTTTTCTTTGTCCTAAAGGGCCGTCGGCTCCTTAGTTCTTCTCGTATTTCATCGAGTCGTTTTTTCTGGTCGCTATTCAGCTTCTCCCGCACTGATCCAAAACTGTGGTTAAAGAGCCTTTCAAACTCAGGTCGATGTTTTCGTCGTAAATCAAGCAACTTGGCCTGTAATTGATCGAGAATCTGTTCAATTCCAACCCGTTGTGTTTCTGTCAGATCGAGTTCATGAGAAAGTTTTTTCATCAATACTACTTTTATTGGCGGACGTTCCCCTTTGGCAAACCGTTCAATTCCATGCTTGAAATATATTCCTGTTGCAAGCGACCCAGCCAACGCCCCAAGGAGAAACACAAGCACTATGCCTGCCCATAATTTCACGTTATTCATATCCTTTCATCGCTACAGCCCAAACTCCTCGGCAAAAGTGATTTCCACTGGGTCATCGATAAATAGTCTCACCATCTGGTAGTCCGGGAAGAAATCAAGCTTGATTAACAAGGCGGCCAATACCAGTATTAAGAGGCACGTTACCGGAGCCAGACGCCAGACAGATTGCTCAAAGAGCATGAAGTACCTTTTTCGAGAAGTAATGGGCCCTAGGCTTCGGATATGACTCATTACCCTCATCTGCCAGAGCTCACCAACTTCAGGCCTTTCTTTTTCATGATAAGCTCTAATGAGCAGCTCTTTCAGTCTCGTATGATCCTTTTTAAGGGATTTCCCGGCCCTTCTCCCCTGGGCTTCAACGAATCACGCAAGTAGATTGGGAAGTTTACTCCGGGCACGCAATGACCGGACTTTTACATTGGCCACGCTCCAACCCAAAAGATCAGCGGCTTCTCTCCCCGATAGACCTTCGAGGTAGACCAATTCCAAAACCAATCTGTCCTCAGGTGATAATCTATCCAGCGCCCAGTCCAACAGCTCTCTGGCTTTCTTTTGAGAATCCTTATCGTCGAACGATTGGCGTGACCAATTTGACGCGAACATCAGGTGGCCTCGCAGAAAAAATCAACGGCCTTTTCCCTCGTCATGACCCGGTTCTTTTCGGCTATGGGGGCTAACTTCAGTCACGGATGGATCCTTCATTTTTCCTCATAGACGTACTGTTTTTAGGATAGTAATTGCTCCCAGTATGATCGTAAACAAACCGATAGCCAATTTCAGTCTTTCTGTAGAAACCTTCTTAACACTTTTGGCCGAGAGAGGGACGGAAAATAGTGCACCAATTATGACGAAAGGACCTAGTCTTAAATCCAGCGGATCCATGAGAACAAGAGCGTAAGAGATGATCCCGACTGCACAGGTTAGACCTTCTGCTAAAGAAGTTATTCCAACGGCACTTTTCCCTTCAACGCCGGAGAGGATTTGCCCGCCAGTTACTACCGGACCGTAGCCGCCGCCACTAATTCCCTTATTGAAAGAGGCAATCAAGCCTAAAAAAGTGATTCTTTTCCAGGAGAATCGAAATTTCTTGTTTGCACAAAGTATAATGATTCCACCCATCAGAAAAACTAGGGATCCAATGTAGAGCTTTAACCAATACCTTGGGATACTGACAGCCGCAAAGACCGCGACAATCGTACCAACCACACTGCAGAGTGCCAGAAGTGAAGCAATTTTCAGATGCAATGGGACGCCTCTTTTGAAACCCTCAATCCAACCCAGAGACTTGAGCTTTTCTGCAATGATAGATATATCCATCATTTTCGGTTTGAAATCGACATTGCCTTCTCGATGGTGGAAGAAGGCGGCAAGTAGACCACTACACAACTCTGAGATTAGGATTACTGGGACGACTTGCAGTGGATTGTAACCCATAAGTAGAAGTATCGGGGTCAGTGTTGTACCGTATCCCCCACCTAAGCTAGAGTCGATATATTCACATACAAAGGCGAGTGGAGCTGCGAGAAATAGGTTCATTTCCATGGTTCTTTACCCTCCCTCCTCGGTCGACTCGTGGCCCTGAAGACCAACAGGGCCCACTCCTCCTCCGCCTTCCTCAACCCCTCCAGCAGACCTAGCATCTCCTTCGCCAACCTCTTGAGCCTCTTCTTCTGACTCACGGCTTTTCTACCCGTTTCGAGTTGATCACTTGGCAAAGTGTTTTTGCATTTCTTATTCTCTTTCATGCGTTGAACGGTTCACCTCCATTCAGACCGAGTCCTTTCTGTCTTGTCGATCTGAACCATTCTGGAATTCTCGATTCTTTCTCAACACATCCATATTTGAAACTCTCAATCGTTTCGGCGACCTCCCTGAACACAATTTGATTTCCTCCGGAAATCTGTTTTGTATCATCGTTTTTTCTTCCCAAAAAAGGAGGCTAGAGAATTCTGGTGATAAACGATTCTCTAGCCTCCAGTTGTCCGGTCAGCTATAGTTGCTGCTTTTTACTTCAGCGTATCCTCGACTTACTTAATTTGTCGATCTGAACGACTTTGCCATCTTGAATATGAATTTGAACTGATCCGTGCCTTATTTCTCGAATAGCCTCATATATTTCTGATAGAACTGAACTGGTCCTGCTGTCCTTCTCAGCACCACAAGCCGATTTTGACGTCTGATTTTGCAGACCCATTCCGTGAATCCCCTCATAGAATGATAGCGGCCGACAATTCATAGCAAATCAGAGATTTTGAGGCTTTCCAACTTATTCGAAACATAATCTCTGATTTCCTTGAGAATCTTGATAACTTTCTCTTCCCTTTCCAAAGGTGTATGTGAATAGAAATACCTGCTTACAGATTCTGTCGGTGCCAACGCACCATCCATTAGTCTCGCGATTTCAGCGACAGTGATCTTATGGGGAGGTATTGCCAACCTGTAGCCACCCCTCGCACCCCTCCTCGTTTTTATGTATCGGTTCTGTTTCAGTGTTAGAAAGAGCTGCTCCAAATACTTCTTAGGAATATCGTACTCAGAGCAGATATGGTCTATTTTTATGAAATCATCCTTTTCATGCCGCGCAATGTATATAAGCGCGAGCAGCAAATATTCAGTTTTTGTTGTCAGCTTCATCGGGTTTGAATATTGTCTACATTTTCTATAGACATTATAGGATAATTTTTAAACTTTGTCAAACAAGAAATACTTTATCTAAAAGCACCTTCTGGGAGAAGAGCTCGTCTCCCTGGATTTAAAGCACGAGGCCGAAGAGTGAGAGATTGAGTGCNNCATTTGAATTAAACACCAACCCCATTCCCCCAACCCATCCCTGAATTGAAGAGGTCCAGGATTGATCCGGTTGTGGGTGAGATGATCTGTTTTAAGTGCAAAGCAGGAGTGAATGGCCTGCTTTATCACCGAGACGGGAGTGATTCAACAATAAGGGTAGCCACAGCTCTGCTTTCGGCTTCGTTGAGATGGAGACCAGCCTGGAAGTGACGAATATTGCTCTCTGGATTGCTCAGCTCACACCACCTCATCGATCCTCTCATTACTTCCATTCTGCCACTAGGTTCTGTGATAAACACCTCAATTTCAAGAGC
>WVXP01000057.1:5098-7807 GCA_011773445.1 Pseudomonadota bacterium | reverse complement strand
CTTCACGTGAGATGTTACCGGCGATTCCCCCCACCCCTATCTTCTTGATCTCAGGAACGAGGTGATAGTCGGGATTCAGATTGAATCGAATCGGGATTCTCGTTTTGAATCGAGGGTGTTTTCTATTCTCCGCCCTTGCTGGTTTGCTCATAGACGTACCCTTCCAGATAGGATATTTCTAGCTGTGACATCTTTTCAAGTGGAATCTGAGTACTCGGTGTCTTGAGTGACTTCTTTTTTGCATTGAGGGGCAGCCTTGCCTAGCTCCCCTTTGGCATTGTTTGATCAATTTCCATGGTAACTCATTGATTTTTTTCTGGTCCTTGATCCTCTTCCAATAGATTTACAGATCCTGAATCGTGAAATTCTGGCATCCCTACCGAAAAATTGACAAGCAGATAGAATTGTTATGCTGAATGAATCCCAGATGTGGATACATTAATGGGGCATCAAAGAATCAGAAAATCAAAACCAGCTCGTAGACAAAGAGGATTCATTACCCCTCTGCTTAGAAAATGGTTGACAGAATTTCCAAGTCTGCTGCGATAGAACTGTTCCTGCTGAATGTCAATGGGGGCTGAAATAGGCTAGGCGGAGCGGAAGCTGAGTTGATCTGAAAAGCCTACTTTTTCTCTGAAAGGAGAAAGGTGGGCTTCTTTGTTTTGACTGAAGCCGACAAAGCCAAACCATCCTTAAAGATGGTGAAGGCCAGGAATGAAAGAGGGGTCAAGTTTGCTCTTGACTCTTGGTTAATGGAGCAACAGTTTTTCTAACCCTATCTCCCGGTTCTCCGTCCTCGGGTATCAACCCTTTCCCTCTCGAAAAATCACTGCTCGCTGCATCCTAAGAAACTGAAAGGGGCTACAGAATGCGTCTGTAACCCCCTCGCTTCATCCAAGCCGGCGGGCGGAATCGAACCGTCGACCTAGTGATTACGAATCACTTGCTCTACCGCTGAGCTACGCCGGCCCAGGCATATTTTATAGGTCATTTCAAATACTTCGTCAACCCTTATAACTTCCTTCCTTGACTTTTGCCACCCGAGGCTATATACATGTGTATCCGACTCCGATTTAATTGATTTTATTAGTGATTTTCATTAAAGACGAAGAGATAACCCATGGCTGCGGTGGACCTATCTGTTGAGATTGCCGGTGTGAGGTTCAAGAATCCGGTCTTACCAGGGGCATCTGAGCTGGTTTTGGATGCGCAATCTGCCATGGATCTCATCCGGACAGGAGTAGGAGGGATCGTCACCAAATCATTCACCTCCCAGCCTGACCGAAGGATAAGGGTGAGGCCCTACCAGTTCCCCCTCAGGAGTTTTGGGAGCGGTTTCGACGAATCGGGCAGCCTCTATTCCCTGGCAGCACCGTATGTCGAGGGCATTGATCGGGTCATCCAAGAGAATGTTCCCCGGATTGCAGCAGTCTGCGGCCGCGAGGGGGTTCCACTCGTCGTGAGTTTCTACGAAAGCTTTGAAGCCGTTGATGCCTGGGCCGATACTGCCAAGAGATTCGAGAGAGCAGGGGCCAACCTTCTGGAGCTCAATTTCTCTTCACCTTCCTACCATATTTCCGCTGAAGAATATGCCAGCGTGAGCGGCGCAGTCGTGAAGGCCGTTAGGGAGACAGTCAAAATCCCTATTGGCCCGAAGATTAGCCCAACGGCTGAACCCCTGTCATCTCTGGCTAGGAATTGGCTCGATTCGGGGGCTTCCTTTATCACCGCACACAACGCACCGAGTGGGATTATGGTAGACGTTGAGAATGAGGTGCCCTATGGGGCGCCCTCGGTTGGCGGATACGTGATGGGGAGGACCTTCCTTCCGTGGTCTCTGGCGAGGGTGATACAGATTCAAAAGGCGATCGATATCCCGGTCATTGGAGTCGGTGGAATAGCGGATTGGAGCGATGCCGTCAGATATCTTCTCTGCGGATGTGCGGCAATTCAGATCTGCTCAAGCGCCTATTTCCGTAGCGGTCGGGTGTTTGAAGAGATACGGGCTGGAATCGTCGCCTGGATGGAGCGAAAAGGTCACGACTCGATTGACAGCTTCAGGGGAAAGGTTCTCCCCCTGGTCGTCCCCTCGTCTGACTTGAGATCCCGTGAAAAGTTCCCCTATGCCACTCCTCCAGACACACCCTATATCCCTCTCATCGATCAGGAGAAATGTACCCTCTGTCTTGCCTGTGAGAGGGCTTGTATCTACAAGGTCTTCGAAAAGGCGAAAAAGAGCTCTACAAATAAAATGCTCGTACACGATCACAGGTGTTGGAGCTGCGGGTTCTGCGTGGGCATCTGTCCGGAGGAAGCCATCGTGTTGGTTGATCGGAAGAGCCCCAAGCGAGTCATCTGGTCAGGCGGAGGCATGGCCAGATCCTTTATCCCGTGATGGAGACAGGCATTGGCCTATTTCAGGGTGGAAAACCTATCGATCAATTTCGGAGGCCTGAGGGCGCTCAATGACTGCAGCTTCGATGTGAACGAAGGAGAGATCTTTTCCATCATAGGCCCCAATGGTGCGGGAAAGACCACGGTCTTTAACCTGATCAACGGTATTTATCGGCCTCACAATGGCGCCATATGGTTCGATGGCATAAACCTCTTGGATCTCAAACCTCATGAAATCGCGATGAGAGGGATCGCTCGGACTTTTCAGAACATTGAATTGTTCCCCCATTTGACGACCCTGGAAAATACTCTGGT
>WVXP01000057.1:4367-4931 GCA_011773445.1 Pseudomonadota bacterium | reverse complement strand
CTCATGAACTTGATCAAGGAAATCAGGGATAGGAAGGGGATCACGATTCTTCTGGTCGAGCATGATATGCATGTTGTCATGGGACTTTCAGACCGAATATGTGTCCTCCACTTTGGGCAGAAGATCGCCGAAGGGATTCCAGAAGAAATACAGACAAACGCCAAGGTGATCGAGGCCTATCTGGGCGAAGAGAGAGATTATGCTTGAGTTGGAAGGCGTGGAGACCTTTTACGGAAATGTTCAAGCCCTGAAGGGCATCTCTCTCGAAGTTCCAGAAAAAAGCATCGTTACCATTCTGGGCGCAAACGGAGCTGGAAAGAGCACGACCCTCCGGACGATTTCCGGATTAACGCCTGCCTCAAAGGGAANNGCTCGGACTTTTCAGAACATTGAATTGTTCCCCCATTTGACGACCCTGGAAAATACTCTGGTTGGGTATCATCGCCGAATGCGCTCCGGTGTGGTCGGCGGTGCGCTTCTACTCAAAAAAGTCAAGGTTGAGGAGGAAGAATCCCGCAAGTTGGCAGGTGAGATTTTCAAGTTATTGGGATTGGAGGGGACCAG
>WVXP01000057.1:3812-4174 GCA_011773445.1 Pseudomonadota bacterium | reverse complement strand
CTCGAAGTTCCAGAAAAAAGCATCGTTACCATTCTGGGCGCAAACGGAGCTGGAAAGAGCACAACCCTCCGGACGATTTCCGGATTAACGCCTGCCTCAAAGGGAAGCATCAGGTTCAATGGGGAGGAGATTAGCCGAAGGCCACCGGAGCTCATCGTTAAAAACGGAATCTCCCACGTTCCAGAAGGTCGGGATCTCTTCCCCGAACTCACGGTGCTCGAGAATCTGAGGATGGGCGCCTATACCCGGGCGGACAAGGAGGAGATCGAGAGGAACTTCGAACGGGTCTTCAATTCCTTCGAGGTCTTGAAGGAGAGAGAAAGCCAGTTTGCAGGGACTCTGAGCGGCGGGGAACAACAGAT
>WVXP01000057.1:0-3761 GCA_011773445.1 Pseudomonadota bacterium | reverse complement strand
GTTGAGGAGATCTTCAGGATTATCCGTGAGATCAACAGTGAGGGAACGACCATCCTTCTGGTCGAGCAAAACGCCAATATGGCTCTTCAGGCCGCCCAGTATGGCTATGTTATGGAAACCGGGAAAATTGCCCTTCATGATGTCGCTGAGAAACTCGTCGAAAACGACCACGTGAGGAAGACCTATCTCGGCGTGGGATAAAAAAGCAGGCCTTGGCTCGGACCAAGGCCTGCCGAACGGAATCACTCCTTATACCGCCGTTCCTTCAGTTTTCCGTCTTTGATGCTCAACCACCCGGAAATGGGCTTGAAAACGCCCCCTTCGACCTCTGCCATGAACCCATCCTCCTGGGTTTTGTGGTCGGTCGGCGAAAAACTCACAGGTGAGATAATGTCGCTTTTCCAGTTCTTCATCCCCTCCAGAGTCTTGACGAGATTCTCTCTCGTCAGATCCTTTCCGGTTCTCCTCACAGCCTCAGAAAAAAGCTTGGCATAGAACCACCCGTAGAGGCTAAACCGGTTGGGAACGTGGCCAGGTGCGTATTTTTCGAGTATCTCCCGGTACTCAACAACCCCGGGTATTTTTGAATTGACGGGATCTGGCCAGAGGGAAAGCCCCCAAACGCCCTCTCCGACGCCTCCGGCGAGGATGATAAACTTTTCGTCGGTCAGCGGGCCGGAAGAGATGAGCTTGGTTTCCTTCCATCCCACTTTATGAGCATCTTTCAGAAACATGCCTCCCGGGCCTGGCGTCAGAACCAATAGACAGGCATCGAGGTTCGCCGCCTTGAGTTTTGCGACCTGGGCACTCGCGTCGATGGCCTTGCGGCTGATCGGCTCTGCAGCGGTCAGTTCGAGCCCCATCTCACCCAGGAACTTTTTTCCCGGATCCCTGAAAGAGTATCCGTATTTGTCGTCCTGGTAGATCATCCCGATTCTTTTGAACTTCTTCTTCTGCACCAGCCATTTCAATACGATCTCGGTCTGCATCGGGTAGGAAGTGAAGGCTGTGAAGATGTATTTTCCCCCGAGGGCTGTGTCAGTTGCCGCCACACCTTCAAAGGGAACGCCCTGGAAGGGGAACAAGAGAGGAACCTTCTGTTCGCCAAGGTACTTAACCGTTGCAAAAACAGGAGACGTACCCTGGGAGGCAAGAATGGCAAAAACCCCATCCTGTTCCACCAGGCGGATCGTATTGGCCACGGCTTTCTGAGGACTGTAGGCGTCATCGTAGTACTGGGTTTTGATCTTTCTCCCGTTGATCCCCCCCTGATCATTGATATGCTTGAAATAGATTTCCAACCCGTAGTTGACCAGCTCAGTCCCCGGGAATACAAGAGGTCCGGAAAAACTGTTGGAGCATCCGACCAAGATCGAGTCGTCAGTTACCCCGGCCTCACCGGCCCTTGAAACCCCACCCAAGAATAAACCGACCAATAAGAGAGGAACAAAAAATGCAATGATCTTGCCCTTCAATTTCATCCCAATCACTCCTTTCTCATTTTTTCGTCAAACTGGATAACAGTGTCTTCTCCTCACCCCCTTTCTCTTGACATAGTCTTCCCCCGAATGACTTTAGGACGGATTTAGGCCGTCATCGTGACCTCCTTGGGTTCTTGAAACCTTTTCCACAAAAGCTCCAACATGCCACTGATGCCGTTGGGCATGAAAATCATGAAGACGATCAGGGAGAGACCGAAGATGAGTACCTGGAGTTCCTGGAGACCGCTCAGGATTTGTTGCATCCCTGTGAGGATCACGGCCCCGATAATNNTCCTGCAATTCCAGTATAGAAAGCACTGATGGCAAAGGCAATAGTTTTGTATCGAGCCAGATCGATCCCCATGGTCTGAGCGGCAATCTCACTCTCCCGAATGGCAATGAAAGCCCTTCCAATCCTTGTCCGAACGAGATTGATCGCGCCGATGATCATGAGAATCGTGATGGCCATGATGAGGTAGAACAGTTTACGGTATGAGTCGAAAACAAAACCGAATATGACTACCCGGGGAACGCTCAACCCGTCATCCCCACCGGTCAGGCTTGACCACTGGAGGATGACCTCACTGACGACCACGCCAAAGGCCAGTGTGGCCATGGCGATATAAAAGCCCTTCAGCCTCAGCGTCGGAATCCCCAAGAGAAAACCGATGATAGCTGTGAAGACCCCGGCCAGTGGTAAGACGACGATGAAGGGAACCCACTCGACCCGCATGGTCATGATGGTCGTAAAATAGGCGCCAATGGCCAAAAAACCGGCATGTCCCGCAGCAATCTGACCCGTATAGCCCATGAGAAGGTTCAACCCGACCGAGACCAGGGTGTAGATGGCAAAGAGACTGAGCATAAACAACGTGTACTTTGCGACAAAGAAAGGACATACTGCTAGAATGAGGCAGGCTAAAATGAAGGCGATCCGTTCTTTTGTAAGAGGTTGGCCCATCGAAGGTTCCTTCTAGACCCTCTTCTTCCGTTCAGCGCCCATAATCCCGGTCGGCTTGACCACCAGAACGCCAACCAGCACCATGAATGGAATGATGTTTCTCGTCTGAGATGGGAGATAGTAAGGAACGACGTTTTCCATAACCCCCAAAAGCATTCCCCCGGCGATCGTTCCAGGAATACTCCCCCACCCTCCGAGGATAGCGGCAGCAAAGCCGTTGATAACCACGAGTCCCATGTGAGTGCTGAGAAATACGACAGGGGCGATGAGTATGCCGGCTACGGCTGCCACAAGTGAGCTGATCGCCCAGGTCATGGCAAAAGACCTTTTGACGCTGATGCCCATCAAGAGCGCAGCATTCTGGTTCTGAGAAACCGCGCGCATTGCAGTTCCGACCTTCGTATATTTGAAAAAGAGGTAGAGCAGTATCATCAAAAGGCATGTTGTCCCGATCATTCCCAAGCTCGGCATATCAAGGGTTATCGAGCCGATGCGAAGCAGCTTGTTTGGGAAGAGATGGGGATATGGAAAATCGTCATGACTCCATGCGTATCCCGCAAGGCTCTTCATGACGATCGAAACGCCCAGGGTAATGATAAAAACATTGAAATGGGGCGCGTGAATGGCCGGCCTGATGGTCAATCTCTCCATGATCATTCCCATCAACGCCGAAGCAGGGAGGGTCAAAAGAACGGCGAGTCCAAATGGCAGCCCCAACATTTTGAAGAAGGTAAACCCGATAAACGCAGAAACCATGGACATTTCGCCTTGAGCGAAATTGACGTGTTCGGTGGTGTTGTAGATGAGGTTCAGGCCAAGAGCAACCAGCGAATAGATGCATCCAGTTGCGAGCCCGCTTATGATAATCTGAAGGATCAAGTCAGCTCTCCTTCTCAGACCATTAGGCGGGGATTAATCAAGAAGAATCTGCGATGCCCATACTAGTAGATCATCGATTCAAAGTCAACATTCTTTCATCGGCGATCCATTGAGTCTTCAGGGAATGCCGGGGTCGATTCGGAGTAACCCTTTTGGAATTCGCAGATTTCACTGTCGGAGGACTAAGGGAAAAGGTAAAGGGTTCAAGGAGACGCACTCGCAAAAAGCCTTTGGCCTCTAGCCTTTGTCCTTTACCTATCTCGATGACCCACTGCTTCTGCAATATTGGCCAAAAACACGAGGATTCCCTGAAATGGGGAAACTCCGAGCGTGAAAATTCGTGTTCAAAACAAGAAAGCGATCTGATATAGTATGACCCCTGGGGGAAAAATGATCAAAGAAATCGATCACATTGGTATCATTGTAAAGAATCTGGAAAC
>WVXP01000290.1 GCA_011773445.1 Pseudomonadota bacterium | reverse complement strand
TTATCGAGGAAACTCGGGGCTCATGAGAGTTTCGATCCTGCTCACCCGGGGACTCCTTCCCGACTTGTCGATACCTTGGCTGCCCACGGCGGGGCAGATCTCGTGTACGAGCTTACGGGCAATCCAGCTGCACTGAACTTGGCCATTGAGGCGTGCGGGTTTGCGGGGCGCATCGTGGTCGGTTCATGGTATGGCCAGAGGCAGGCAAACATAAATCTGGGAGGAAAGTTTCACCGCGCAAGAATGAAGCTCATCAGCAGCCAAGTCAGCAATCTGAGTCCTGAACTAACTGGCCGGTGGAACAAGGCGCGTCGCCTTGAGGTTACCTGGCAATGGCTGCGAAAGATCGATCCGGCCCGCTTCATCACGCGTCGCTTCCCCCTGGCGCAAGCCGGAGAGGCTTACCGGCTTCTCGATGAGGATCCCTCCGAGGAACTTCAGATCGTATTCACCTATACCCACGAGAATTGAAAAAGAGGCGGTGCCATGTATGAAATCGCCTTGACCCGAGAATTTGACGCAATCCACTATTTGGTTGGTGGAGACTGGGGCGAGGAGAACGAGCCACACGAACACCATTACAAGGTGGAGGTTGTGCTCTCGGGTCCAAATCTCGATCGGTCCGGTTATCTCGTCGATCTCACCTCTCTCGATCAAGCAATGGAGGAGGTCATGAACTATGTTTCGGGTAAAACACTCAACGACCTGCCGGAGTTCGGAGGCCTGAATCCCAGTATCGAACATTTTGCGAGTATCTGGTGTCAGGCTCTGGGAAAGAATTTGAAAACAGACAACCTGGTTGCCTTAAGGGTGCGCATCTGGGAGAACGAATTCGCCTGGGCCAGCTACACCGAGCAACTTTGATGCGGGTAGGACTCGTTATTTACGGTTCACTGGATTCAATGAGCGGTGGTTATCTCTACGACCGAAAGCTCCTAGAACATCTCGAGACCGAAGGAGATCAGGTGGAGGTCTTCTCCATCCCCTGGCGCTCCTATCCCAGACATCTATTGGACAATCTCTCCTCCCAGTGGCTGAATCAGCTGGTTCGTGCGGACTTGGACCTGTTGCTCCAGGACGAACTGAACCATCCCTCTCTCTTCTGGATAAACCGGCGCCTGCGTCCACGAACTCCGTACCCCATTATCTCCATCGTCCATCACCTCCGCTCTTGTGAGTGTTGGGCCCCTCCACTAAGCCCGCTCTATCGAGTCGTCGAACGCCGGTACCTCAAATCGGTTGACGCCCTCGTATTCAATAGCCAGAGCACACGTCTTTCTGTAATCGACCTGCTCGGCTGCGCCGGGTCCGGAGTGATCGCTTACCCTGGGGGAGACAGGCTGGACCCCGCAATGGACGAAGGTGCGATCCTAGCCCGTGCAAACCGGAGCGGCCCATTGAGACTCGCTTTTGTGGGGAACCTCATCCCCCGGAAAGGTCTACACGGCCTGCTCGCCGCCCTGGCTGATTTAAAGCATGAATCCTGGGAACTTTGGGTGATTGGCTGCACCAGAAGGGATTCAGCTTATACAAAGAGGATACGTGGCATCATTGCCAACGCTGGACTGGGAGGGAGGGTGCAGCTCCTAGGCTCAGTATCTGACGCTGAATTAGCCCGACTTCTGAGGAGTAGCGATGCCATTGCCATGCCTTTTTCCTACGAAGGCTTTGGCATCGTCTATCTCGAGGGTATGGCCTATGGGCTCCCAGCCCTGGCCTCCAATACCGGAGGGGCCAGAGAGATTGTTGCTCACGGAGAAAGCGGCTATCTCATCGATCCAGGCGATTTGCGTCGAGTCACTCGTCTTGTGCGTCACCTGATGGTTGATCGGGGCGAACTCTCGCGCATGAGCCTGGCTGCACGTCGACGGTTTGAGGCATTTCCAACTTGGGAGCAGACCACGACCAAAATCCGCAATTTTCTATTAGAAATGGTCCAAAGTGTTGGCAGAGACTCATGACCGAACCGACCGAATACAGCTTTATCCGCTATCTCGAGGCGAAGCGCACCGTGGATGACCGAGCATTGAATCAGCAGGTCTGGCGCCGTTTGTTGGACGAGTTACAGGTCCTGCCACGGGAACGGTCCCTTCAAGTGATGGAGGTCGGTGCTGGAATCGGGACCATGTTGCAACGAACACTCGAATGGGGCTTCGATCGGGATATGGACTACATAGCCGTGGACTCAGACCCGTTGTTGCTGGCCGTGGCTGCCGAGCGTTTACCAGCGTGGGCTAGGGGTCTCGGATGGCAGATCGAGCAGCCCCATGAAGGCAAGCTTGTCCTGAGCGGTCCGCGGCAGAGCGTGATGCTCGAATTCGTTTCACAAGACATCTTCGAAATCCCGGAGAGGCCAGGAGGGTTTTTCGATTTAATCATTGCCCACGCCTTTTTAGATCTCGTGGAGTTGAAAACAGCCCTGCCGCATCTTTTGTCGCTGACCCGGCCAGACGGCCTCTTCTACTTCACTCTCATGTTCGATGGCGTCACCATCCTGAGGCCACCTATCGACCCGGATTTCGATTCCCTGATCGAGGCTCGCTACCACCGAACCATGGACGAACGGATCGTCCGCGGCCGACCCAGCGGGCACAGCCAAACCGGGCGCATGCTCCTGGAAACTCTTTCGGCCAGGAAAGCATCGATCTTGGCTGCAGGTGGCTCGGACTGGGTGGTCAATCCCCCATACCCAGCAGATGAGGCCTATTTCCTGCACCATATCTTGCATTTCATCGAGAATGCCTTAAAAGACAGTCCCGATCTTGACCTCCACCGATTAGAGCATTGGATCAGGAGCCGCCACCTTCAGGTCGAAGAGGGGCGGCTCATCTACATTGCTCACCAGCTGGATGTGCTGGGCCATCCATAGTGATTTATATGGTCAGGACTTAGGGCTTGCGAGCCGTCGCGATCAGGCCTCCTCTGAAGCCGGGGATGTGGAAAAATTTACCCAGCCAATCGAGTAAGAGCAGGAACCCACTGAACATGGGATGCATATCCCCTCTCGGGATGAAAGTCCACCAACTGTATGACACATCGGTGAAATCTGCCTGGGAGAGCAGATACGCAATCGTCTGGGCCTCCAGGAATTGATCTGTCGAGAGGTGTTGGGTGTCGAATCGAAAAACGGGCGCCATAAACTGGTACCAGACATAACCCCCATTCGGGGTCATCAGGACAATCTGTCCACCGCGTTTAAGGACGCGGTTTGCACTCGATAACACCGCATCTCTTTTGGGAATGTGCTCAAGAGCACCCATACACATAACCATGTCAACAGAAGCGTTTGAGATGGTCTGTAACTCTTCCGCATCGTCGATCCTAAATTCGAGCTTTTCCCGCCACGGTGATTTACTCACGCGTTTCTTTGCCGCTTTGATCATGGAATGCGAAAAATCGATGCCGACGCCCCGGCCAATATCTCCGGCCAAAGCCATGAGATAATGTCCAATGCCGCAACCAAGATCCAGAACAACGTGGTGGGATTCGGGGCGAGTGACTCTCTTGATGAGAGCGATTCGATCCTTCAACAGTCGCTCGGAACGGCCGTGCTGATCAGCATATTCATGCGAACATGCATCGAAGAAGGCCCTGATCTCTTCTTTGTTCTCCACCTGTTTGGTTTCCAGCCTGCGAAACGTTCTCACCGTGATTCCGAACATTCTCCACCTCTCCGACCGCCATGAGGCGTGATTGCTTGCGCGATCATTTCGCACGGAGTTCTGAGTTCTGAGAGAGGCTGAACAAAAAATCTGTGGTGAACGAAAGCACAAGACCTACGGTCCCGATCACGACAAGGGGTCTATAGAAATCTGGATACGGAAGGAAGGATACAAGTATGGCGCCCATGATGAATCCATAGATGATCCGGGCTCTGGTCGATCTTTTCTCTTGAGGCAAATTCGGTCTCAAGAAACAGAGTAGAATCACAAAAACATATCGGAGCAAACCCAGGACTAAGACCCAGTACCCGAGCCGATGACCCAGGAGAGCGAGCATACATAGGACGAGCAAAAAGAAGGCGTCTGTTTCCTTGTCGAAATACTCTCCGAATTCTGAGGCCTGATTGGAGCGCCGAGCCAACCACCCATCCAATCCATCCATCATCAGCAGAACGAGACCAACCCAAGCAACATACGCAGGCTCAAGGAAAGGGTAATGGAGCGAAAGGGCCGTGATACCTAACAGACGAAAAGCCGTGACCGTGTTCGCCCAACCAAACGCGCCTGCTGGGGTCCAAGAGGAACGTGTACAAAAAACCAATCCCGCGAAAGAGAAAGAGGCAGCAAAGGGCAAGACCCAGAACCTACCAGCGAACCAGGCAGTAACGACTGCTGAAAGAATGAGAACCGAATGGATGAGGGACCATCGAGGCAGGACTAAGCGGAGCTCCTTGCCATGCACCGGTTGAAAGATGAATCGAATTATCCGAGTACCTATACCAGAACGCAAACTAAACACTCCACCCTGTTTCTTATCACCGTTTCCTTGACCTTTAGCAGCCCTAATCCTGTATCTCAATGCCCAAATCGAGGACACACTTTTTCCAGAATTATCTCACAATACCTTTCAACGGCGCCAGTGGATAGACTGCCTAAACCACACCCGGAAACCCTGATATCCTGGTGTTCAAGCTATCTGAGGTTTGCCCCGACGCAACCTGATTTGACTGGAAAAAATGGTTCCGAAAATGATACGAGAATTGTCAAGAGAATCTCGAGAGAAGCGTTCTCCCATTTTTGAAGGAGCATGCTGTCTCTGAGCGACTTAGCGGAAGCGGTTATGCCAGGGATATCACCCACGTTGCGTTTTATCCTCGCCTGGGCGTTCCTGAATGTCCTGACTAATCTGAACTACCCCGCCCCGGAGATACACTTCCTCGCTCCGTTTCGGCCTTGCCCGGAAATCACGATTTTGATCATAGGCCTTTCCGTAGCCGCTTGGCTGGGCCTGCCCTATCGCCCCACTGTGTCTATTCCACTGACGGCTGTCGTTATCTTCTTCCGCCTATTTCGTCTTGGCGACGTGCTCGTGCCGATGTACCTCAACCGCGACTTCAACCTGTATATCGACTCTCAGTACGTGCCGGACCTGATCCACCTATTGTACAATACGGTCCCCCTCGGAACTTTTATCGGCTACTTCGGCGCGGCCGTTACACTCATCGTCGTCGTGGGTTGGGGGACATGGTGGGCATTCAAGAGCATTCACCGGTATGGAGCGGCTACGGGGCAGCGACACCTTTTCCTGGCCCTTGTCACCGCCCTTCTCAGCCTGTTGCCGCTCATTCCTCCGGCAAATATGGGAGGGCATCCCAGAGAATTCTCTCGGGGATTCTTTCACCGGGTTGTTGGCGAGATCGACTTCATTTTGCACGTCCACGGCTACAGAACGCGCAATTTAGAGGCCATTCTGGAGTCCAAGGCCAGGGCCGAACAGACACCGGCATCTCTGGGCAAGCTGAACGGAGCGGACGTGTACGTGGTTTTTGTCGAATCCTATGGTCACACTGTATTTGCGAATCCCTTGCATTTTTCGATGATCGCGCCACTTCTCAAAGATTTTGAAGAAAGCCTCAAAGCTCATAGTTTCGCGGTCCATTCCAATTTTGTGACATCACCCACCTACGGTGGGACTTCTTGGCTGGCCCACGGTACATTCGCCAGTGGGGTCCCACTCACCAGCCAATTGCTATACGACCTGCTCGTGACGTCAGACCATAAAATGCTCGCCCATTACTTCAACGAGGCGGGGTATCGGACCATCAGCGTTATGCCCGGTACGACATTCCCATGGCCTGAGGGCGAGGTCTTCGGGTATCAGAAGAAATACTATGCCTGGAATTTCGATTACAGAGGTCCCAAATACGGGTGGTCGCCCATGCCGGATCAGTACGTGCTTGACTACATCTACCGAAAGGAGGTCGCGAACCGGAGTCAGCCGCTATTCATCGAGTATGTGCTCATTACCAGCCATGCGCCGTTCCACCTTCAGCCGCCGTACCTGGAGGATTGGTCACAGATCGATGACGGCACCATCTTTCATAAAAAGGACCCCATCACATTCCCGATTGTTTGGCCAGACTTGAGCCAGGCTGGCGAAGCCTACATAACTTCGATTGCCTATGAGCTCAAGGTCATCAAAGCCTATCTCGAACAATACGTCGATGACGGCGCACTCGTCATCATCCTCGGCGACCACCAACCCAATCCACAAATCACGGGTGAAAGTCGCCCATGGTCCGTCCCGATTCATATCATCAGCCGCAACCCAGATTTTCTCGAGCCCTTTACGGCATGGGGTTATACGCCCGGCATGGTACCCCGCCAACCACTCCCCCATCCTGGCATGGAGACCTTTCTGTATGGTTTTCTCCAAGACTTCAGCAAACCACCCATGGAGAGAGTCAGCTCCCAGTACACTGAGCCTTGAACCAAACCGGTCCCCTAAGCAAACACCGGCTCAGAACGTGGATTATTTCGACTCCCTGGCTGAAATGAAAACCTGAATATTGCGTTTCACAATAGACTTCCTCGGACAGCTTTTCGAGTTTCCTCGATATTTTCGCGCAAACAAAGAGATTTTCGGGCGTTATCCTGCACTACTCAATAAATGCCCAAACGGTTAGAAGGACGCTGATGATGCCGACGACAAGAGCTGCAAACCCAAAGAGATGAGCCCAAAGGTAGGTCAGAACGCCAGGGTGATTTGTTTTGACAGTATCGAGCTTCTTCTCGGCAACCAGTCGGTCATAGTGGCCGGGTCGGTCGGCGATAAACTCTGGTCTCCGAATCCTCCCGGTAAAAATCCCGACATTCATCGGGAATTTCTCAGGACGAAAGTGCGTGTTGAAGAAATGGACCGTAAAAATAAACCCGGAAGCGAGAAGGGCTTCATCAGAATGGACAATGAGGGCTATGTTAAAGACCCAACCCGGCAGAAAGATCGAAAAGAAACCCGGAAACCAAAGCATCAGGCCGGACAGGCCAATCAACGGCATCCCCAGGAAAACTGCGAGAAAATCGAGCTTCTCCCAGTACGTCCATCGGTCAAACCTCGGCTTGGGCCCTTTCCCAAAAAACCACTTGACCATACCAGCAACGTCTCTGACATCCTGCCACCGCAACGCTAAGGAATCCGGGCTGAAAAGACGCTTCAAGGGTCCTCTTTTGATGTCCTTCTCAAAGAAAATGAAGTAGACGACCTTGACCAGAATGGCAGTGAAGTACGCAAAGGTGACAACCGCGCAGACCCGATGAATCAGGACAGCATTCGAAATACCCCCAAACACCTTGACCAGGCCTCTGGCCCAATCGGCATGGGAAAATTTCAACGGAAGACCCGTTAGGACCAAAAGGAGGAAGCTCACCATCATGATAAAATGGACGACGATATCGAAACGATTGAATCTCCGATAAATCTCCCCTGATCGATCCATGTCCATGTTGGTGGATGGGTAGGCCCCGAGTGCCCACATCCTCGTCGCCTCTCGATACGCCCTCTGCCACCAGAGCAGAGAGTGCAACCAAAAAATGCAGAACACCCCTACGAGAAGGGACGTCATGAAAACAAAGGTCCAATAGAGAAAGGGGTAATGTTCACTGTCGTAATGATCGGCATGGGCAATCCACTGGATAAAATTGGCGTTCGCATTGGCATGGCATTTCCCACACGTCTCCACAAGTCTCGACTTGGCAATGGTCGACCTCGGCCAATGACGAGGTCGAATGCTGTGAAACCCGTGACAATCGGCGCAGCCCGCCACGAGACTGGCGCCTCCCAGGTACTCGACTTTTCCGTGATAGCTTGATTCATAGGACTCACTGGCACTAAGAAGTACCCCGCTCCGCTTCATCCGTTCCTTGTCGGCGTGGCACTTCTGACAAATCCGGGTGTGAAAAAGGCGTCTAAATTCGATCCTCTCCGGCTCTTCTCCGGACAGGATTGGCGTTTTGTGGAGTTCGTGGCAATCAGAACAATCGGCAGCATCTCTATTCGCCGCAAAAACAGCCAATCCGTGAACGCTCTCGGAATAGCCGTCATCCTCATGACAGATGGTACACCTCTGAATGACCCTGACCTTATCTCCCTTCCAGGGGGTAATCTGATGGATCTCGATGTGGCAGTCCTGACACTTGATATCATTGATAAAGTGCGCGCTGGCGTAGTGCTCTACGCCCTCGATTTTGTGACAACGATGGCACGTCACAGGATCGGTCTGAATCCGGCCCCCCGCCGCAGTATGTTCCTCAAGATCGGTGATGTCCCAGTGACAGCTGTTACAGGAATTGGCACCGTGAACAGATTGGACGAATCTCCTCTCATCAATTGTTTCATGGCATTTGAGACACGTCGAATTGTCGATGCACTCAAGGCAGAACTCCCTGCCACGGATTTCCAGCCTTTTCTTGAGTGCTTCGAGCTCTTGTTCAAAGCTAAAGACTTGGCCACTGCATGGTGTAATCGATGAAAAGAGAAGTGACGACCCCAGAGACACTGCCAAAATCCAACGGCCTGATCTCAACTTCATCGGCCGCTCCTCTCACCCCTCTCCCATTCGCACGTCAAGGATGAAACTTTTGGAGTTTCCTCAGTTTTGTGGACGCTCATGTCTCTGAGCGACGTTTCGGGAAACTCCACTGAAGTTTCCGGCTGTCAAATTAAGAGTGTTTTCTCGTGTAAACGGTTTTCCATAGCGCCCACTCAGATAGAGAACTCAAAAACCTGGACCAGACCGAATTATTTTCCCCGGGGAACTGCCAATCGGCCTATGGCATCCTCCACGAGGCTGCCCAGGTAAAGCATCTCATCCTCTTCCTGAACACTCGTTATTTGAGCATAGGACCCTGATGGATCCTGAAGGTTATGGACAACGTGGCCATCGCTATCCAACCCTAATACCAAGCCGTACCGTTTCGGGCCGGGTGTCAGAGCCCTTGGCAGGCGCATCATGACCTTTCTCAAAAATGGCCGTTGCAGCAAGGCATCCACTTTCGGATCGCGAGGGGACACGATTGCCAGCCAGAACGTGTCTTTCCCATTCGAGGAGATCCCGTCTGGAAAGCCCGGCAAGTTTTCTATGAAGATCTCTGATTTGCATCGTTGCGGTCCGGTGAGCCAGTAGCGCCGAACCCGATACTTCCCCGTCTCTGCCACCAGCACGAACGACTGATCAGGACTGACCGCCACACCATTAGCAAAATAGAGCTTGTCAAGCAGGAGCCGCGTCACCCGGGTCCTGGGGTCATAGGCGAGGAGCCGCCCATTGGGTCGATGCTCCATGAGGTCTGCGATA
>WVXP01000219.1:21144-23025 GCA_011773445.1 Pseudomonadota bacterium | reverse complement strand
ATTTTCCCTGATCTCACGGTCTTTGAGAACGTACGAATTGCGGTCCAACAGAAGCACAAGAAAAGATCGGCCTTCTTTGCACTGGCCTCGACTCTGGGCGAGATCAACGAGAAAACCGGAGAAATTCTCAAAGAGATCGGATTGATCGAGCATAAGGATCAACTGGCCAGAAACCTGTCCTATGGCGATCAACGACACCTGGAAATTGGAATCACACTGGCGATGGAGCCGGATTTGCTTCTCCTGGATGAGCCAACATCGGGAATGTCCTCTCTTGAGACGCGCAATACAATGCATCTGATCGAGAAACTCGCCGAGAACTTGACCCTCCTTCTGATTGAGCACAAGATGGACGTGGTGATGACGTTATCGGAACAGGTTTTTGTCATGCACTATGGCGAGAAAATCGCGGAAGGAACACCCAAGGAGGTAGAAAGAGACCCGCGAGTCCGGGAGGCCTACCTGGGAGGATTGTAGTGCTTCGCGTGGAAGATATTCATACCTACTATGGCCCCAGTTACGTCCTTCACGGGATTTCCCTTAACGTGCAGGAGAAGGAAGTTGTGTCACTACTCGGCCGTAATGGGGCCGGCAAAACGACCACGATTCGGAGCATCATGGGCCTCACCCCCCCAAGGGAGGGAAATATTACTTTCCTCGGTGAAAAGATCGCGCGAAGGCCTCCCCATGAAATCTTTTGCCTGGGAATCAAACTCGTGCCCCAGGGAAGGCAGATCCTTCCGACACTAACGGTCGAAGAGAATCTAAAGCTTGCGCTACTGAAGGCCGATCTTGAGGGAAGCCAGAAAGAGACTCTGGGAAGGGTGTATGAGAAGTTTCCCATTCTGGAAACGAGAAAGAAACAGCCAGGAGGCCATCTGAGCGGAGGAGAGAGGCAGATGCTGGCCATTGCTCGAGTTCTCCTCGGGAAAACGAATCTCATTCTCTTGGACGAACCTACCGAAGGCCTGGCGCCGTTGATCGTACAGGAAACAAAGGACATTATCCTCGATATCAAGAAGGAAGGGGTTGCTATATTCATCGCCGAACAGAACATCAAAATGGCTCTCGAGACGGCCGACCGTCACTACATTATTGACAAGGGCAAGGTCGCATTCGAGGGTAGCGGACCGGAACTCACAGAAAGTAGAGACGTTATGGAGAGCTACCTGGGTATCTCAGCTTGAGGGCTAAGGATGTCTCCAGAATTTCCCGCCCTTTGCAGAATTCATTGTTGTAACTTGTTGAATTCATAGCCATCTGTCCTTTCCACGGACGAACACCATTGTCCTCTTCAAACTCAGGAAACCCCTCTGTCGTATGAGGAGTTTCCCCATTTCCAGAGGGACATGTCTCACAAGTTTCAGATTTCTTTGGCGATTTCCAATTTCTCAAATCGGAGCCTACTGTCCCTTCGCGCCCAAGCTCACACGGTGACCCCTGCGGGATTCACCGGCGGGGAATCCCTGCCCCTTCCGCGCTCTGAAGGCGCGGCTTTCCCCCTCCCTGCTCATCCTCGAAGGGTCCCCACCGCTTCCGCAACGTCGCTCAGAGACAGCAGGTTCCCCAAAAATGGGGAACCCCAGTGTCGTATCACTTGACACTCAAGAGGCTCCATGCTATAGCAGAATTGGCTTCCACCGGGTAATTGAGCCTCTGGAGCTTCATTTTTCATCAGTTAATCCACCAGATGGGCGGTACGGCCCTGGCTAGACTTGCGGTTGCTCTGACGAATTCATGGAAGGGGGTTCACGATGAAGTGCTGGGACGATAAGTTCGAGAGCATGCCTTTGAAGGGGATGGAAAAATTTCAACTGGAAAATCTCCAGAAAACGCTCAAGTGGGCATATGATAAGGTACCCTATCACAAGAACAAGTTTG
>WVXP01000219.1:8276-21009 GCA_011773445.1 Pseudomonadota bacterium | reverse complement strand
GGTCCCTACACCAAAGAGGACATCGACCAATGGGCTGAGTGTATGGCCAGAAATCTGTATGCTGCGGGTGTTCGTTCCAACGATATCTGTCAGAATGCCTATGGAATGGGGCTTTTCACGGGTGGCCTCGGATTTCACCAAGGAGCTGAGAAGATCGGCTGTGCCATCATCCCAGCTTCTTCAGGAATGACGGAGCGGCAGGTCCTCCTGATGCAGGATTTCGGCACCACCGTGCTCTTCTCCACTCCCTCCTATGCTCTGACCATTGCAGAGAAGGCCAAGGATATGGGTATCGACTTGAGAGGACTCCCGCTTCGGGTGGGCATTTTCGGCGCTGAGCCCTGGACCGCCGAGATGCGCAAGGAGATCGAGGATCGAATGGACATTCATGCCATGGAAGCCTACGGCCTCACCGAGATGGGTGGACCTGGAGTCTCCTTTGACTGCTCGGAGCAGAACGGTCTCCATATCAGTGAAGACCACTTCATTCCCGAGATCATCGATCCGATTACAGAAGAAGTGCTTCCTCTGGAGACCCAGGGAGAGCTTGTCTTCACCTCTATTCGCAGGCAAGCCATGCCCCTGATTCGATACAGGAGCCGGGATATCACCACATTGAGAAGAGAGAAGTGTGCGTGCGGAAGAACGCTAGTCAAGATGGACAAGGTGTACGGACGAAGCGATGACATGCTGATCATCAGCGGCGTCAACGTCTTCCCCTCTCAAATTGAGAGCCTTCTTTTGGATTTCCCGGAGGTCGAACCTCAGTATGTGATCATCCTGAAGAAAAAGGGATACCTCGATACGATTAGCATCGATGTGGAAAGCAGACCAGAAGTCTACGAGGCGGGAAAAGAGAAAATCGCCGAGATCGAGAAGAAGATAGCGGGCAAAATCAAGGGAATTATCGGAATCGGCGCGGCTGTAAGGATTGTACCACCCAAGACGATCACCCGAAGCGAGGGTAAAGCCAAACGTGTCTTTGACCAGCGAGGAATGTAGGGCAGAGGTCAGTTGTCGGGTCTAGAGAGCCTGCCCCTTCAGGGCAGGCTCTCTTGTTTGAAAGGCTGCACCATTCGTGCGATAATTGGATTATGGAAAACAGAATCGTCCGTGAGCTTTCAGATATTGCGAACAACCCGTATGAGATGGCAAGGAGGCAGAGAGCGGCATCGGGGCAAAAGATCATCGGCAGCACCTTAGCCGACGTGCCGGAGGAGCTCATTCATGCGGCAGGCCTTCTTCCCTTTACCATCCTCGGAACAAACCGGCCCATCCGGAGAGCGAGCGCCCTCCTTCCAGATAACGCCTGCTCCCTGTCCCGGAGCGATCTGGAACTGGTGCTAACTTACGAGACCGATCTGTTCGATGGCTTTGTCCTTCCCCAGGTCGATGACACAACGCAGCATCTCTCGGATATATGGCGAAGGAAAATACCCACGTCTTTTTTTGAGTGCTATCTGATTCCCCGCCAGGTGGACCGTCCCAGTGCGAGGCAGTGGCTCCTCGATGAAACGAATCGACTCAAGGCGAGTCTGGAAAAGTTCACGGACCGAAAAATATCCAATGATGAGCTGCACAAGAGCATCGTTTTGTATAATGATAATCGCAGGCTACTCAGAAAGATTTATGATTTGAAGCGCCAGGACGGCGACATCATTGGAAACCGAGCTTTCTTTGAATTGATCAAGTCTTCCATGTTTCTCCCCGAAGAGACGCACACGCGAGAGCTTCGACACTTACTCCCGCAACTAGAGAAGAAAGCGCCTTCGGGAGCGAATAAAGGTTTGCGGTTCGTGGTGGCGGGAATCGTCTGGGAGCCTCCGGCCGTCATGACCATCCTGGATGAATTGAAGATCAACGTGGTTGGAGACGATCTCTGCACGGGGACCCGCCACATTGCAAACGACGTGTCCACCGATGGAGATCCTGTCGCGGCCCTGGTGGAAAGGCATTTTAAGAAAGGCCCGTTTTCTCCAATCCATAACCGGGGAAATCGGATCCAGGAAAATCTTGTCGATCTGGTTCGTCGCTACGGGGCCGATGGCATTTTGTACCTCCATCTGAAGTTTTTTGAATCTCAGGATTATGACCTGCCTGACCTCAAGCAGGGGATGGGAGAGGAAGGCATCCCCATGTATGTTTTGGATACGGAGTATCAGACCACCCACCTGGCCCAAGTGAAAACCCGCGTGCAAGCCTTTGCCGAGTCGATTCGGGGAGAATAAACATGAACGAGTCCACACCCGGAAAACCCCGTGTGAAGGAATTGATGAAAAAACTAACACAGGACTACTACGGAGATGCTGCAAGAGCCCACAACGAGGACCGATTTGTTGCGTACACCACCGCCGTGTCGCCCGTAGAACTATTCGTGGCCCACGACGTGATTCCCATTTATCCTGAAAACCATTCGGTCATGTGTATTACCAAGCGAATGACCACCAGGCTCTCTACGGCCATAGAGAAAAAGGGATACACGACGCATCTGTGCGCCTATGCGCGAAGCGACCTCGGCTACCGAGAACTGGGTGAGAGCCCCATCGGCGGACTTCCCGATCCCGATTTTCTCCTTGCTTGCAACGCTCAGTGCTTTACACTGACCAAATGGTTTGAAGTCCTCTCGAGAAGATACGGTGCACCACTCTTTGTTTTCGATACGCCTCAGTACATTCGAAATAAAAAGGCAAGGCGTAACATCATTCGATACGTCGAGGCCGAGATATATGAACTGATCACCGCACTGGAAAATCTGACGGGCAAGAAATTTGACTACGACCGCCTCCGGGAGGTTCTCATTTACTCCCGAGACGCCTGTCGGCTCTACAAGGAGTTCCTCGATTTGGCGGCTCACAAACCTTCGCCTGTCAACATCTTCGATGCCCTTATCCACATGGCTATCATCGTCTACCTCCGTGGGACCCCTCAAGCTGTCCAATACTATCAGGGTCTTGTGGATGAAATTAGACGAGAAAAGGTAGCACAAGGGATTGGAGTCATCCCGAATGAACGGTTTCGTCTTTACTGGGAGAATCTTCCCGTCTGGTTTAAATTCAGAGAGCACGCAAATCTCTTGGCCTCCTATGGGGCAGTTATTCTCACCTCGCTCTATGTTCATTCCTGGAGCTATGATTTCGACGTATCCGACCCGATTCGGACTCTGGCAGAGAACTACACCTCTGTTTTTTCCAACGTCGAGTTGGAAGAACGGGCCGAGCGGGCTCTGGACCTTTTCCAGCGGTACGACCTCAACGGTAACATCATGTTTCTCAACCGAAGCTGTAAAGCTGTGACTTTTGGTGAACATGAATTGCGTGAAATCCTCACCCAAAGGACAGGAATTCCTGTCCTCCTTTTCGAGAGTGACATGGGAGACCCCAGGTTCTATTCTGAAGTTCAGGTGAAAACAAGGCTGGAGGCTTATTTTGAGACCTTGGAACGGCTCAATGTCTAAACCGATAACCGGAAACGGCTTGCTAGGACGGGACTTGGCCTATTGTCCTGGTTACCACTCTCCTGCCCTCCGGAGACTCTGAATCCGAAACGACGTCGTACCCTCGTCTCCCATCTGACCCGATTATGCAAATGATCGACCAAAAGGATGATAATCTCGAGGCCTTTTTAGGCACAGCCGCCTCCAAAGCCTTTCCAGATCTCTCACAGAATTTTCAGGTCAGGAGACTTCTATATGAGTCCTCATTCCTGTTGCCTCAGAGGATGAGGGCCTTTCGCTATTGAGGGTTATCTCGATGGGAGTAGGAAGGGAGGATTCCTATTTCTCAAGAACTTTCCAACACCGGACTCGTCGGCCATTCTCGACGGCATAGAATTGAATCTCCTCTCTTCGGCAACGATCTTCCACGAGGGGACAGCGACCTTGAAACTTACACCCGGGGGGAGGTTCAAAAGGGCTCGGGACGTCTCCCTCCAGGGGTTGCCAATCTCGCTTTACTNNAGGGGCTGATCATAGATCAACTCAGCAGGCCCATACTCCATGATATGCCCGAGGTACATGACCGCCAGGATGTGGCTAATATACTCGACCACATTGAGATCGTGAGCGATGAAAAGGTAGCTAAGCCCCAGTTTCTCCTGGAGGCTGTTCAGGAGGTTGATGATCTGGGCTTGGATGGAAACGTCGAGGGCTGAAACAGGCTCATCACAGATGATCAAGGAGGGTTCAACGCTCAGGGCCCTGGCAATCCCGATTCGCTGTCGCTGGCCACCGCTGAACTCGTGGGGGTAACGATCATCGACATCCGCCGGCATGCCAACCATCACAAGAAGCTCCCTGACCCGTTCTCTCCTCCATGCCCGGTTTCCGTTCGCCAGGGTTCTGAGCCCGTCCTCGATGGACTGGCCCACCGTCATCCTGGGGTTGAGTGAGCCAAAAGGATCCTGGAAAATGATCTGCATCTCCCGACGCAGAGGTTTCATCACTTCTGGTGAAAAGGAGGTAATGTCCTGATCACGAAACGTGATATTTCCCGCATCGGGCTCAAGAAGCTTGAGGATCAGTCTTCCGACCGTGGTTTTCCCGCAGCCACTCTCGCCTACAAGTCCAAGAGTCTTTCCTTCCAGTATATCCAGATCCACCCCATCAACCGCTTTGACCCAGCCAATGGTCTTCTGGAGAAGACCTCTCCGGACTGGAAAGTGCTTTTTCAGACCCTTTGCCGAAAGCAAGGTGGAATTGACGCCAAGGTTCCCTTTTGTCAATTTCCTGTCCTCTGCCTGTGGATAATCGGACATCGGGCAAAATGCCCATCTCCAAAATCACACATTTCTGGAAACTCCCGCCGACAGCTCGCCTCAACATAAGGGCAACGAGGATGGAAGGGACATCCTGGAGGCTTATGGGCAGGGTCGGGAACGGCTCCGGGGATGGAGTAGAGGGACTGACCTTTTCGTGACCGGCTCGGCAGGGCAGCAAGGAGTCCCATGGTATATGGGTGAGAGGGGTCACGAAAGATCTGCTCTCCATCGCCCAACTCTGCCATGACACCGGCGTACATGATGTAGATTCTGTCCGCGACTTCGGCAACCACTCCCAAGTTATGGGTAATATGCAGAACGGCCATCTTCTTTCGATTCTGGAGTTCTTTGAAGAGTTGGAGTATTTGGGCCTGGACCGTCACATCCAGTGCCGTGGTTGGTTCATCGGCAATGACAACTTCAGGTCTACATGCCAGAGCCATTGCGATCATGACGCGTTGACGCTGCCCACCGCTCAGGTTATGAGGATAGTCCCTGATCCGTTCTTCTGGCGAAGGAATCCCCACATCGGTCAGAAGTTCGATGACTCGCTGCTTTGCCTCTAGGCGATTTACGGCCTCGTGGGTCGTGATCACCTCTTCGATCTGATCGCCCACGGTAAAGACGGGGTTAAGCGATGTCATGGGCTCTTGAAAAATCATCGAGATTTCTCTGCCTCGAATCTTTTGAAGGGCTTCTTCATCGAGATCGAGGAGGTTTCTCCCCTTGAAGAGGATCTTTCCCCCATTAATTTCGCCTGGAGGTTGCGGGATGAGTCCCAGGATCGCCAGGGCAGAAACGGTTTTCCCACAGCCGGACTCTCCCACGAGGCAAACCGTCTCGCCTTTTCCGATCTCGTAACTGATCCCGTCTACAGCCCTTGAGACGACTCCATCACCGTGGAAGAAGACCCTAAGATCCTCAACAGAAAGAAGCAGATCACTCTTCGATGACACTGCCTTCATTCAGTCCCTCACGCCTAGATCCGGAGATCTCTCAAAAGGCCGCCCTTCGCCCGTTAGGGGCTCTGTTTCGTGTGTCAGTCGTCGGTTATCAGCCGTCAGTCGCGGAAAACCGTTGAACTGGAGAGATCGCCTGTGCAATCTATTAGCTCTCCTCCCGTGAGGCCGTCAAATACGCGAACTCGTTGCCACTGAAAGATGCCCATTCCGCTCCTTGAACGAAGTTTCTGACCCGTTCTAGGGCTCCCTGCGTTCGACCTCCTAAACTCTCCGCCTTCGGCGGATCAGACAGTAGGAGCTCGCCCCTTCGGGGGTACTCCGGTCGCCAAGACGGGTCCCCCAAAAACTTCGTAATGTTCGCTCCACGGCCATATTTTCAGTGACGACTAACTCGGTCATTCGATCAAAGGACTACGGACAACGAGCAACGGACATGACTTTTGTCTAGTGCCTTTCTCTCAGTTTGGGATTGAGAACATCCCGCAATCCCTCGCCAAAGAGATTGAAAGCGAGCACCACAATCAGGACGGCAAAACCCGGAATAAAGGTCAGCCAGGGTGCGTCAAAAAGAAAGTCCTTTCCGTTCGAGAGTATATTTCCCCATGTCGCATGAGGCGGGGGAACACCAAACCCCAGAAAACTCAAAGCCGCCTCTGTCAGTATCGCTCCGGCAATCCCGATCGTTGCCGATACCAGAACCGGGGCCATGGCGTTGGGAACCATGTGTCTGAATATAATCCACAAATCCGACAACCCGAGGGCCCTTGCCGCTGTGACGAAGTCCTGTTCTCTCAGGGACAAAAATTCCGCCCTCACAAACCGCGCCGCTCCCATCCAGCTTGTCAGGCCAATAACGATCATAATGTTATAAATGCTGGCGGGGAGCAGGGCCACCACGGTCAGAATCAGAAAAAAACTCGGGAAACAGAGCATGATGTCGATTAATCCAACGATGAGACCGTCTACCGAAATGAGGTTGAGAATCCTCTTGTTGCCGTAGTATCCAGCAATCCCTCCGAGCATGACGCCGATGACCACAGCAATTCCCACAGCAACAAAGCCGACGGTCAGAGAAACCCATGCCCCTTGAAGCATCCGAGAAAAGACGTCTCGCCCGAGGTCATCGGTTCCAAAAAGGTAGATTCCAAACCTTGGGACCTCCTCGGGTTTGAGGGTCTCGAAGTTCGGCGCGGAAAGAGGAGGACGGAGTTTCTCCTGAAGCCTTACCAAGGCGGGATCAAAGATGGGGTCCGTCCCGCTTGTTAGGAGAAGACCGGCCGCCGCGATGATAAAAAAGATCACAAAAATCACCAGCCCGCTCATGGCCAGCCGGTTCCTCTTGAACTGGTTCCAGTTCTCTTGAAATAATGTCCTTCTTGGTGCTTCTAAGGCTCCTCCCTCAGGCACCGTCGAGGTCTTCATGTTTTCGATACTTGTCATAACCGAATCCTCGGATCGACGACCATATAAAGAAGATCCGAAATGAACGTCCCGATCAACACCAATATGGCAGAGATGAAGTTGACGGTAAGGATCACCGGGTAGTCCCGGGCCAGAATGGCCTCATAGGCCATCCGGCCCATCCCCGGCCAGGAGAAGATCGACTCGATAATCACAGATCCCCCTATGAGACCCGGAAGGACAAGGCCAAACATCGTCACAAAAGGCAACAAGGCGTTTCTCAGTGCATGCTTGTAGTGAACCTCGTCTGCCGGTAATCCCTTGGCTTTCGCTGTTCGAACATAGTCCTGACTCTCAACCTCGAGCATCTGGTTCCGCACATAGCGGGAAAGAACGGCAATCCCCCCTGCGGCGCCGAGAACCGAGGGTATGAGGAGATGCCACAACCGGTCCATCAAAAAATGCCAACCCTTTGAGGAAATACCAAAGGTTTCCATACCGATAACCGGTACGTGGAACCGAGTGACCACAAAGATGATCAGCATGTACGCAAAAAAGAATCCTGGAATTGAAATGAGTAGATAGGCCAGGAAAGTCGTACTCCGGTCATAGAGACTACCGCGCCTGATCGCTGCGGGAATCCCAACAGGAAATGAAAGTGTCCAGGTGATCAGCGTTCCGAGGATAAAAAGTGGCAGGCTGTTGAGGAACCGCTCAAAGATCTTTTCCAAAACGGGACGGTTATCTTTCCAAGAAAGGCTCTTTCCGGTTAAGAGGTCCCGGTAGAAATAGAGATACTGCATGTAGAGGGGCCTATCCAGATGAAACTCTTTGCGAAACCGCTCCAGAACCTCTTGCGTGAATTTTGGGTTTAGGGGGTCAATCTGGCTCGGCTCTCCAGGGGCCAGGTGAATGATGAGAAATGAGATCACAGACACAAAGAAGAGCGTGATGAGTTTTCGAATAGCGCTTCTTCCGATAAAGGCAAGCATCCGTCATCCCTCCATCTCGAATCTGGGGATTTCGGGGAGTTTGATCCATTTGTTGAAATGAAACCCGTAATTTCCGGTTTTCGTGGGTTTGATTCGACTGTAGCTGACCTCGCCCTCGGAATCGACCTCCTTAATGACGATGCGCCTGTCTAGGATGGCAGTCCACTTGCTGACATATAGAAATGTGTAAGGCTGCTCCTTGGCGATGATCTCATGCAAACGGTGGGCGTATCGAACCTGCCGCTCGTGGTTGTATTCCTGGCGGATCTTGATGATGAGATCATCTGCTTCCTGATCCTGAAAGGCCACAAAGTTGAGTTGATTGGGCCTGGTCTGACTCGAATGCCAGATCTGATAGAGGTCAGGCTCGATCCCCATCGCCCACCCCAGTATGAGCGCATCAAAATCGAATTTATTGACTCGCTCCTGGATGAAAACCGCCCATTCCAGAACGTCCGTTCGCACATCAATGCCGATTTTCCTCCACGAATCCTGGGCGATGGAAAGAATGGCCTGTCGAATGTTATTGCCCTGGTTGGTGATCAGGGTAAATCGGAGTCGTTCGCCGTCTTTCTCAAGCCAACCATCAGGCCCCTTCTTCCATCCCGCCTCGGCCAGAAGCTCGAGGGCCCCTTCTGGATCGTACGGGAGGGTTTCAATCGCATGGTTGTAAAAGTCAGTTTGTTTGACAAAGGGCCCCGTAATTCTCTCTCCCTGGTTGTAAAGCACATACCTGATGATTTTGTCTACATCAATGGCCATTCCCAGGGCCTGCCTCACCCGGCGGTCCGTGAAGGGTTCACGGCGCATATTGTAAGCGATATAGGTGTATCCGAAGGCGAGGCCGGTGAAATTCTGATAGTTCGGATCCCTTCCCAGCCGTTCGACCTGATGCGGCTGGACCCCGTAACTGTCAACGGTCCCCGCGTAGAACTCCATCTCCTGGGTCAGGAGGTCAGGCACAATTCGGAAGGTGTAGCGCTCATAATTCGGTGGTCCTTCCCAGTAGTCCTCAAACCGATCGAGTAAGATGTACTGGTCAGTCTTCCACTCCCTGAACCGGAAAGGGCCGCATCCGATCGGGCGCCGGCTGAACTGACTCTGGCGGAGAGAGAATTTCTCTGGATCCATGCCGCGCCGCTCACCCTCCTCGCGCAGAACCTCAGCGTTGAGAAGATGAGCGGGAAGAATCCCCATGGCCCAAGTGCCAAGAGCTGGCGAATAGAGTCGCTTGTAAACGATGCGAATCGTTAGCGGATCGAGAATCTCCACGGCCTTGACAGGTTCGTAGTCTGAAATTCGAGGAGAGAGGTTTTTGGGGTTCATGATGGCTTCGTATGTAAACCTGACATCTTCCGCATCGAAAACATGGCCGTCGTGGAATTTGACGTTTGGCCTCAGATGGAACACGATGACCGGGTTATGTTCCGTAGCCGGCAAGAACTCCCTTGCGTATTTCGCCTTTTTCGAGGAGAGAGCCTCCGGAGAGACCTCAATGAATCTTTTCCCATCAAAGGATGAGAAATACTCTTTTCCCAAAACGGTTGAGAGGTGATCGAAGAGTTCCTGGTCCACCTCTCTCAGGTGAAGGCGTATCCTGGGAGGGGCAGTCACCCGCACCGTTAAGGAAACCGTCGCACCGCCGGTGCCTCTCTCTTCCTTGGAGACTTCAAAAGATCGGGCGGGAAGGGCCTCAATATCTTCAATGTTCGCTAATGATTGCGAAACAGGGCCGTCTCTGCTTTCTCGCCCTTGAATGGCATCTCTCAGGAGTTGGATTATCGCTTTTGAATCCGCCTTTCCAAAATTCGGAATCCAGGCCTCATCATTGACGTAGAAATAGGCCTCCTCAAAGATTTCCCAATGGGTAGCCAGACGGCCCCTGAACTTGAGGTCTTCATCTCGATCAATGAGGCCCTCAAAAACTCGGGATTCAATCGTGGAACTCGCGCTGTCAGCTGAGAGGATCGGATTCAGGATCTGCGCATCACCGATAGATGCCTCAATGTACTCAGTAAGCCGTTCTGGATTGCCCCGGGTCTGCTCCTCATAGGTGGGCACCCAAAAATAGGATTGAACGAGGAAAAGGATAAATAGTATCGGAACCCATGTCAGAATCCGGCGCATTTATCTCTCTCTCACCCTATCAAACCTCTCATTCTAGACACATGTGGTGCACGATCACACAAATTCACGCTAGCAAGGTTTCTGCCAAATTCTACCAGGACCTCATCCACTTGATCAACAAGACCGGTCGTTGTTGCCCAAATCCCTGTAGACCACTTATGTCGAAGTCATTTCCAGAGTATTTCACCAGAAAGTGGGAAAGGAAGCTCTGAACCAAAAGTCGGTGCTCGTGGTCCGTCGTCCGTGGTTCGTTGTTTAAAGACTAAGATTTGGGCATCCACGGCTATTTAAGTAACGGGCCCAGGGAGTTTGATCTCCAATCGAATGGCACGAAATGATCGTTCCAATAGACCACTGACCACCGACAACTGACAGGACCCAGAAAAGCTTTTGAGCAGCGAAGAGCGCTCCTTTTCCACTTTCATCAGACAAAAGCCGAGAAATGGGATTTGGGAACGGCCCGGGGAATGCTGAGACCCTTCCACCGCAAACGTCCCTCAGGGACACGACCGTCCAGAAAACTGACTAAACTCCAAATCCGGTCTCCACGTCTGCTGAGTGAGAGGGGAACACTGTTTTTTCCTCTCACCTCTTCCAGAATTCTGGCACAACCAAGATGATCACCGTGTATAACTCAAGTCGCCCGATGAGCATGCAGAACGTGAGGATCCACTTCCCGAGAAAAGGGATTGAGCGATAGTTGTCCATAGGCCCCACCACGCCGAGCCCAGGGCCGATGTTGTTTATTGTGGCTGCGACAGAGACAAAAGCCGAAATGATATCAAGGCCCAAAAAAGCCATAAAAACCGAGGCCAGGACAAAAACCAGAATGAAAAGAAAGAAAAAGCCCCATACGGACTGCATGACCTCTTCCGAAACGATCTTACCCCCGAGGCGAATCGGTATGACACCGTGCGGATGGATAAGCCGAAATAACTCTCTGTATCCCTGTTTCAAGAGGAGAAGGATCCTCATGCACTTCATCCCCCCACCTGTCGAGCCGGCCGAACCCCCAATAAACATGAGAAGTACCAAGACATACTGGACAAAGGAAGGCCATTTCTCAAAGTCCGCTGTCGTATATCCGGTGGTCGTCATGATCGAACCCACCTGAAAAGACGCGTAACGGAAGGCCGTTCCCAAGGTTTCATAGGTTTGAAACCGCAGAACAAGAGTGACAAGAAGCATGGCTCCCACCAAGGTTATTCCATAAAAACGAAACTCGCTGTTTCGGTAAAAGGTCCGGAGATTTCCCGTAAGAGCCTGGTAATGAAGCGCGAAATTCGTTCCTGCCAGAATCATGAAAATCGTGATAACGCCATCAAAATAAACCTTGTTGTAGGATCCGATGCTGACGTTTTTTGTTGAAAAACCTCCTGTTGCCATGGTTCCAAAGGTATGGCACAGGGCCTCAAAAAGATTCATCCCTCCAAACATCAACAAGAGGGTCTCAGCCCCCGATATGAGCATATAGACTTGCCAGAGAATTTTGGCGGTTTCAGCGATCCTCGGCTTCAATTTGTCAGCCACCGGTCCCGGGACCTCGGCCCTGAAGAGCTGCATGCCCCCAACGCCCAGAAGAGGAAGAATTGCAATGGAGAGGACAATGATGCCCATCCCGCCCAACCAATGTGTCAGACTCCGCCAGAAAAGGATACCCCGAGGGACCNNGCGCCCGTGGTCGTGAAACCCGACATGGATTCGAAATAGGCCTCGACAAAACTCGGCAAAACTCCGGAAAGCAGATATGGCAGAGAGCCAAAAAGAGCGGCAGAAACCCACCCAAGGGCCACAATGGCAAATCCCTCTCTGTGAGAAATCTCTTCTACCCTTCTCAGATAGAGAAGGAAAAGAGAAGCGCCTATCCCGCTCGTAATCGCGGCTGAAACGAGGATTGCCTGGTGATCTCCATCTCGGTAGTACAGGGAAAAAAGGAGGGGGAAAAGCATTGTGAGACCGAGGAAGAAGATCAGTGCCCCGAGGATCCGAAGGACTACGCCAAACCGCATCAGAAATACTCCAGTTTGACCATCAACGCCTTCTCGACTTTTGGAATGGACGACTGGAGGGCAAAGATGACGACCCTATCCTCTGGGAGAATGACATCGTCTCCTCCAGGTATGATGACATCTCCATTTCTGACCACAGCCCCGATCAGGGCTCCCTTAGGAAACTTCAGCTCCCTGATCGGCCGGTTTACAATATCCGATGTCTCAAGAGCCACGGTCTCAATGACCTCAGCGTCCTCTTCTCTGAGAGTCGCCACGGAAAGGACTTTTCCCTTACGGATGTAGTGCATAATTCTCCCAATCGCTGACAGGCGAGGGCTCACGACGGCATCAATACCGATGGTGGGCAGAACCGACAGATAGTGGAGATGTCTGACCAGGGTAATCGTCTTCTTAGCACCGAGCCGTTTAGCAAGGAGGGAGGACAGGATGTTAGCATCCTCATCGTCCGAAACAGATATGAAAAAATCGGTTTCCCCAATACCCT
>WVXP01000219.1:3132-8221 GCA_011773445.1 Pseudomonadota bacterium | reverse complement strand
TTGTCCTGAAACTGCCGAGCCACTTCAAACCCGATTGCACTCCCACTCGCGATGAGAATCCGCTTGACTGGCTCCTCCTCTTTTCTGAGATAGGCCATGACATCCTTCACCGACTGTCGATCCACCACCGCATAGAGGAGATCTCCCATGTATACTGTCTCATTTCCATTGGGAATGATGATCCTATCATCCCGAGAAATGGCCACAATCAAGACCTTAAGATCTGGGAATTGGGCCCGGGCCTCTTGCAGTTCTCTGAGTTTCTTCCCCATCACATAACTGTCTTCATCGATCTTGACACCGATGAGCTCCACTCTGCCCTCTGCGAATTCAGCAAAGTCAGCCGAACCTGGGTGTTCAATCAGTCTCACAATCGTTTTAGCTGTTTCCAGCTCGGGATTGATGCAGAGATCGATATCGAGATGCTGCTCATCAAAAATCCGAGTTTCGCGCGTATATTCGAGATTACGGATCCGAGCGATCCGCTTGGGGATCTTCGATTGTGTTCCCGCAATGAGACAGGCGACCATGTTGATCTCGTCGCTGTCCGTGACGGCGATCACCATTTCCGCCTCTTCCATCCCTGCCTGGTTCAAAATCGCTGGGCTGCTGCCCTGGCCGAGAACTGCTTTCACATCGAGGCTTTCATCGATCTGCCGTACCTTTTCAGGATCGTGATCGATGACCACCACATCATGGCCTTCCTTCGAGAGCTTCTTGGCCAGATTGTATCCGACCTCGCCAGCACCAATGATGATAATGTTCATAGCTTCTTTCCTCACACTTCAAAAGACGTGTGTTATCGTGAGGTTATCAAAACTGAATAGCCAAGGGATACGAGTCGTTCCGCCACACGGTATGCCTTCTCCCTGCGGTCATATCGGCCGACCCTGACTCGGTAGTAATTTCCATCGCTTGTCTCCAGAACCGTCATATAGGCCTCTTCGAAGATCTCCTGCAACTGCTCCAAGAGGCGCTCCGCATTTTCTTTATGGCTGAAGGAACCGACCTGGACGGCGTAAACTGGAGCTTCCCAGCGGGGTGCCTCCTTGAGGCCAAAGGCCACCAACTTGACCTCTGCCGTCCCCTCATCGACGATGTCAATGACACGCGCGGCCGCATAGGAAAGATCGACGATCCTCCCTTTGACAAATGGCCCCCGATCGTTGATTTTGACCAATACTGAACGCTGGTTCTGCAGATTGGTTACCATGGCGTAAGTTCCAAGAGGTAACCTTTTGTGAGCCGCTGTCAGGTCGTGCATGTTATAAATCTCCCCGCTAGCCGTCCGTTTTCCATGGAACTTCCCCCCGTACCACGAGGCAATTCCATGCTGCACATAGACTGGCCCTTTGAGTTCAGGTGCTTTCTTTGGGGGTCTTGTGGGGCCCGCACAGGATAGGATCCACAGGCTCAAGGCCAATAGCAGGGTGATTCCAAGTCTTTTCGTCGTCATCCTCTACCAAACACTCGGTCTTCACGCAAACCGATGCCCCTCCGCCAGATCTCGGGAAATCGCAAAAGATCCTCGGGAATTCTCTAGGACGAGTCTTCCGAGTGGAATCCCCGGATCCTGAACGATCTCGATTGATTCCAGCCCGAAGATGCTCTTCAGGTCTGCGACGTTTTTTTGCCTCTCGCCCTTGAGATTTGAGAGATCACGAGGGGCGATCCGGAATCGCACCTTACCTCCCTTCTCGGTTTTAGAATGTTCGAGCAGGCTCCTCGCCACATCATAGAAGATGGACGATTCCACAAGAGACCGGAACGCAGGGTGGTAAGGGCCTCCGAGGATGGTTCGGGACGTCTCTAACCTGGGCGTCGCCTGGAGCCCCATCCGAATGACACGGATGTTGGCTCCTTCGAGTAATCTGAGGGCCGCCTTTGCCCACTCGACTGCCTCCATCAGCGATATGGGCATGTACAGCCCTTTTTTGTAAAGCCTCTCCAGGGGCGACCCCCTCAAGACCAGAAGTGGATAGATCCGAACAAAATCTGGAGCCAGATCAATGACTCGACGGGCGCTCGTGAGAAAGAGGCTCATATCCTCGCCGGGCAAACCGAGCATCATCTGAACGCCCACTTCGAATCCCATCGATCTGGCCAGCGAAACACTCTCAACGACGTCTCGACTCGTGTGGCCTCGCTCGGATTCCCGTAGGACCTCATCCACCATGGATTGTGCCCCGACTTCCACCGTCTCTACGCTGAAGTTCCGCAAAAGATCCAGTCGGTCCCGGTCTAAGGCATCAGGCCTCGTCGATACACGAATCGCATCAATGCGGCCATCTTCAATGAATGGTTTGACCCCGCCGAGAAAAATCATTTGAGCAGCGCGGGGTAGAGCGGTGAAACTCCCCCCATAAAAGGCCGCCTCTCGCCTCTCGTGCCGACCTTTGGAAGTCCGGAGGAATGAGACAATTCTATTCTGGATCTCATCCAATGAAGGGGTTTCCCACCCTTGGTCGGTCACCATCTTCTGATTACAGAACACACACCGGTGCGGACATCCCTGATGGGGAATAAAGATGGGAATGATCAGTCGTTTTCCAAACCGGGATTTTTTCATTTCCTATTCTTCATCAATTTCGCGAACGCCTCTTCTGCAGCCCTCTGCTCCGCTTCTTTCTTGGTTCTACCTCGCCCATGGCCCATAATCACCCCCTGGACAGAGACACTGACACGAAATTCCTTTTTATGATCCGGCCCTGATTCTCTCACCAGAGAGTATCGAGGAACTGTCTGGTGCCTGGTTTGGCTTTCCTCCTGAAGGAGGTTTTTGAAATTCTGTGCAGGAATCTTCCGCGCCAGCCTAGCCAGGACCTGGGAAAAATGAGACGCCAACATTTTGAACGCCCCGGCGTAACCGCCATCGAGGTAAACGGCGCCCACTACAGCCTCATAGCAGTCCGCAAGAATAGAAGCCTTTTCTCTCCCTCCAGTCTGATTCTCTCCTTTCCCCAGAAGAATGAAAGGACCCAGTCCGAGACGTCTCGACAACTCTGCCAGGGCTTTGTCGTTGACGATGGATGCTCTGATTCTCGTCAGTTCGCCCACCGAATGATCTGGGAATTGCTCCATGACCAACTGGGTCATGACAAGGTCTAACACAGCGTCGCCCAAAAATTCGAGCCTTTCATTATGGACGATCTTGCTTGGAAAGGTCTCGTGGGCATAGGACCTGTGGGTAAGTGCCTTGACCAGAATGTCGATATTCTGGAATCGATAATTGAGAAGACCCTCAACGTCTTCCGTCCATTTCGATGTCTCTTTGCCTGAAGAGTCCATAGAATCACTCTACTATAACTACTCGTGAGGTCAAGGCCAACAAAAAAGGCTCAAGGTTAAAGGCCAAAGGCTCAGGGTCCAAGCTGAAAGCCCCTGGTTCCACTGTCCCTGTTACCTTTTCCTTTTCCCTTGCTCGTCGCCCCTTGCTCCTCTCGCCTTGCGCCCTGCGCCTTCATCCTTCCGCCTTAGGTCTCGCACCCTCCACCCTCACCTTTTGTCCTTATGCCCTGCTACCCTCAATCAAACTCTTCTCCCCCAAACCTTCTGGCCCCTCACTTCGGTAATCTCAACATCGATTTCGTGATCGGAGGGTGTTTCCTTTGGTTCGACCCAGACAGGGATGTAGTTCCGAGATATCCCCCTGCGCCAGCCGGCTTCGTCTACCGTTGTCTTCTCCTCAAGGACTCCCAGCCTCTGATGGAGAAAGCGTCCATAGAAGGTCTCTCGCTTCTTCTGGCCCAGTTCCCTGAGGATTGCACACCGTCTCCGGATCTCATCACTTTTCACTTTTTGGGGGAGATCGAAGGCAGCAGTACCGCGCCGGGGTGAAAAGCGAAAGACGTGGAGATAAGCCACGGGAAGTTCCTCGATGAGCTCAACGGTATTTCGAAATTGATTTTCTCCCTCTCCTGGAAATCCTCCCATGACATCGAGACCGATGCAGATATGGGGGATTCTCTCAGCAATATCAAAAATCAATGCCTGGAAGCGATCCCTTTTATAGCCCCGATTCATGCGAACTAGAATCTCATTATCCCCGCTTTGAAGGGGAATATGAAGGTGGGGGCAGATCACTTTTGATCTTTCCACGGCCTCAAGAAGTTCCTCTGTGAGATCAGTGGGCTCGAGAGAACTCAAGCGGATCCGTGGTGGAATGTCAGGGGCGGACTCGAGCAATTGGACAAATCGGGCCAAAGAGGTGGAAGGCGTGAGATCCAAACCATAACCTCCCAGATGGATCCCTGTAAGGACGATTTCGTCGTACCCTCCTGCTTTCAATCGCGAAAGGGCCTCCATGGCCTTTTCTGGCGGTAGACTTCGGCTTCTCCCCCGTGCTCGAGGAACAATGCAGTAACTGCAAGCGCCATCACACCCATCCTGAATTTTGAGAAAGGCCCGGCAATGGCGAGAAAAACCTTCAATGTCTGACTCCTCCAGTGGACCATTCACAACGGGCGTGACTCGAACGAGGGGTTTTCTGTGCATCATCAACGAGGAGACGAAGGGTCCAACTTCCCGCTTGGCCTGGTTCCCCAGCACTCCTGAGACACCATCCAGCTCGCTCACCTCTTGGGGGAACACCTCGGCATAGCATCCTGTAGCAATGATCACGGCATTTGGGTTCAGGCGATGAGCGCGGCGGATGAGTTGGCGGGACTGGTAGTCTGACTTTCCTGTAACGGTACAGGTATTGATGATGTAAACATCCGCTTTCTCGTCAAAGGGAACCTCGTCAAAGCCCAATCGTGTCAGCTCTTCCCGCATGACTTCTGAATCAAATTGGTTTGCCTTGCAGCCAAGAGTTGTGATCGCAACGCGCCTGCCATTCATAACCGGGTCTTTACGATCCTCTCTGGAACGAGACAAAACTCGCCGTCACAAATCCGGTCTCGTTCCGGGAATCTCAAAACGATCTCCCTCAACCGATCCTTCTCTCTTTTCCCCCACAGGCTAAATCCTGACAAGTTCAATATCCCCGCAAACTCCGAATACGTCCCCCACGATGATAACCGCTCCCGTGACATTTTCTATATTTTGAGCCAAATTCAACCCCTTTTCAATATCCTTCTCGGATTTGACA
>WVXP01000219.1:0-3083 GCA_011773445.1 Pseudomonadota bacterium | reverse complement strand
CCAGCGAAAATCGCCACCCGGCGTTTTTTGGACGAGTTCAGATAGATATCTCCCCCGTTCTCAATAATGACCTCTTTCGAATAGTTCAGGAGGGCTTCCCCTACAAATTGCGAGAGCGCACCTGCAACGCTGGCCATCGGACCTACCCCGCACTTCCGGCTTGACTGAAGCATTTCGCGGACGATTTTAGGAGCCGTAGGATCGTCTTCAAGAGGAACGAGGGATTCTCGAAACTGGGGGTGTGAGGCGATGTAGGCCTCAATGGAGTGACGATGTCGAACCACAGCGTCTCTCGTCTCTCTCTCGAGAGTCCTTTCGGCCATAACAAAGAGATCAGTCTCCTGAACCGTGACTCGAAAGGTCACGAGATCCTTTGCGCTGATGAGGTTACGGTATTCTCGCTTCCCGATTCCTTCCATCACTTCAGTCCCCAGGGATCAGGGGTCAAAGGATCCCCATCGGGTTTACCGACCCCTGGTCCCCGATCCCTGTAACCTGTATTTCTAAAATAAAACCCCTTCCCAAAAAGAAGAGGCCCATTTCACAGCGAATGATACTTATTCAAGAGATGTTGAACGTCAAAGGCCAGGCGGTTTTTGCATCACCCAGTGATCCTGAAAGAGGCAAAAACAACGCTTGCTCATTTCACAGGAACTGGTCGATGAGAATCTCGGCAATCTGAACGGCATTGAGGGCAGCGCCCTTGCGAATGTTATCCGAGACGATCCACATGTCGATGCCGGTCTCTATGGATGGGTCCTCCCGGATTCTTCCTACAAAGGTTTCATCCCGCCCAGCAGCATAGATGGCCAGCGGGTACTTCAACAGAGAGGGATCGTCCTCAACCACGACCCCTGGGGCTTCTGCTAGGAGATCTCGAACCTCCTGAGGCGTGACCTTTTTTTCCGTCTCAATATTCACAGATTCTGAATGACCAAAAAAAACGGGCACTCGGACGGTTGTGGCCGAAATCTGGATCGAGTCATCCTCCATGATCTTCCTGGTCTCGTTAACCATCTTCATCTCTTCTTTGGTGTAGCCGTTTTCGAGGAACACGTCGATATGGGGAAGGCAGTTGAATGCAATCTGGTGAGGATACACGTTCACTTCGATTTCTTGCTGGGTGAAAATCGCCCGGGTCTGCTGCTCCAGTTCCCGAATGGCCTCCTTCCCGGTCCCTGAAACCGACTGATAGGTTGATACAACCACCCGCTTTATCCTCACAGCATCATGTATGGGCTTCAGAACCACCACCATCTGAATGGTCGAACAATTCGGATTGGCAATAATATTCTTTTTGGTATATTGGCCGATGGCATGGGGATTCACCTCAGGAACCACCAGGGGAACCTGGGGATCCATGCGGAAGGCACTCGTGTTGTCAATGACGACACACCCCTCCCTTGCGGCGATGGGAGCGAACTTTTCGCTGATGGATCCACCAGCGGAAAAAAGCCCGATCTCAACACCTTTGAAAGAGTTTTCGTTCAGAACCTCGACACTCACATCCTTTCCATCAAACTCGAGGCTCTCACCCGCGCTTCGTTCGGATGCCAACAGCTTGATCTCCTTGACCGGAAATTTTCTCTGCTCCAAAACGCTAATCATCTCATTTCCCACGGTGCCGGTAGCTCCGACCACAGCGACGTTAAACGACCTTTTTGTCATGGAAATCCTCCTGGTGTCCCTCGGCTCTTCGCATCAACACCCCGGGCAAACTGACAACCTGTCCCAGCAAAAGCCGATTCTCCCGGAGACCTGGAGAACCGCATATATTAACACATTTTGACGGGATAGAGAGCCTCTTCGGCAAAAACGGAAACGAAAGGACCTGCCTCAAAGGCGACACTCAGTGCCTACCCTAAAATACCGGTTCTTTAGCCAGACGAGGGGTCTTAAACCTTCGTTCATTTTGAAACTCAGTACTTCCCCGATGCAGACAGCATGGTTTCCTTGTAAGTCCCGAACAGAACTTATGACCCGGCATTCGATGTTGGCAAAGCAGCCTGAAAGGAGCGAACCGCCAATCTTACTGGCGGGTTCAGTCGCAACATCGAATTCCTTGAATTTATCAAGCTCGTGTCCATGGGCGCCACCAAATTTCTTCGCCAAATCTAACTGGTTGTCTGCGATCACGTTGATCGCAAACTCCCCAGACTTTTCAATGATCTCGTAGGTACGGCTGGTCTTGGACAAACTGACCGCAATCAGAGGCGGCATCTGAGAGACAAANNCTGAGAGACAAACATCGCAGAAGCCGTCATTCCCCCCTGACTGTTATCGGCCCTGGCACTTAAGATCACCACTGAGCACGGCAAGTTTAGGGTTGCTTCGACTAAAGATCTATCCGACATCTCTTCCTCCTGATTCGTTCCAGTCGCAAAAAAGGACTCTTCACCGCGGAGAAACCATACACCACGGTTCTAATCGGTTTTTCAAGCCACCTGACAGACCCATCGGAAAAGGAATCTTATTGACCCACAACCGAGTCAGCCATCCTTTCTAATTTGGCCTCCCCTCCCAGCGCTTGTAGAGGGAGTGATCGATTTCCATGAAGTCAAGTATCTTACCCGTCGCATGATCAATCAGGTCGTCGATCGTTTGGGGTCCCTGGTAGAAGGCGGGGATGGGGGGTAAAATCACTCCACCAAGCTCGGCAACCTTGACCATCAGCTCAAGGTGACCCTTGTGCAGCGGGGTCTCTCTCACGACTAGAATCAGCTTGCGCTTCTCCTTCAAGGTAACATCGGCGGCCCTGATGAGAAGGTTTTCACCATACGAATGGGCCACGCCAGACAGGGTCTTGATACTGCACGGAACGATGACCATCCCGTCAGTTCTGAATGAGCCACTCGATATCGGAGCTGCCATGTCCCTGATGTCATGGACCTTGCTGGCCAATCCTTTCACATCTTCAACATCCCAGGTCGTCTCGATACGGATGTTCATTTGGCTCTCATCTGTAAGCACCAAGTGGGTCTCTACATTGAGCTTTTTCAAAACCTGGAGCAGTCGTATCCCGTATACGACACCCGAAGCACCTGTGATACCCACGATGATTCGTTTCCCTCTCACCCTACCCC
>WVXP01000007.1:5499-5718 GCA_011773445.1 Pseudomonadota bacterium | reverse complement strand
TATGGCAAAGGAAGAGAATGAAAAGGGATTTACCGTAAGGGACAAACGTCATTTTGCAGAAGGGAAGCCAGAGGCTCCCAAGGAAGAGGAAGCAAAGAAGGAGGGGGCAGAAACCGCCAAAACCGAGCAGCCCCGTGAAAAAAAAGAAAAGGAACCCAGCAGTGCAGAAGAGACCCCCCTTCCCGAGATTAACTTTTCGAATTTCATATTCTCCCTCAG
>WVXP01000007.1:3285-5471 GCA_011773445.1 Pseudomonadota bacterium | reverse complement strand
AATCTGCCTATGGCCAAGCAGACGATCGACATCGTGGGGATGCTCCAGGAGAAGACCAAGGGAAATCTCACGCCTGACGAGGAAACCCTGGTTCAGAATATTCTCTACGACCTCAGGATGCGGTATGTGAAAGCCAAGGGATAGGGGGGACAATTTTATTGGGTCCAGTCCCGGAGAAGGTGGACCAAAAGGCGGACCCCAACCCCAGTCGCTCCCTTTGGAATATAGGGGAGGCTTTTTTCGGTGAAGACGGGCCCGGCGATATCGAGGTGGACCCATGGGGTTTTGTCGACAAAACGGCTCAATAAAGCCGCCCCAGTGATTGTTCCCGCAGAACGTCCTCCCATATTCTTCATGTCGGCAATGTCGCTTTTGATTTGCTCCTGATAATCCTCCCAAAGGGGAAGCTCCCACACCTTCTCGCCCGTGAATTCGGCCGCCCTCTTAACTCTCGTCTTCAAGCGGCCATTGTTTCCAAGCATTCCCGTGACGCGATCCCCGAGGGCGATGATACACGATCCGGTCAGTGTGGCCAAATCGATGATGGCATCCGGCTTGAACCGGCGAGCATAGGTGAGTCCATCCGCCAGAATGAGCCTTCCCTCAGCATCGGTGGTGACGATCTCAATGGTCTGACCTGAAAGAGAGGTAATCACATCTCCAGGTTTGTAAGCCTTACCACTCGGGAGATTCTCTGTGCAAGGGACAATTCCCACCAGACGGATAGGGAGGCGGAGTTTCGCCGCGACCTGCAGGGTGGCGAGAACAGCGGCGCCTCCACCCATATCGTTTTTCATCAGTTGCATTCTGTCAGAGGGTTTAATGGAGATTCCTCCGCTATCGAAAGTGATGCCCTTTCCGACAAGAACAACGGTTCCTGATGAATTTCCTCTGCCCTCATATTCAAGTACAATGAACTTGGCTGGTTCGTCGCTTCCCCGGGCGACGGCCAGAAATGCCCCCATCCCTTCTCTCTTGGCATCTCTTTCCTCAAGTACTGTGAGTTTAAGCCCACATTCTTTTGCGATGCCTTCGGCCGTTCTGGCCATCATGGTCGGGGTCTGAAGGTTTCCAGGACGTGACACGAGGTCACGGGCAAGGTAGACACCTTGAACGATTGTTTCTCCGGTGAGGGCTCCTCGCTGAACGGCGTGAAGGTTTCTCGGTTCCTCCTCGAGGATGAACATTTTGTCAACCTTTCGCCTCTTTTCCCGGTTCCTCGTTTTTAACTCGTTGAACTCATACAGACCGAGGCTCACTCCCTCGACCAGTCCCTGCGCAATCGTCTCGAGGGACATCCTCTGGGTGAGACCTTCCACCAGGGGCGTTGCGAAGATTTTCACACCTAAATCCCGTAGAACTTGCGCGCCCTTTGCTGCCGTGCCACGCCAGCGATCCAAAGTAAACTCACCCTTCTTTCCGAGACCGACCATCAGGATCCGCTTGGCTGGATTGCCCTTGTGGTTGTACAGCAGGGCTGTCTGGTATAGACCCCCCTTAAAGTCGCCGCTTTTGATAACCTCTCGAATGAGCCCTCCAGTCAACCGATCGATCCTCTCCGTTTTAGGGAGTTGAGCCTTTTCTCCTTCAAAGTGATAGAGGAGGAGCGCGTCTGCTCTAACCGCCTCGACCCTTTTTTTCTCCACCAGAATTTTCATAGACTTCCAGCTCCCTCGTTTGGCGCTATTTTCTCTCCTTAAAAATAATAAGAGATACGCAAGGATTGTTCAATGCTGAACAATTGAGAGGAGTTCCCTCAGCTTTTTGGACGCTCATATCCCTGAGGGACGTTTGGGGTGGAAGGGGGTCAGTATTCCTCGAGCCGTTCCGAAATACCTTTAGAACGCTCTGGTCACGGCTTTGAAAGAGTGATTTGCCAGAAAGTGGGGAGGAAAGCTCTTAGCGCAAGCCAAGGTTTTTCTGCCATCACTTCGAAGCGAATTCGATCTCTTTAGTTTCTCACAGAGTACACAGAGCCTCGGAGAAAACCTGCTCTGGATTGGTGAGAAGCCAATCCAGACGAGAGCATTTGCTCCAATTTTTCCTCTCAAAAAATTGGGGCAACCATCTCATGCATGGGGTTTCTCACTCTGCGGACTCTGTGGGCTCGAGCGATTCCGAGCAGGAATCTGCGGGGGGAGAGCGGGCGAGAGAATCAGTTATTCGCGAGTGGGGGCGAGGGTTTA
>WVXP01000007.1:850-3171 GCA_011773445.1 Pseudomonadota bacterium | reverse complement strand
TTCTTCTCTCAAGGAAGTGTTGGCTTTTCCGAGTTCCTTTACCTTTCTTTTAAGGCTTACACGAGTGTAAACATCGACGGCCATCCCCCCAAGTATCCCGAGAATAATGGCGAGATAAATTATGAGATAGAGCGGAAGCGGGATCGATGCAATACCGAAATAATACCGGAGAATCAGAGATTCTGAATTCTGAGTCCCGAAGGTGATGGCCAAAAACAAAAGCGCAATCAAAAGCAATGCCTTGACATAATTTCCCATATACTTATCTCCGTGTTGTGTTCGTTATTTTGATGTTCCAATGCTGTCCAGGTGAGAAGGCGAATAAAGCCACGAAATAGCCTGGGAAAGGTCAATCCTCTCAGGTGCCCCGGTGAGGGCAAAATTTTCTTCCTAGGACGGCTTATCTGTTGTTTCTGACTTTGCCTTCTTCCTCGTTCCGGGTTTTTTTTGTGGGGCTCTCTTCGGTGGTTTCTCTTCCTCCTCTGCCTCTTTCTTTGCTTCCTTTCTGAAGGTCGTTTCAAGCCTTCCAATAGCCTCTGCAGTTCTTTCCCTCAAGGCTTCGGTTGCCGCAGCCATCGATTCGATCGATTTTCGCAGCTCGGCTGAAGAGGCAATCTGATCGATCTGTTTCTTGACATCCTCCAAACCTCCCACCTTCCTGTAGGCGAGTATGGCAATGATTAGAGCAATAATCGACAGAATAAAAGCGACAACGCCCATGGCTTGCCCTCCTTTGATCAAAATCTTTTATTCGTATGTGTCTCTCAGGGACGGATGATTCGAATTGTTTTCCGTCCCGAGTCTGCAAGTCGACGGGTTAAGTCTCAAAAACATCTATCCGATCAGGAAAAATATATCATTTGAGAGATTTTAACGTTTATTCCGAGCCAAAAATCCTCGAAAAGATGGTGTTGACGTGATTCAGATGGTGCCTGATGTCAAAAGAACTTTCAATGATCTCGGGAGTCAGAATGGTTCTGATGTCTGAATCTTGAAGGAGGGTCTTTTTGAAGTCCCCTCCTTTCTCCCAGACGTGCATGGCATTCTTTTGGACCAGGCCATAGGCATCCTCGCGACTGAGCCCCTTTCGCATGAGTTCCAGCATGATCCTTTCAGAGAAGATGAGGCCTCCTGTTTTTTTGAGGTTGGCAGCCATGTTCTCGGGATAGACAATCAGGTTTTTGATAAGCCCAGTCAGGCGCCCCAGCATGAAATCGACCAGAATGTTGGAATCGGGGGCAATGATCCGCTCAACCGAAGAGTGGCTAATATCCCGTTCATGCCAGAGGGCAACATTTTCAAGAGCGGCCATGGCGTTTCCTCGAACGAGCCTGGCCAGACCCGTCAGGTTCTCCGAGAGAATGGGATTTCTCTTATGAGGCATGGCTGAGGATCCCTTCTGCCCCTTGGAAAAGAACTCCTCGGCCTCCAGTATTTCAGTCCGCTGTAGATGCCGAATCTCCACCGCGAATTTCTCGATGGAAGCCGCAATGATCGCCAGCGTAACAAAGTACTCGGCATATCGGTCCCTTTGAATCACCTGGGTTGAAATCGATGCGGGTTTGAGACCGAGTTTTTCACAAACATAAGCCTCCACGAAGGGAGAGACGTTTGCATAGGTCCCGACGGCCCCTGAGATCTTCCCGACACTGACGGTATCCTTTGCCCTCTTCAGCCGGTCGAGATTTCGACCCATCTCTTCGTACCAGAGGGCCATCTTGAGACCAAAGGTGATGGGCTCGGCATGAATCCCGTGAGACCGTCCGATCATGGCAGTTTCTTTGTGTTCAAAGGCTCTCTCACGGATGACCTTCCTCAGTTCATGGATATCTTCGATGATGATCTCAGCCGACTCTTTGAAAAGGAGAGCCATCGAGGTATCGAGAACATCGGATGAGGTCAGTCCCAGATGGAGATGCCGCGAAAGCTCGCCAAGAGACTCTCCCACGCAGGTGATGAAGGCAACGACATCGTGTTTTGTTGTTAGTTCGATCTCCTGAACCCGAGCCACATCAAACCTGGCTTTTTCTCTGATCTCTCTGGCAGCCTCTTTGGGGATTTCTCCTGATTCAGCGAGGGCCTCGCAAGCGTAGACCTCGATCAGAAGCCATTTGTCCATACGGTTCTGGTCGGTCCAGATTTGCCGCATTTTCTCTCGACTGTATCTCGGAATCATCCACTCCCCCCCCGAAATGCTCCCTCCGATAAGGAAGGGGTTCCGATGTGTTCAACAACGCATTTCCTGCTTATCTGAGCAAAGCTATTGTATCGATCCGTACCCGAAAGTCAATGGAAAACGGACGCGGAGTTCCCTGAGTTTT
>WVXP01000007.1:0-787 GCA_011773445.1 Pseudomonadota bacterium | reverse complement strand
CAAAAGCTTTTCTTGGTGTTGTCAGTTGTAACGATCAATTCACGTCATTCGATTGAAAATCAAATTCCCTGGGCCCGTTACTCGAATAGCCGTGGATGCGCAGATCTTAGTCTTTATACAACGAACAACGGACGACGGACCACGAACACCGACTTTTGGTTCAGAGCTTCCTTTCCCACTTTCTTGTGAAATACTCTGCTACGTCCGTCGTATCGTTTGAAACTTGGGTAGGCTTGAAAAGAGGATAGAGAGGGGTTATTTTGAGAATTGACAATCAAAGCCGGTTATTAGCGATCCGATGATACACATCAAGTCCCAGCGTGAAATAGAGATTCTCAGGAAAAGCAACCGAATCGTCGCGGAGGTTCTCCAGCACCTGAGGGAAATGTTGAAGTCAGGAGTGACTGGAAAGGACTTGGATCAAGTAGCTGAGAGGATGGTCCGCGAGATGGGAGCAGTCCCTGCCTTCAAGGGGTACCGGGGGTACCCTGCCAATATCTGTGTGTCCATCAATGAACAGGTCGTCCATGGGATCCCGAATTCGAGGGCCTTTGTCGAGGGAGACATTGTCAGCATAGATCTGGGAGTCATATACAGGGGCTATGTCGGGGATGCTGCGGTCACCGTGCCCGTAAGCTCAGTCGACCAAGAATCGAGACGTCTGCTCGAGGTAACGGAAGCAGCTCTCGCAAAGGGGATTGAGCAAGCCCGAGAGGGAAACCGTCTATTTGACATTTCCCATGCAATCCAGTCTCATGTGGAGGCCAACGGGTTCTCTGTGGTGAGG
>WVXP01000231.1 GCA_011773445.1 Pseudomonadota bacterium | reverse complement strand
GCGGGGGATTCAGCTGAGGGCGTAATCATCGTCACCAATCTGAATCGTGATGACAAGAGACCTCATGTGCAAGAATTTCTCCGGACGTATAAGGAACAGTATAACCTCGATGCAGACATGGTTGGGGCATCCAGCTATGATGCGTTTATGATTGTCGCCCATGCGATTCGGAAGGCAGGGGAGGATCCCAATGCCATCCGCAAGGCGCTCGCCGATTTAAGGGATTACGACGCTATCACCGGGAAGATCAGCCGGTTCAATCGCATTGGTGAGGTCACCAAACCCGTCCAGGTTCAGATCGTCCGGGGAGGGAAGTTCCGATACTACGGCGTAGTTGATGATCCAGCTATCATTACGCCGCCTGAGGAGTGATGCCTGTCACAGAGGGGCCAGAAATTACCTCTGGCCCCTCAGCTCTGCTTCAGCGTACCTTCTATCCCAGGAATGAGAGGCGATTTCTCTCTGGTCTAACGACCAAGGGGAGGGACATCCTTTTCTCTCTCCACGGAGAGTTTTCGACGAACAGAGGGGGTTAAGCCCAAACCGAGGACAAGTAGGTGATCTGGCAGCAATTCGCTAACGGACTGGCAATCGGGAGCGTCTACGCCCTCATCGCCCTTGGCTTGACAATGGTCTATGGGGTCCTGCGTATATTACACATTGCCCACGCGGGAGTCTATGCCCTCGGGGCTTATGTGGGACTGCTCGTCTTTCGTTTCATCCCCAACTTCTGGCTTGCCTTAGCAATCACAATGGTAGCATCTTCGTTCGCTGGGATCATCCTTCAACGTTATCTCTACGCTCCACTCCTAGCGCTGCCCCGCATCGTTCCACTTATTGCCAGTATCGGTCTTTTCATCGCCATGGAAGAGATTTTCCGTCTAATCGCTGGCCCCTATATCCTCGCCTTCCCCGCGGATCCTGGGCTTGGAGGCATCGAGTGGGGGATTGTCAGGATCACCAATAACCAGTTCCTCGTCTTTCTGGTCACCGTTAGCCTCTTAGCGACCCTCTGGTTTGTCATGAGCAAAACTAAGCTCGGCCTGGCTATGAAAGCGACGTCCCAGGATTTGGAGATTGCATCGGTCATGGGGATCAATACCGAGAGGATTATTGCCACAAACTTCCTGATTGGATCTGCCCTGGCCGGCGCTGCTGGCGTACTCGTCGGCGTCTATTTTAATTCCGTGTATCCGACCATGGGATCGATACCTGCATACAAAGCCTTGGCGATCATTGTTCTGGGAGGTCTGGGTTCAATTCCTGGAACCGTGCTTGGTGGACTCCTGATCGGCCTAGGAGAAACTCTCCTTTTGGGTCTCATCAATATCCCTTTTCCGCGAGACGCTCTCGCCTTTATCATCATGATCATTATTCTCATGTTCCGTCCCTACGGACTTCTTGGAAAGGAGTGAAAGGTAAGGTGTTCGGCGGATATATCATTACTGTGGCAGTCACCATTGGGATATACATCATCTTAGCCATGAGTCTCAATATCATCACGGGTTACGCTGGTCAAATCTCATTGGGACATGCCGCTTTCTGGGGAATAGGGGCTTACTGTTCCGCGCTTCTCTCTACCCGTCTCGGCCTTCCCTTCTGGATCGGACTCCCAATGACTATCGCCATTACGGCCCTCACCGGCTCCCTACTAGCCATTCCCTGCCTCCGGGTGAGGGAAGACTTTTTGGCTATCACAACGATCGGCATTAATTTTGTGGTCCAGGCCGTCTTCCTGTATGTCCCTTTCTTTGGAGGGGCCATGGGAATTGGTGGCATACGATCACCCTTTAGCACCTCTTCCTTCTTCTGGATCACGCTTATATTTGTACTGGTGTGCATCGTCCTAGATCGTTGGTTGGTCACGTCGTGGATCGGATTGGCTCTGGAGTCGATACGCGAAGATGAGACTGCGGCTGCCATCTCCGGAATCGATGTCGTCAGGTTCAAGGTGGCAGCCTTCGCCATCGGTAGTGGACTTACAGGGCTAGCTGGCCATCTCTACGCTCATTTTATGACCTTTATCAGTGCTGACGACTTCGGGTTCCCCCAATCTATCGTCATCCTTTCGATGATCGTTTTTGGAGGGATTGGCACGTTGAGGGGGGCAATCCTCGGAGCCATCATTTTAGGCGTTGCACCTGAGATATTTCGTCCCGTATTGGATTATCGGACCCTGATCTACGGGGGGCTTCTCATATTCATGATGCGCTTCCAACCAGGCGGCATATTGGGGGATCAGAGTGTCCTCCCGAAACTCTTCAGGATGGTTCGCCAAAGGAGCCCAGCGCTAGTCCGGAGTGGTTAATCATATGGCCTTTCTAGAGGTTCGCTGCTTAACCAAAGAGTTCTACGGGCTAAGAGCCCTCGACAGGGTCGATTTCTCCGTCGAAGAAAGGAAAATTCTGGGAATTATAGGCCCGAACGGGGCAGGAAAGACGACCCTCTTCAACATCATTAGCGGTATCCTACGACCTACGGCCGGCGAAATCCAATTTCAGGGAGCCCGAATCAACCATCTAAAGCCCCATCAAATCGCCATGGCAGGGATCGCCCGGACATTCCAGATCGTCAGACCCTTTGGTAACTTTACGGTCTTAAAGAATGTCCTGGTGGGCTTTGGTCACCGTTTCTACCCGGGTCTTTTCTCCTCTGCGTATCGATTCGAAAAGGAAACCCATCTGGAACGGGCCCGCGAGATATTGGCCCGCGTCGGAATGGAAACCTATCAGGGGAGCATTGCCAAGAATCTTCCTCTAGGGCTCAAGAAGCATCTGGAAATCGCCCGCGCATTAGCTTTAGACCCGAGTCTCCTTCTTCTTGATGAACCCATGGCCGGTCTGCAGTATGAAGAATTCGAAAAGCTTGCCGGTCTTATCCGTGGACTCCGGGAGGAAGGAATTACGATTGTTCTAATAGAGCATAACATGCAAGTTGTGATGGACTTATGCGAGCGGATCGTAGTTCTGGACCACGGGGTGAAGATTGCCGAGGGATCACCCGAGGAGGTGAGGACTGATCCCCAAGTGATCGAGGCTTACATTGGTCAGGAGGAGACGGTTGCTTAGCGTCGAAAAAGTCGATGTCTTCTATGGGGAATTTCAGGCGGTCCGTGAGATCTCATTTCAGGTCCAGGGGGGAGAATTGGTGACGATCATCGGCGCCAACGGAGCTGGAAAGTCAACCATTCTCAAAGGACTCATGGGGCTTGAAAGCTGCGAGCGAGGAAAGATCACTTTTCAGGAACAGGATATTACCCACATGCCAACTTACCAGAGGGCACGGCTGGGGATTACTCTGGTTCCAGAGGGGCGGAGACTTTTTCAAGATTTTACGGTGGAGCAGAATCTCGTCGCCGGCGGATACACAAGGACGGATGCGTCAGCGGTAGAAAGGGATCTTCAACGCACATACGATCTCTTCCCCATACTTAAAGAGCGAGGCCATCAGGTGGCAAAAACCCTCAGCGGCGGAGAACAGCAGATGCTGGCTATTGGGCGAGCGCTCATGGCAAGCCCCCGATTGATCTTAATGGACGAGATCTCACTGGGTTTGATGCCCAAGTATGTCAATGAGGTTTTCAACACGATCGAAAGCCTTCATAGAGAGGGTGTGACTATTCTCCTGGTTGAGCAGAATGCCCGCAAGGCTCTCGCTGTAGCTGACCGGGGTTATGTCTTGGAAACGGGTAGAATTCTGATAGAGAATGAGGCCAGGGGGTTGGCATCGGATCCCCGAGTTAAGAAGGCCTACCTGGGAGGATAGATAGTCTTGAGGGAGTTAAACATGAAGATCCTTGAATGTGTCCCCAATTTCAGCGAGGGAAGGGACGAGGCTAAGCTCGAAGAAATCGTAGAGCAGATTCGAAAGACCAGCGGAGTGAATCTTCTGGACTATTCTCGAGATGAGGACCACAATCGATCCGTTGTGACCTTTGTCGGAGATCCTGATAAAGTGGTTGAGGCGGCCCTTCGCGCTTGCCTTAAGGCCGTTGAACTCATTGACATGCAGAGACATTCTGGATCACACCCACGGCTCGGAGCAGCTGATGTGGTTCCCTTTGTTCCCATCCGGGGTGTAGGGATGGAGGAGGCAGTCGAAGCCGCGCACAGGTTTGGAAGGGAACTCGGCGAAAGGGCTACCGTGCCCATTTATTTTTATGAAGAGGCCGCTACTAAGCCGGAGAGACAAAGCCTTCCAGCGATCCGGAAGGGAGAATATGAAGGATTGGCAGAGAAGATGAGAGATCCAGAATGGTTCCCAGATGCCGGCCCTCACAAGTTCAACCCCAAGGCCGGTGCGACAATCGTGGGAGCTCGCTACGCCCTTATCGCGTTTAACGTCAATATCAACACACAAGATCTAGAGGTCGCAAAACAGATCGCTCGCGCTGTCCGATTCATAAACGGCGGATTCCGGTGTGTGAGGGCTATGGGCGTTTCTTTGGCAGGAAAAGGAATCTGCCAGATCTCTATGAATCTACTGAACTATCATAAGAGCCCTATCCATCGGGTCTTTGAAACGATCCGAAGTGAGGCTTCTCGGTATGGGCTGGAGATTGTGGAATCAGAAATTGTTGGACTCATTCCCGTAGACGCCTTAGCAGGGGTTGCCAGCTTTTACCTCAGGGCCCATGATTTCACTCCGAGCCAGATCATAGAAAACAGGCTCCTATGAAAAATTTGAAAATATCTCAATTTCTTGAGCGACTTTCCATGGGAGGGCCCATTCCTGGAGGCGGAAGTGCTTCGGCCCTTGCGGGCGCTCTCTCTGCCTCACTTCTCTGCATGGTCGCTAACCTCACCACTGGGAAAAGTGGATATGAAGGTGTGAAGAAAGAGGTTGAGGAGATCCGAGAGAGGGCTGAGGCTCTACGGAGAAGATTGCTCGACGCCGTGGAGGAGGACTGTCAGGGATATGAACAGGTGATTTCTGCATTTCGTTTGCCTAAAGACACAGAAGCGCAGAGACAGAAGCGAAGTAGGTTCATTCAGGAGGCTTACAAAAGAGCTGCACAGACTCCTTTGGAAGTCAGTCAGATCTCCCTGGCACTTCTCGATCTCTGCGAGGCCATGGTGGAGAAAGGAAATATCTCAGCCGTCAGCGATGCTGGTGTCGCCTTCTACCTAGCAGATGCGACACTTAGAGGAGGACTGATGAATGTGAGGATCAATTTAAGCGCTCTCACCGATGAGACCTACCAGAAAGCCACCAAGAGGACTGTGGACGAAATTGAAAAGAGAGGAAATCTCTTAAAGGGGAGAATCCAGGACTTACTCCTTTCCAAACTGGCCAACCATCTGAGATAGCGCCATCATCCATTTATCCCCTGCCGATCTCAATACAGATATGCATCCAGACTCCGTAGCCTGCAGGTCAGTTTAAGATTCGGGTTGTGCCGAACTGGGATCCGGGTTTGCGTGACGATGCAGGGGTCAGAGGAAGGAAAAGCCGTCAGCGCCTTGTTCGAGACTTCATGATGAGAATCTTTTTCTTTGATCATGCAAAGGAGAAGAAGCTTACCGGAAACTGCCTAATACCTTAACGTTGCTCCTACGAATGGGCCTGAAAGCCTCAGCTCTGCAAAGTCAGGTGCATCTTCTATCTTAAAATCCAGAAGCCTCCAACCTCCCACCACCGTAAGATACTTTATCGGAATGATTTTCACACCTGCCTCCCCATCAAAAAAGTGCCCATATTTACCTGCATATATGCCGGATACCTCCGCAAATACATTTGCGACCTTATGGGGGTTGATATCAAGGACTGCACCGACTGTGGGCAGTGCACCGACAAACTTTTCTGACTCTTCAACCGGAGGGATAAGATTTGGCGCTTCGAGGGACATATCCAGTAAAAACCCCTTTGCCTCCAGGAGTGGTCCGAATTTCACCGTGCCATTGGCGATATCGACAAACTGCCACGTCCATCCTAACCTAAGGTATTCGATATCGACGTCTGTAATGACGCGGGTTCCTGCGGTAAAAGTCTCTCCTCCAAACTCGAGTGTTCGCGCTATGTTCTCGTCACCGCTATAGGCTGCTCTGGTATAAGCAAGCCTGAGCTCACTTCTGGGCCCCGTATGCCAAATGGCCCGGAGATCCAGTAGATTCTCATCGTCTAGCCCTAGGTCTGATTTGAAATCAATATCTGTTCCGATGCCAGAATCCGTTACTTTAGCCTCCGCGGTTAGATCCGTGATCCAGAAGCTGCCTTCGAATTCGAGTTTCGGAGGAGTTTCCTTTCGTGCCTCGGGCAGTTTCTCCTCCCGCTGAGACAGGGTCGGAGCGGGTTGGACTTTGGTTCCTTCTTTAATAGTCGGTATTTCAGGCGAATCAACGGCCTGTTTTTCCGGTTGAATTCCGATAGTGGTCTCAATCTCCCCAATGCCCTCTGGTTTTCGGAACTGGTCTCTATATTCCGGAGGAAGGCGGTCGTAGTCAGTTGTGAAATGCTTGTTGCCTTGGTTATCCACCCATTGATAAATGGTCTGGGAATAAGGAATATCAGACAGGGAAATCATGAAAAGGGGGATAATGAGGATTGACTTTCTTAGGATCTTGATATGTCTTTTGAGGCCTGGCAACAGAGTATGCATAACTTGGCTCTGAGGAGCGACGGCGAGAAATGTGATGTTCTCGTTTTTGCATATTCTGTGCCGATACATTCAGGTGCATCCATTTCGAATCGGGATTTTCCGATAGCGATTCGTAAGCCTTTTTTCACAGTCTGCACCATTTCCGCGCGATCTCGATGTAGGCCTCCACCGCCTGATTGATACAATCCACGTAGCAGTATTCGTCGGTCTGATGAGCCATGGCTGCCTCACCAGGTCCTTGAATCACTGTTGGCACCCCGCCGTAGGCCGGAGTCAGGGCGGCTGCATCGGTGAAGTAAGGCACCGTGGCTACGTCGGGCCGGCATCCCAGGATCCCGGTCATGGTCTCAAAGACCTCCTGAACCCATGGGTCTGTCGGCTCTGTCCACAGACCGTTGACGTCGAGAACTCGGGATAGCTCCACCTCCTCACCGAGGTACTTACCCATACGATCGATGAGTGCCGTGTGGTCCTGGCCGGGTATGGTCCGAATGTCTATACCTATCGAGGTCTCATCAGGCACGTTGTTGATGTTGATGCCTCCAGAGATCGTGCCCACGTTGAGCGTCGGATTGCCCAGGTGGGGGTGGGAAGGAAAATCGAAATCGAAGTTTCGGAGCTTGGTGATTGCTTCCACAGCCTTGTAAATCGCATTCACGCCTCGTTCAGGCATCGAACCGTGCGCCGTGACACCCCGCGTCATTGCACGAAGCCAAAGCGATCCTTTGTGGCCGACGAGTGGACGGTTCGAGGTCGGCTCCGCAACGAGGATGGCACCAGCTTTCCCAAGGAATTCGGGGAGCCCGGCCAGGTGGAAAGAACCCTCGCAACCTGTCTCCTCACCACCGACGATTACAAGCGTGAGACCTGCTGTTCCCTCGAGCCTATCGGCCAGCTCGGTTGCTGCCACGACGAAGGCGGCCACCCCGCTTTTCATGTCGCTGGAGCCCCGGCCATACAGCTTTTTCCCGCTCATTTCAGCCTTGAAGGGGTCGATCGTCCACGGCGTTGCCCCCAGGGGCACCGTATCAACGTGCCCCGCAAAACACAACGGAGGTTTGTCCACGGAGCCGCCCTTTCGTGCCACCACGCTGGTCCGTTCGGGAGCAAACTCATCATACCTCAGATGGAATCCGGCCGCCTCTAGCAAACCTCCCAAATATTCAACACAGGAGCGCTCCTTACCGGGTGGGTTGATTGTATTGAACCCTATCAGAGCACACGTTAAGTCCAGTGCCTTTTTTTCAGTTGTCATTATTTCATCCTAGAACCACTCAACATGCGCTATGAACAGCTGTCCTGAGTGTCTCAGTGCTTCGAGATCGCCAGAAGCAATCCCCACCTGTTCTCCAAACGCTGCGCAGGTCCTGTCGAGGACACCTGCACCCTGATTGTTGTGTTAGGAATTTGTGCGATTAGGGTCAAAACGAGCATGCCAGTCCCGATCACTCTAAGCCTCGCCCACATCGTTTGTCAATCTTAAAGACCTCTGGAGTTTCCTGAGTTTTCAGAACAAGAAATTTACAACCGTCTGATGTTTCACGACAATTTTGAATGTTCTGATTGGACCCTCATATCCCTTCGCTCCCTTGCTCTCGCGTTGCCCCTCTCTCCGGCCGGAGGCGGGTGAGGTAGGGACGGGCTACTGCTCAAATCCTTTTCTCGACGTTTGTCTTATGAAAGTGGAAAAGGAGCGCTCTTCGCTGCTCAAAAGCTTTTCTGGGTGCTGTCAGTTGTCCTTTGTCAGTGGTCAGTTGTAACGACCCACTCACGTCATTCGATTGAAAATCAAATTCCCTGAACCCGTCACTTGAATAGCCGTGGATGTGCAAATCTTAGTCTTTATGCAACGAACCACGGACGACGGACCACGAACACCGACTTTTGGTTCAGAGCTTCCCTTCCCCCTTTCTGGCGTTGTCACTCGTTACTCGTAGACCTTGGCGAAACCCCTAGGGGTTCAGTTTTGCGAGTGAAGGTCCGTTTCAAAATCGTCTAAAACCTTCATAGAATGAATAAGTTATGGATGACATCAGGATATAGAACCTAGGCGGCAGTGGGCAACGTGTGTAATTCGAGTCTTGAGGGAAAGGCAAAAAATCCTTGACACGAAAAAAATATCCGCTATGTTAGTAACTGCAATAACCATACGTCGTGAGCGTAGGGAGGTTAATCCGGGAGCGAAGGGTCGTCAGGAGGGCAAAAGGAGGCACCGACTTTCAATCCGGAGGACGCCGTCGATGGTCCGTTTAAGGTTCAACTTCTTTGGGTGAGGAGGTGATAGAGCGTTAATAAGGAAGTAAATCCGGGGCTATGTGCCAAAATTCTTTCGATTTGAGGGGGGAACATCATGAAAAACATCGCGAGATTCAGCAGATTAGCTTTAATTTTGGTGTTGGCGGTCGTCTTTATCTTCACTTTCAGCCATCCCGTCTTGGCTAAACAAAAAATAAAGATAAGCTTTATCGGACCCTTAACCGGCGGAAATGCCTCCATGGGTCTGGGCGGCCGTAATTCTTTCCAGTTAGCGGTTCGACAATACAATCGGGGAATGTTCGGAGACAAGAAATATGAATACGAGGCGGTTGTGGAGGACGACGAGTGTGTTCCGGCCACAGGGGTTCGTGTCGCCACCAAGGTCGCATCAGATCCTTCTATTGTTGCCGGCGCCTCTCACTACTGCAGCATGGTGGGAATTTCCACAAAGCCTGTCTTTACTCAATACAAGTTCCCCTCAATGATCTGGGGAGCAGTTTTACCTGCCATTACCATCCCGTCTTCCAAATACATCACACGGGTCAACGGGACCCAGAGGGAACAGAACGCATTTCACGCCGACTGGTCCAGGAAGACCGTGGAAAAGGTATACGGAATATCTCCTAAAACCTATGCGGTTATCCACGATATTACGGATTACGGCAGAGGCCACGCAGAATACTTCATTTCCTCTGTGGAGAAAATAGGTGGAGAAATCCTTGCCAAGATGGGGATCACCATTGGCCAGAAAGATTTCTCGGCAGAACTGACCAAGGCGAAAGCCATGAACCCGGATGTGATTTTCTTTGGGGGCTTGACAGCTGAGGGGGCGAATTTGCGCATTCAGATGGAGAAGTTGGGTATCAAAGCTGGCTATGAAGGTACCTCTGGAATTCTCAACGAAGACTTCAACAAAACCGTCGGTGCCAAGGCTGCCGAGGGTTGTATGTCCTTCGGCGAGGGTGCTCCTTTTGAAAAACTCCCCGGGGGTCAGGAGTTCTTCAGCAACTATCAAAAAGAAGGCTTCAAAGATGAACCTGAATTTTACGGCATCTTCGCCTACGTCGCTGCCCAATTGATTATGGACGCCATCGAGAAGGTGGGACCTGACCGTGAAAAGGTCGCCGATGAGCTAGCCACTACGGAGAGAAAAAGCTCAGTCATCGGGCCCATCAAGTATGATAAAGATGGCCAGAATATCCTGCCCGTCGTCACTGCATATGTGAGCCAGGATGGAAAGTGGGTCGTTTGGGAAGACTCAGAGTATGCCGCCGGTAAGAGGGTTCTGCCCACGATCCAGTTCATGAAGGAAAAAAGCTAGAACTGGCCAGCAGGATGCGTGACTGAGGGACACACTCGAATCCGTCTTTCCACCGGATTTCCCTCCTACAGGCGGCTCCAGGGTCCCTGTAGGAGGGGTCCCCATGTTTTCTCGTTTATCCACCAGACGAAGAATCCGTTTACGAAGCTATGGACACGGTAATCAATCAGATTCTGCACGGAGTGATGCTGGGGGTAATGTATAGCCTGGTGGCGGTGGGGTTTACCTTATTCTTCGGGGTCTTGAACATTATTCAGTTTTCTCACGGCGAGATTTTCATGGTTGGCGCCTTCCTGGCGCTCATGATCATAAACCTTCTTCATTTGGTCCTTGGGATATCAAATCCCGTCCTTCTGCTATTCGTCGCCTTTGTCGGGTCTAGCATATTAACTGGCTTGATCGGTGTTCTTTTTGGCAGAGTCACCATCAGACCCATAATGAATGCGCCTCCCATCATTGCACTTCTGACGACTTTGGCGGCCGGAATCGCCATCCGTTACAGCGTAATGGCTTTTTATCCATCGGGTTCCGAGCCTCAACGATTCCCAGGTCTGCTTCCGGATTGGCAAACCGAAATCGGGGGGATCTTGCTCAGGTTTGACAGCTTTTTCATACTGGCTGCGGGTGTTTTCCTCATCATCGGGACCTATTTGTTCATTAACAAGACCAAAATGGGGATCGCCATGAGAGCGGTTGCCCAGGACAGGGAAACCGCCTCCATGATGGGTGTGAATATAAACAAGGTTATCGATACCACCTTTGTTGTGAGTGGTGTTTTGGCTGCCTGTGCCGGAATATTCAATGGACTGTATTATCGTCAAGTAATCTTTGACATGGGTGCACTCTATGGGGTAGTGGGCTTCTCCGCCGCTGTCATAGGGGGGCTGGGGAATATCTTTGGAGC
>WVXP01000168.1:348-5256 GCA_011773445.1 Pseudomonadota bacterium | reverse complement strand
TGGATTACAGAAAGGGAGCTGAGGGACCTACCCATGACCGCGGCCGATATCCCTCTGAGGAATGCCATGTGTATCGACGGCGACCTCTTTAAATCACCTCCCATGAGGCATGCCCATCACTCGTAACGCGCCTTGCAAGCCGAAACTCCCATAGCTTCGTCCCGAACCAATCTCTTTCCACCAAGACGGATAGGAGCCCAGAGAGCGAAGATCGTTCAGGAGTTCCTCTGATAATCTCTGTGGAGTTTCCTCAGTTTTGGGGGCGCTCATGTCCCTGAGGGACGTTTGCGGTGAAAGGGTGTCCGTATTCCCCGGGCCGTCCCAAAATCCCTTTTCTCGGCGTATGTTCTGATGAAAGTGGAAAAGGAGCGCTCTTCGCGGCTCAAAAGCTTTTCTGGGTGCTGTCAGTAGTCGGTTGTCAGTGGTCAGTTGTAACGATTTATTCACGTCATCCGATTGAAAATCAAATTCCCTGGGCCCGTCACTTGAATAGCCGTGGATGCGCAAATCTTAGTCTTTACACAACGAACCACGGACGACGGATCACGAGCACCGACTTTTGGTTCAGAGCTTCCTTTCTCGCTTTCTGGTGAAATGCTCTGAAAATGACTTCCACACAAGTGGTCTAAGGGGATTTGGGCAAAAGCCCGTCCCCACCTGTCCCGCCAACCGAGGGAGGGAAGGCATATGAGGGTCCAATCTAAAGATTCAAAATTGTCGCTAAACATCAGAAGGTTACAAACCTCTTGCTTTGAAAACTGAGGAAACTCCACAAATTTCCGCGTTGACAATGTGCCCCAAAACAGTTAACTTTAGATTGCAAAGAGGGCATGACCGTGCCGGAACTTGTGATCTCGCCGGATGATCTGGCCCTCGCGGACACCAGGAAGTGTCGCCCCTCCCCAGCGGAACCATTTTTTCCGGTGCATATCCCTATCATTCCATTCAAACAGTTACGCTACGATGTGGGGGCCCTCACTATGTATCGAGGGAAATCACGGGTCGAGGGTGAATCACATTGAGATGAACAAGGGAAGAATTATGAAGAAAATGATGTTAATCAATGCTGCCCAGACCGGCGAATGCAGAGTGGCCATTGTAGAGGATGGAACCTTGGTGGACTTCAACATAGAAACCACGGTCCGAGAGAAGTCGAAGGGCAATGTATACCACGGCACTGTCACCCACGTCGAGCCGAGTTTCCAAGCCGCTTTCGTTGATTACGGGGGAAAACGTCACGGCTTTCTCCCTTTGTCTGAAATAAGCCCTCAATATTTCGAAAAACCAGTCAAATCAGTAGACAAACCCCGGATCGAACATGTATTGAAACGGGGTCGGAAGCTTCTTGTCCAAGTGGTCAAAGAGGAGACATCGAACAAGGGGGCGGCCCTAACAACTCACGTTTCTCTTCCAGGAAGATACCTCGTCCTGATGCCGGGTAGTGAAAGTCATGGTGTGTCCCGGAAAATTGAGGACGAGAGACGACGAGAGCGGCTCAAGGAGATCGTCAAAGACTTCAACCTACCCAAGGGGGTCGGGTTTATTGTGCGCACAGCAGGGATGGACACGAGCAAAAGGGAACTTTTCAGGGACTGTTCATACCTTTTGAGGCTCTGGGAAAGTATACAAGCCAAGATGGGAGAACTCTCTGGTCCCTCGCTCCTCTACCAGGAAAGCCATACAGTGATACAGTCGATCCGAGAGCATTTTTCCACTGATATGGAGGTCCTGGTGGACGATAAGGAAGTCTATCGTGAGATCAAGGATTTCTTTCGGCAGCTTATGCCCCAGCACCAGCGACGGGTGAAACTCTATCAGGAGAGGCGTCCGCTTTTTGCCGAATTCAACTTGGAAGAACAGATCGAGGCCATCTACGCCCGGCAAGTTCCCCTCAGATCGGGCGGAAGCATCTCCATCGATCCCACTGAGGCACTTGTCTCCATCGATGTCAACTCAGGAAGGCTTGGAAAGTCCAAGAGCATTGAACAGACCGCCCTTACTACCAATCTGGAGGCTGCGGAAGAGGTAGCTCGACAGTTGCGACTGAGGGACCTAGGCGGCCTTATTGTCATCGATTTCATCGATATGAAAGATCGGAAGCATAACATGGAAGTGGAACGGTCCTTACGCAATGTCTTGAAGAAAGACAAGGCCAAGACCGACATTTCCAGGATTTCTAAATTCGGGCTCCTGGAGATGTCCCGGCAAAGACTCAAAACACCTCTTGCCGAAGAGAGCTACACCGTGTGTTCCTATTGCGACGGCAGAGGACGGGTTAAATCCACCGAGTCCCTTGCCTTAATGGTTTTGAGAAAGATACTCGAAAGGGTCATCGAGGGGGACGTCGCCCTAGTCAGGGGTACCTTCTCCAGACCGGTGGCGACGTACCTTCTCAACCAAAAGCGTAAGGAGATTAACAACATCGAAAGGGAGTTTCATCTTCATATCTGGTTCAACGGTCGGTGGGAGATGGCTCCCGATCAATATGCTCTCGAGTTTCTCACACGTGAACAACTCGAAAAACGTGAAGATAGAGATTTGGAAAAAGAGAGGCAAACCACGGACTCCCAGCCGATCCCTCTATCGTCTTTTCCTAGATTTGAAGAGGAGGACCTCAAGAAACCCTGGTACCTGAAGATCATCGGCCGCTAGCCCCATGACAAAATGTCCTGCCATTGACCGATACAAGGTTGGGATCATGAAGAGAAGCGCTTTGGTGCGTCCGTGAAGTGGGAGGAGGTCAACAAATGTCCCGATACCCTGACTTGCGGAGAAAGATTCAAAAAGCTGAGGCAGAGGAGGCGGTTGAGGTTCTTCATAGCATCTGGGAACGGGGGATCGATCTAGATCGACTGAAAGCTTGTTTTGTCGAGCCGGCAGCGGCGAGTCTTCAACTTCGATTTGACACGCCTCATGCCATGATTTGTCTCGATTCACTTCTCCAACTCCTCGACATCATTCCTTCCGCCGATCACCTTTATTTTCTCGAATCGTTCGTCCGTTACCTTTCCAGCCTTCCCAAGCTCTTTCTCGATTTCAAAGAGACGGAAGAAATTGGGACCCTCGGGGCCAAAGACCCGAGAAAGGGGTTCGTCCGTTCCCTCCTCGAACATAAGGTCAACAATGCGTTCTACTATGCCACCCGTTCTGTGGAGGAAAAAGGGCTGGAGAGTTTTATCCACCACTGCCTGGAAATCGCCGCCCATGAGGTAGATTTTTTGGGACATGTCTTCATCTACACCCACACACTGGGTAGGCTTTGCCGGCTTGTCGATTCAAAGCAAGCAAAGACCCTGATCTTTCAATTGACAGAGTTTCTTGCCCGCAGGGCTCAGGTCGAGACAGAAGTTCTCCAAAAAGAGGGTCGGGACGTGGAAAGCCTTATTCCAGATGCCCTCGAAAGGATCAACATTTTGGGACATAATACGATTCTCGCCCACAAGATCAATCAGGTCGTTGATTTTTTGGCGAGCCCGTATATCCAGCATCTCTCTTCCCAGTTGATTCGAAATGTTGAAAACTCCCCCGATCGGTTTTCTCGAGATGATTTGGAGGAAATGCTGGGAGGAATGCAGGATGAAACCAAAGACCCTCTGGGGGCACTTAGGGAGAGTCTGGCTCGAGGAAACACCAGGCGGAGTCTCTATTACTGCCGCCGCTATCTCGAAGATTTTGGGCTGACGGACGAGTTATTCTCAACACTTGCAAAATGCCTTGTTGCCAAGGATCCTGTGCAGCCCCATTTCATCATCTTCCCTCAGGCCATCTTTGACCTCGCTCAATCGTTGGATCAACCCAATATTGAACTCGCCATAGCGAGAGTCATTCGCATGGCCAGCGGATTGGATTGATCCCTCTCGGCAGAAGTCAGAATGATCTCGTGACTGGCTGCCCGCCCCTGTCATATTCCCTCCATGTGTTCGATTACACGACTTGCGAATTCAGAGCATTTCACATGTCTGGCCCCACTCATTTGACGCGCCAGATCGTAAGTCACAATCTTTTCCTCGATGGTCATTTCCAAGGCCTTTTGGATGAGACAGCCTACCTCCATCCATCCGAGATACTCAAACATCATGATACCTGAAAGAATGAGGGATCCGGGGTTTACCAGGTCCTTGCCGGCGTACTTGGGAGCCGTCCCATGGGTTGCCTCGAAAACCGCATATTCATCCCCGATGTTCGCACCCGGAGCCATGCCAATGCCACCCACCTGAGCGGCGAGTGCATCTGACAAGTAGTCGCCATTCAAATTCGGCATAGCCAGGACCGAGTATTCCTCGGGTCTCAGAAGGACTTGCTGGAACATGGCATCAGCAATTCTATCTTTGATGATGACTTTCCCTATCGGTCTCTTTCCCCCCAACTGATTCAATAGTTCCTCTTCTGTGATCGTATCCCGAGGAAACTCCTCTGCCGCGACCTCGTAACCCCATTGCTTGAAGGCACCCTCAGTGAACTTCATGATGTTCCCCTTATGGACCAGGGTGACGCTCTCTCTGTGAGTTTCGGTGGCGTAGCGGATGGCCTTTCTGACCAATCGTTTGGAACAGAAAATACTCATTGGTTTAACGCCGATACCGGAATCGGGTCTGATTTCATGACCCATCTCCCGAGTCAAGAAATCGATCACTCGCCTGGCCTCCTCGCTTCCTTCCTTCCACTCGATACCTGCGTAGAGATCCTCTGTATTCTCTCTGAAAACCACCATGTCTACCAATTCAGGATTTCTCACAGGACTCGGAATTCCAGGGATGTACCGAATGGGTCTGATGCAGGCATAGAGGTCCAAGGCCTGTCTGATCGAAACATTGAGGCTCCGGAGGCCCCCACCAACAGGGGTCGTCAAAGGCCCCTTAATGGCCACTCGGAACTGCTTGATTTCGGCAATGGTCTCGTCGGGAAGCC
>WVXP01000168.1:0-269 GCA_011773445.1 Pseudomonadota bacterium | reverse complement strand
TCCAGATGTCCGGCCCAACACCATCACCTTCGATGAAGGGGATGACGGGATCGGGAGGGGTGATGATCCTTCCATCCGAATCAAAGCCAACGGGCTGTCCTTGCGGAACGGTTCTCACAATCCTTCTCCTCTGCTTTCCTTACCTTTTAACACATCGGTCTTCTCGGTTGCCCTTTTGCGGCATAGTTTTTACAAAAATCCTTAACAAAAATCAATGGAAGGGGGATTTGAGGACGTTTGCGGAGGAACGACGTGAGTATTCCCCGGGC
>WVXP01000167.1:1684-5761 GCA_011773445.1 Pseudomonadota bacterium | reverse complement strand
GTTATTTCAATGTCGATCGATCTGCCCTCACCCACCCGTTCAAAGAGGCTTGCCTGTTGCACAATCGGAATGATCCCGGGGACTTTGCCAAGGGCCTGATAGATGGCTGGAAGGATCGCCCGGACCTGCGCCTCCTCACGACTGACCGCTCCCATAAACGCCTGGTTCCTTAATGCCACAAAAAAGAAATGCTTGATCTCCAGCCCTTCCAATCGAGCACTCCCATCACTCCAGTAGGGAGTCAGATCATTTTCTATGGACCGGCCCATATCCACCATCTCATCGAGATTATAGCCCGGCGGTGGAAGAATAATGCCGAATAAAAGGTTGCGGTTCCCCTGGGGGAGGTACTCGGTCTTTGGCTTCAAGAACCAGGCCATCCCAAGGGCAGCTCCTGTCATGATAACGACAAGACAGATCCTGAGAATTGTTCTCCCAGAGATCCAGAGAAAAAACCCCCCGAAACCCCTGGCAACGATCCTTCCGAAGGATCCCAGTCCGAATAGGTTCGAAAGGGAGAACAACCCCTTGAGGGGGACCTCTTCATCGCTCACAACGGCCAACGCCTTGGGAACAGATAGGATCCTTGCTGAAAGCGAGGGAATTACCGTGATGGACACAACGAGGCTCAGGGCTACCGCGCAACTCACCGCAACGGCAATATCCTTGAACAGCTGCCCGGCCTCTTCTTGAACAAAAATCACGGGGAGGAATACCGCGATTGTTGTGAGCGTACTGGCCACAAGGGCCCCGAAGACCTCCACGACTCCCCGATACGCTCCCTTGTAGGCACCCTCGCCCATCTGGCGATGGCGGTAGATGTTCTCGAGAGAAACGATCGAATTGTCAACGACCATTCCGATAGCAAACGCCAGGCCCGCAAGACTGATCACGTTAACATTCCGACCGAAAAGAAACATCATGAGAAAGGTGCCGATCACGCTAATCGGAATCGCAAGGGCGATGACAAACGTACTGGAGACGCTTCGCAGAAACAGAAGGAGGACAATAATCGCAAGGCTGCCGCCGATATAGATATTTTGTCGAACAAGCCCGATGGCGCTATAGATATAATCTGTCTCATCATAAACCTGCTCTATGGATAGACCCCGATTGGGAAGCATATCGGTGTTGATTCTCTTGACCTCTTCTTTCACCTCCTTCATCACGGTCAGAATATTCGCGCCAACATCCCGAACCACGTTCATGGCGATAGCGGGTTCCCCCTTTTGCCGAACGATTGCCGGAGGCTTTTGATACCCCAGCCGAACCTCCCCTACGTCCCGCAGGTAGACCGGAGCATTGCTTTCCCTTCGGATAATGACATTTTCCACATCCCTGGGGCTCTGGTACTGCCCCAGAGTTCGGACGAGGTAGCGCCGCTTGCCCTCGTCAAAATCACCGGCACTGATGTTCTGGTTCTCCAGATCCAGGGCCCTCACAGTCTCCTGAATCGTCACGTTTCTGGCCGCGAGCGCATCCGGGTCGATGATCACTTGCATTTCCCGTTCCTGCCCGCCAAACACGTTGACCGCCGCGACTCCGGCAATGCGCTCCAATCGAGGCTTGATATGGTCTTCAATGAAGTCCCTTTCCAGAAAGACCGCCGTAGGCTCTCCTGAGGTCTTCTTGAAAGTGAACCACGCAATCGCGTCTTGCTCGGTCCCGGTAGAAATGATCACCGGTTCCTCGGCTTCGTCGGGGTACTCAGGAACCTGCTGGAGTTTGTTCGATACTTTGAGTAAAGCCGCATCCTCATCGGTTCCCTGTTGGAACTTCAGAATCACTCTTCCCCTGGAATCGCGGCTTTCACTCTTCATTTCCACCAGTCCCTCCACCCCTTTGAGTTCCTCTTCCTGCTCGTCGACAATCTCTCGCTCGATTTCCTCGGGACTGGCACCAGGCCATATCGTATCAACGGTAATTTCGATCTCCTTGACTTCCGGGGTCAACTGAACAGGAACACGAAAGAGGGCGATGAATCCAAAAAGGACGATGAGGATGACGCCCACTGCAACGCTAACCGGATAACTGATTGAAGATTCAACAACTTTCATGTCTGCTTCTTGTCCGGAAGAACCTGAACCGGTTGTCCATCACGGAGTCGCTCATTCCCCCGGACGACCACCCGGTCACCCGGGGAGATCTGTCCTGCCACCTCTGCTTTGTCCCCATGATACCCCTNNTCGCAGTTCCGTTTTGGACCACAAAAACAACCGCTTCCCTTCCCCGGCTCACCAGGGCATCTTTTGGCACCACCAGGGCCATCCAGGAGTATCCCGTCGCAAAGGTCACTCTGGCGAGCATACCGCTTTTGAGTTTAAACTCCCGGTTCGCCACTTCAAACTTAACCGGAAAAACCCTCGCCTCTGGGTCGCCCTCTGAAATGATCGCATAGATCCTCGCCTGGTATACCTCTCCGTCGAGAGCGTCCGCCGTCACGCTCGCGGGCTGGCCAGCGCTCAGCTTGGGGACATATCTTTCAGGAACAGAGACCATCACATGGACCGTGCTCAAATCGATCACCGTGACGACTGCTCCTCCTTTATCCACCCACTCGCCTACCTCAGTGTGTTTTTTTGACACCTCACCCGAGAAAGGTGCCACAATCTCGGTTTTGTTCAGCATATCCTCCAAGCGGTCGATTTCGGCCTCGTGCTGGCGCAGTTTTTTTGAAAGGGCCACGGTGTTGAAACGGTCATCCAAAGCCTGCTTCTTGGGGACAAACCCCTTCGCCACCAGCTCTTCGGATCTTTTCAAATCGCCTTGAGCCTGAAGATATCTCTGTTCCGTCTCCTTTTGGGCCGCAACCGCCTCTTGGAGTCTCAGCCTGTAAGTCGAAGCGCCAAGTTCGGCGATTTTCTCCCCTTTTTTGATGAAGTCGCCCTCTTCAACAAAGATTTTTTCGACGAGTCCTTCCACCTCTGATGCCAGTACACTCTTCGTCCTGGGGAAAACGGTGCCCGTTAGGGTCACCTTTTTTTCAACCGTCTCCTTCTCAACCAGGGAGACCTCAACGGGTGCCTGAGTCTGCCGGTCCTGGGCATCGAGAAATCGGGGGATTAGTAAACACGAGAAAACTGCAAAGATTGCAACCCATCGCTTGATCATTGACAGAAAATCCTTTGTGTAAATTCTAGGAAAGTATAACCCATCACACAACAAAATCCATCAGTTTTTGTGGTATGCCCGCGTTTCTTCCCGATCGAATCCCCAATCTCCAAGAAAATTATTGACAGCACCAGATTCTCGTGTCAAAGTCCCTGAGGGTGTGACGCCTACACGCGCATTTTGTGGTGAGAGGAAATTCATGGCTCGTCTAACAGAGCCTCGATTGGGCCAACAGGACACTTTCAGACCGATCAAAATCTAGGAGGTTTCAATGGTCGTCAATTTTTCCAAGTCGCGGGCCTTCATGGATCGGTACCCGGGGGTGGCCTTCGGGTTGACGCTCATTTCTAACTGTCAGAATCCCACCAATCCGCCGGGATTTGATCCGTATAAGAGAAAGCTTCTGAGAAAGATGAGAAAGAGAGAAAATCTCGCAGAAATTACAGGACGCATCGATACATATGGCCGGTTTTTTCAGAGTTTCGGTTACGAATGTCCATTGCCAAAACACCTCAAGAGAACGATCCACAGTGGATTTCCTCGGTATAACCTCATGGTGGATGCCCACTTCATGGCCGAGATGTGCGCTGGAATTCTCGTCGCTGTCACTGATCACGAGCGGTTTGATGGGAAACTAAAGCTCGACCTTGCCGAAGAGGGTGAAACATGTCGGGGGATGGGGGACCGCAAGATCCTGACCCAGGGGGGCGAAATTGTTCTGCGCGATGAGAAGGAGATCGTCTGTGTTCTCTGCCAGGGGGCAGATGAGAAAACACGCGTCCGCGATGATACACGTCATGTTCTCTTCTATGCCTATGGAGTTCCAGGAATTGCCGATCGTTATCTCAGGGAAGGACTGACCATCGCCGCCGAGACTGCCTCCCAATTTGGCGGCGGCAAGATAGAGTCCCTTGAGATATTCTGATTGTGTCCCAAAATCGAGCCAGAATTTCCATCAGGCAGCTA
>WVXP01000167.1:0-1570 GCA_011773445.1 Pseudomonadota bacterium | reverse complement strand
TCTTCGTGCCTCTGTGGTGAAGCTTAGACACCGGTTACGAGCTAGTCTCGGCCGTGAAGGTTCCAGGCCGCCACGAAGGCTAATCCTTTTTTTGTCAGGGCCTCCGCCGTCCGGTTGACTGCCGCATGCTTATCGAGATAGTTCAACTCCAGATCGGGCATGTCGCCAGAGGAGAGGATCTGTTTCTTGTCCCGGAAATAGTCGAGGACATCCGAGGGATGTTCGCGTGTGGATTCAACTTCAGGTTCCCCGCCCTCATGCTTTGCCGAGACATTCCGAACGCTTGAGGCCACATCCAAAAGGTCATCCCGTCGGTTATAAGGCTGTCGCACGATGCTTTTCCACGTCTCGGTCACGTGGTGCTCGATGCGCACCTGATCGTCAAGATGAAGGGCTCTTCGAATTTTGCCGCTCAGCTTCAGGGTCTCGGCGTTTACCGAGTTGCTCAAGTTGAATCCGACCAGAGGTGTCGTCCCGTCTTCCCGCGAAAAAAGGCGACCCGCCATGAGGGTCCAAAACACAGCATAGGGGTTGTCGTTACCCATGAAGACGGAGATCTTAAATTCCATGTCGATTCCGAGCTTATGGAGAACATAGCCGAGAAGGACTGTGCCCGGATTGATATTGAGCACCTGCCGTATCCCGTATTCGGTGTAATAATAAAGAAACTCATCAATCCATTTCAGGGCGTACTCATTGGGTTGCCCAATCCCACCAAAGTATCCTGTGATGGTCTCCGGCCCGCCCAGGTGCACGTTCGATCCGTCGGTCCCCTTTGTATCCAATGTTTCCACATACGTAGCACCGATGATCTGCATAGCCGCCGCCACAGCAAGGATATCCCCCTGGTCGGCCTCCTGCTCCTTCATCTTGCGAACCCGGATATATCGAGCAGGCATGACCTCTTGGTTTTCAATCGCGTGTTTGGCCTCAAGGATGAGCCAGTGAAAATACTGGAAGGCGCTGATCTCCAACGTAACGGCAAGCTTTTCCTTAAATTTCATGGTTTCGGTCTTTTCTGCCAGCACCTTACGACGAAAATCCGAAACTGAGATGAACGAAGGCCGGTCCCTTTCCGCAGTGAGCCATTCGAGATCTCTCAAATAAGGAGAACCCAGCTGCCGGAGCCGCTCGAGGAGAGTTGAGAGGGATCTAGCCTCCTGGGCCTTCGCATTAATCTCCTCGGGAGTTCCATACTTTGCCACGACCCCAAGCACCGCATTGATCACCTGATTATCCGGATCGAGAAGGAACCGATTCACCTCCTCAAGCGCAGCGGTGTCGATCTTCAATCGTTTTCTCAACGAACCGTCCATTCTCATCGCCTCCTCAGCGGAACATAACCCTCCGGGGATCTAAGCCACTGACCATAAGCCTTGAGTGGGACAAATAGGCTCAATGGGTAAACGATTCTAATGCGGAATTTGGCGAGGTGTCAACGAGATAAATCTGATTCAATATTGTGTAGTAGATTCCGGAGTTTCCTGGCTTTTTTGATCCATCTTATCAGCAGATAGCCCAGACCCCTTTGAGCGTTCCTGCAAATGTTTTTTGTTCATAAACCTTAGGC
>WVXP01000255.1:4599-5772 GCA_011773445.1 Pseudomonadota bacterium | reverse complement strand
ATCATAGCCAGGAGTTTCTTCAAAAATCCATCGCTCCCAGGCGGGCTCAATCACCACCTCGGAAGCAAACTTCCAGCCGATATCGAAAACCACCTCAGGCTCCTGCCCCATGAAAACAAGCTTGCCGCGATACTTGCCCGCCACCAGATATACATTGGGACAGGTGTAGTATATTTTTCGGCCTTTACGGTGCAAAGCCTCCTCGGCGTATTTTTTAATCATATCCGGATGGACACTAGCATGGACGTTAATATGCATGTGATTGGTGGTTGGCATCACTGGAAACTCTAACCCTTTCAGGAAGTGGTCGGATTTGAAATAGGATTCCAAAGCCCTTTCCTCCTCCGCGCCTATACTTCGGAACGGGAACTGACGATAGAACTCGTTGATATACCATCGGTTCCAAACCAGAAGGTTACACCCCGATTCTCCACCGTCACAAGGTCTCAAACCCACGTCCTTTTGAAAGAACCACTGAAAATCGAAATGGGGTTTACCCTTCGGCTCTACACCATGTAGGCTTCCCATGCCCGACTTGGGCGCCATGTGGTCGATCTTACGGCTGGATGGCCAGCCCATTCTCTCAAAATAGGCCTTCATAATGGCTTCGAGAGAGTCGGGGTGTACTGATGTGTCCACATAAGCGTGGATGTGACTGCCTTCTGGGTCAGGATCTTGCAATGCCGCACAGAGACGACGCCAGTGATCCGAGTCTGTAAAGTAGTATTTCACTTCATCCAGTAGCGCCTTTCGCTCCAATTTGTAACCTCCTGATTTTGACTGTCTCGGATCTATCAAGGGTCATTTCTTGTCATAAGATCCTGGTTTCACAGGCGGGCTGAAAACACTGATCAGCTCCAAGGGATCATCACCTAAGGTCTTGACCCCGTGCTCAACCCCGGGCTCGGTGAACACCGTCACACCTGGTTCAAGGGGATAAACCCTACTTCCAACCCTCGTTTCGCCGCGTCCCGAGATCACATAAATGATCTCATCCTCACGTTCATGCTTGTGAGTTCCCGGGTCGCTACCTGGAGGAAACGTGACGACGCCGAAGATCATGTTCCGGCATCCACCATCCTCCGGTCCGATCAATTTCTTCCATACTCTGCCTGGCAACTCGATCCCGCTCACATCCTTTTCCTTGACGTAATGCACTCAAGACCTCCTCTG
>WVXP01000255.1:3945-4574 GCA_011773445.1 Pseudomonadota bacterium | reverse complement strand
TTTGATTCGAAAAGATTGTTAACAATCATAACATGATTTGTTCCTTTGTCAACAGAATTCTCAGAGGAGTTACTAGATGGGTATGGACATAATTCCAAGTCAGGGATAACACAAAAGAGAGCAGAGATAGGGTCGGAATCGTTCGCTCGGTAGAGAGCTGTGGCCTAAAACCGCCGTCCGTGGAAAATGAGGCTTTGAACGCGAATTAAGAATTTTTGGTTAGAATTCTTGGCGAGGTCCCGCGACTCCCACTATGCTTTGCTTGACATGCCTGCAAAGCCGGGATATATAAAGCAGCCAATTATGAATGAAAGATAGAACCAAAAGGAACGGTACATGAGCGCCTATGGACACAATGGGAAGATACTACGGGTGGACTTGACCGCCCGGACAATGACCGAAGAGCAGCCACCGGAGATTCTTTATCGGAGGTACCTCGGAGGAGGTGCTCTTTCTCTCTACTATTTGCTCAAAGGCCTAAGACCAGGAACAGACCCGCTGGGATCAGAAAATATGCTGATCTTTGCTGCCTCTGCTGCGACAGGGACACCTGCCCTCGGTTTCAGCCGGTTCACCGCCGCCGCCAAATCCCCAATAACCGGCGGCTTTGGAGAGTCTGAAGCAGGTGG
>WVXP01000255.1:3539-3887 GCA_011773445.1 Pseudomonadota bacterium | reverse complement strand
TCATCACAGGAAAAGCTGACAAGCCGGTCTACCTCTGGATTCACGATGGCAAAGCAGAATTTCGAGAAGCCTCCCATTTATGGGGACAATATGCCAGAGAAACACAAGACATGATCCGAAAAGAACTCGGAGATGAGAAAATTCGCATCGCCCTTATNNGCGGTCAGGGGAAAGAAGAGAATGAGCCTCCATGACGGCTCACGTGCTCGGGGAATTGTGCGGGAAATTGTGGAGACTTATAAGAAAAACCCTGGGACTCTTGGGGCACTGGGGACAGCCCGGATTATCGTCCCACTCAATGCCGGCGGTATTCTTCCCACGAGAAATTTTGTGAGTGGGACCTTCGAA
>WVXP01000255.1:1354-3498 GCA_011773445.1 Pseudomonadota bacterium | reverse complement strand
GTAAAGTGCAAGCGTGAAGTCAGGGTCGAAGAACCTTTCATTGTAGATCCGGTATACGGGGGGCCAGAGTATGAAACCATTGCCGCACTGGGTTCTCTTTGTGGCATTGGAGATCTAAAAGCCATCGCCTTGGCAAACCAACTCTGTGGAGCCTACACGATTGATACGATTTCGACCGGCACAACCATTGCCTTTGCCATGGAATGTTTTGAAAAGGGAATCATCACCACCGAGGATACTGGAGGAATCAAATTGCATTTTGGCAATGCCGAAGCCATGCTCCAAATGGTCGAATTGATCGGCAAAAGGGAAGGATTTGGCGACGTCCTGGCAGAAGGAGTAGAGGTGGCGGCAGAGAATATTGGTAAGGGGGCTCAAGAATATGCAATGCATGTGAAGGGGCTGCCCCTTCCCCTTCATGAGCCGCGGGGGAAAACCGGTTTAGCGTTATCTTATGCGCTTTCACCCACAGGTGCAGATCATCTGGAAATACCCCATGATCCATTTTTTGAAACAGACGAAGGATTGAAATCTTTCAAACCTCTCGGAATCGTAGAACCTATTTCAGCACTTGACCTCACCTCGCGCAAGGTGAGGATGTTCATGTATCTCCAGCAGCTCTACAATATGTTCAATTCCATTGGGATTTGCATTTTCACTGCCCATCCATTCGGACCCGTCTCTATCAATCAGCTCGTTGATTATATCAATGCCGTCACGGGCTGGGAAACAAGCCTCTGGGAACTCCTGAAGGTGGGTGAAAGACACAGCAACATGGCTCGAATCTTTAATCTCAGAGAAGGCATCACTTCAAAGGGGGACAGGCTGCCCGCCCGGATCTTTCAATCCTTGGAGGGAGGGCCACTCGAGGGGAAAAAAATCGATGTTCAGGAATTCCGACAGGCCGTCAAAAGCTATTACGAAATGATGGGATGGAACCAAGCCGGCATACCCCATGAAAGTAAGCTTGAGGAACTCGAGTTGGAGTGGGCAAAACATCTAATTCCGGAGAAAGCGCGTATGAGCTCCAGCGACTGAAACGAGAACACGAGAGGTCTTCATCATTGGAAAAACGAGATCGTTCTCTCCCGGATGCTCTCTTCAGCCTTCTCTTAATCTCCTATCCTTCGATGGGGTGGATGAGTTTCAAAGACATGCATTTTTTCCATGTTTAGGATAAGCTTGATTTCGCGGCCGAGATCTGTCTCAACTCGCGGATCCACGCGTGCAACAAGACTATCCCTGCCACATCTGATATTCAACAGAATCTCTGGTCCGAGAGGTTCGATCACCTCAACCTTGCCCTCAACGAACGCTTCTTCGTTGTACTCCTTCGAGAAAGCAGAGCTGTGAATATCCTCCGGACGAATCCCGAAGATCACCTCCTGCTCTACACCATTCTGATAGCCGACCTGCCTGGCTCGAGGGACGGGAACCCGAAAGCTATCGGTCTCGATAAAGATCTCCGAATTGATAGAGACAACTCGAGCTGGGAAGAAATTCATTGAAGGGCTTCCAATAAAACTGGCGACGAACATATTGAGGGGCCGCTTGTAGATCTCCATGGGTCCTCCGACTTGCTGAATCTCTCCGTCTTTCATGATAACGATCTTTGTCCCCATGGTCATAGCCTCCACCTGATCATGGGTGACATAGACGATCGTTGTCTTGAGACTCTGATGAAGTCTACTGAGTTCGGCCCGCATTTGAACTCTAAGTTTGGCATCCAGGTTGCTCAGGGGCTCATCAAAGAGAAATGCGGCTGGCTTTCGAACAATCGTTCTTCCCAGAGCAACCCTCTGTCTCTGTCCCCCTGACAGTTCTCTGGGTTTTCGATCCAGCAGCTCCATGATTCCAAGAATTTCGGCGGCTTCTTTGACCCTTTGGTTGATCTCCTCTCGGGGGAAACCTCTCATCTTCAGACCAAAGGCCAAATTCTTATGGACGGTCATATGAGGATAAAGAGCGTACTCCTGAAAAACCATGGCAATATCTCTCTCCTTCGGAGCAAGATCATTAACAAGCCGATCCCCTATATAGATCCTCCCTGAGGAGACTTCTTCCAAACCCGCGATCATGCGAAGGGTGGTTGACTTTCCACAACCAGAAGGGCCAACCAGCACCAAGAACTCGGCATCATGCAC
>WVXP01000255.1:0-1237 GCA_011773445.1 Pseudomonadota bacterium | reverse complement strand
CGTCTTCGTTGATCACGCGGGGCTTTTCTGCCAAAACCACTGAATTCACCACATGGGTTTCATTTAAGACTAAACCCTCCGTCCACCAAAAGAATCTGGCCGGTGATAAAGTCGGCATCATTGGAGGCTAAGAACAGAATGGCCCTTGCAATATCCTCTGGCTCCGCCAACCGTTTGAGGTAAGATCCTTCGATCATGTTTCGCCTGACTTCTTCGGGGAGTGATTTGGTCATTTCGGTATTCGTGTGTCCCGGGGCTACCGTGTTGACATTGATGTAGGGAGCCAACTCCTTGGCCATCGTTTTGGTTAAATTAATCACTGCTCCCTTGGAAGCAGAATAGTCCATGATCCCCTCACGGCCACAATGATCAATCCCTCTGATTGAAGAAATGTTGATGATCTTACCCGACTTCTGCTGTAACATGTAAGGTGCTGCGGCCTGGGAACAGAGGAATACCCCGATCAGATTCACCTCCAGAGTCTTGACCCAATCTTCGACACTTTTTTCCAGAAAAGGCCTAGAAATGGCAATTCCCGCATTGTTAACCAGCACATCGATCCGTCCCAATTCTTGAACGAGGGACTCCATCACCCCTTCAATCTCAGCCTTCTTCGACACATCCCCAACGAAGGTCTTGAACTGAAACCCCTTTTGCGTCGCTTCCGCTGCAACTTCTTTTAGGCCTTCCTCTCGTAGGTCAACAATTCCAACTCTTGCACCTTCCTCCGCAAATAGAAAGGCTGTCGTTGCACCGATTCCTCTTCCCCCACCGGTTATCAAGGCCACTTTGTCTTTCAATCTCATCCCATTCACCTCCCAGATAAAGCCCACAATCCCTACTTCAGCTTCGCATATTCACGATATCCTCTCTTATCTTTCTTTCGATAAAATTCAAATGGTCTACGATCTTCTGTCTGGCCAATGAGGCATTTCTTTGGCTGATTGCTTGGTAAACTTCGTCGTGGTGACGCCAAATAAGGTCTTCTTTTTCAGATTTAGTGATGACCTTCCGAAATCTGAAAAAAGCATCAAAACTCTCTCTCAGTGCTTCCATTATGTGCACTGCAATAACATTGTGTGTGGCTGCTGCAACAGAAAGGTGAAACTCCATATCCACTTCTTGCCATGTTGCGTCCGATGGAAGGACCTTCTCCATTTTTTCCAGTATTTCCCTCATCTTTTCCAGGTCCACAGGGGTCGCTACAGCGGCCGCTTTTTCGGCACACCAGCCCTCG
>WVXP01000049.1 GCA_011773445.1 Pseudomonadota bacterium | reverse complement strand
GGAGTCAGAGTCCGTTGTCCTTCCACTGAACGATCCCCCATCCAGCGTATCTATTGAAAATACACAAAACCTCAGAGAGAATCAACACAAAATCCGTTTGAAGCCTCATGGGTCTTGTATTCGGTTGGGACGAGCCTGTGTAACATCAACCCGATAATGAGACTGTAGAAGGCAAAGGGCATGCCGTGCGTGTGTGCTGCTCTTAGGAGATAACTCCCGTATGGCATCCGGGGGTTTTGCCACTGAAAATAGGTTACAAAAGGTAAAGAGGCGAGCCTCGATTTTCCCAGAAATACCCCCACCAAAGAGAGGAAGTCGGATTTTGTTGACTATGCGGAATAAGTCAGCTAAAAAAGGGAGCGTAAGGAACCACTTCATAGAAAACGAATGGGAGGCCCTTCAATGGAAATTAGAAAGGAATTGTTACCATCTGGCCAACTGAAACCGCTATTTGAAGATCTGATGAAAGTCGAATTCGGAACGAACTTTACCGATTACATGTTCACCATGGAATACACCCGGGAAGAGGGCTGGAAAGACCCCGCAATCACCCCATATCATCCTCTTGTCCTAGATCCTGCAACAATCATGTTTCATTATAGCCAGGCGGCTTTTGAAGGACAGAAAGCGTATCGATCACCTAAGGATGAGATTCTACTTTTCAGACCTGCCGAAAATGCCAGAAGAATGAACCGCTCCATGGCAAGAATGTGTATTCCAGAAATCCCTGAAGATCTATTTCTTCAGGCCGAGTGTGAACTGCTCAAATTGGAAAAACGATGGATCCCAACTCAGAAAGGCACTTCCCTTTACATTCGGCCGACCGTCATCCCTACAGAAGTCCTTCTAGGAGCCGTAAGACCCTCGGATAATTACCTATTCTATATTATCCTTTCACCCGTCGGCCCTTTTTACAAAGAGGGCTTTAACCCGATTGGGCTTTGGGTCGACAAAACGTATTCACGTGCCGCATCAGGCGGAACCGGAGCGGCGAAAACGGGCGGCAATTACGCAGGAAGCATTGCGGCGACCCTGATGGCCAAGAATAAGGGGTATAGTCAGGTGCTATGGCTGGATGCAAAAGAACACCGGTATGTTGAAGAAGTCGGGACAATGAATGTTTTTTTTGTGATCGAGGGGAAGCTGGTCACCCCGCCTTTGACGGGAACCATTCTTCCAGGCATCACCCGGAAATCCCTCCTCGAGATGGCGGGGGACCTGGGAATTGAAACCGAGGAGAGGTTGATTTCCATTGACGAATTGGCCGAAGGGGTTGACTCGGGAAGGGTGACCGAGGTCTTTGGAGCAGGGACCGCGGCTGTCATTAGCCCGGTGGGTAGATTCCACTTTGATGGCAAGGAATACGTTGTCAACAACAATGAAACAGGGTACTGGGCCAAGAAGTTCTTCGATACGTTGACTGGCATCCAATACGGTGAATCAGAAGACAAATACGGATGGGTCTATAAAGTCGAATAGCCCGTTGAAGTTCATCGACCACGGCATGGGTAGTGACTCTGAGTTTATTCCACTCTGAATGAGTCGCCTTTCAAGATCCCCTCTTTTCATGACCTCCCGTGGCCCTTGCGAAGCCTAACGCCATCAGACTAAACTAAACTAGAGCAGCCTTCAGGACCGACAAAAAGAATAAGAATCCTTACTTAACAGAGACGACAGAATGGGATTTCCTGCCGAGGTAGCGTGTCCAAGCAATCTTTCTGGTCTCACGGATTTTGATCTGTCTCGAGGCTTTCTGCCCTCAGAAGATCCGCTCATGCGACTCCCCGGATCTTTTGATAAATGGGAAGAGATCGCAGGGAATCTCCCAAAGATACTCACCACCGACAAAATCAGACAGGTAGTGGAGAGTTTGCCACCCTTTGAAACATCAGAACTTGTGGAAAAGCGCGAATTTGAGCGGGCCATGGTGATTCTCTCCTATCTCGGCCACGCTTATGTCTGGGGCGCGCCTAATCCTCCAAATCGCATCCCCAGGCAACTTGCCGTGCCCTGGTATGAAGTCTCAAGGCAGCTTGGTCGGCCTCCCGTGCTGTCCTACTCATCCTACGCCCTGAACAACTGGAGAAGATTTGATCCAGGGGGTCCCATTGCTCTCGGAAATATCTCCCTCATACAGAATTTTCTCGGGGGTCTTGATGAGGAGTGGTTCATTCTCATCCATGTCGATATCGAAGCGAAAGCACAACCGGCACTCTCATCGATTGTTTCAGCCCAGGAAGCAGTCAGAAGTGGACATATCTCTGCTTTGGAAGGGTATCTGACCACGACCGCTTCTTCACTCAATTTGATGTGTCAGACCCTCGACCGCATGCCTGAAAACTGTGATCCCTACATTTACTATACACGTGTCCGTCCGTATATCCACGGTTGGAAGGACAATCCCGGACTCCCGGAAGGCCTCCTATACGAAGGCGTGCAAGCATACCGGGAAAAACCCCAGAAGTTCAGAGGCGAAACAGGTGCACAGAGCTCGATTATTCCATCTCTTGACGCTGCACTTGGCATTGATCACAAAGATGACCCCTTGAGAGCCTATCTCATGGAGATGCGTGATTACATGCCCCCGAAACATCGCGAATTCATTCAGACCATTGAGCAAGGCCCTTCGATTCGTGTTTTTGTGATTGAGAATCGTGAGCATCACCCGGGCCTGCGTGAAAGTTACAACAGATGCGTTCGTTTGATCGAGCGTTTCCGCGCAAGACATCTGGAGTATGCAGGACGTTATATCCAAAAGCAGAGCCAGCACCACCCATCGAATCCGACCGAAGTTGGGACCGGCGGTACACCCTTCATGGTGTATCTCAAAAAACACAGAGACGAAACTTCCACGCATCTGATTTAAGAGAGAGCAAGGCGGACGAAATCCTCAAGAAGGAGAGAACCGAATGTCCCTACAAGAAAAACTCGATGCCATGAGAGCCCGTTTCGAATCACGCACCCCACCATATGACAAGGTGAGTCAGGAAATAATCGACGTGATGCACCGGGCCACAGAAGACCTCCGCAACTCAGGCATCCTTGACAGGGCTCTAAAAGTGGGAGATCAAGCACCACATTTCACGCTCCCTAATCCAGAGGGGAAAAACGTCAGCTCTCAGGATCGTCTCACCCGGGGTTCTTTGGTTCTTAGCTTTTATCGAGGCGTGTGGTGACCATACTGCAATGCAGAGCTTGTGGCTCTGGAAAAGGTTCGGTCGGAACTCGAGGCATCGGGCGCGACTCTCATCGCAATTTCCCCACAAATGGCAAGCCACAGTCGTGAGACGGTCGAGAATTGGAAGCTGAGTTTCGACGTGCTGAGCGATCAGGGAAATCAGGTGGCCAGGACTTTTGGGCTGGTCTACGAATTCCCCAGTGATCTGAAACGGGTTTATCTAAAACTAGGTATTGACCTCGAAAAATTCAATGGTGACGATTCATGGACACTTCCCATGCCGGCCCGATACATCATCGACCAGAACTCGACCATTCGAGCTGCCGATGTGAATCCTGACTATACGGTCCGACCGGAGCCAGAAGATACTGTCAGAGTGCTAAACGCTTTAAAACACTCCTAAAAGGTACAAATCGGGAACTTGCTGTTGATGATCGGGGTTCTGTAAAAAGAAGATAGGACCGGAAAGAAGATGGAGAAATATGTTGAGAAGAGCATGGTACCTGTTTGTTCTGATCTTTGCACTCGTCCTTGAACCAACCGATACACCCGCCTTTTTCTCCCGTGTGATGAGAGAAGATGGCAAGACGTACATCCTCGATGCCACGGGAGAGCGATGGGACGTGACTCAGGCCGAGTCGATTGGTTTCAAACCAGAAGGTTTTCAGTACGGACTGGGGAAAAATGCCTTTACACCTCTCGACGATTCATATCTTACGGACGATACGGATCGCGTTTCCCAGCGCCTTCGTGTACTCGGCGTGGTGGAAAATGCAGAGGCACAGGCCTATTCCATTCCCCGACTCAGAGGCCACGAGATTGCCAACAGCAGGATTGGTTCAAAGGCGATTGCGGTCGGTTACTGACCCCTCGTCGATTTAGCGGCTGTGTACAGCCGCGAAATAGACGGTCAAACTTTGACTCTCGCTCCTTCAGGTTGGACCTACAATAGTACCTTTGTGTTGTATGATAGAGAGACCGGCAGCCTCTGGTATCCGGATAGAAAGGGCCTCATGGGTATCCAGGGGAAGTACTTCAAAAGACGGCTCCCGGAGATCCCCTCTCGAGACATTCAGTGGGGAACGTGGAAAAGTGAATACCCTTATTCCAAGATTTTAAGATAATCAGCAGAGAAACACAGAGATCACAGAGTTCCGCTTGCAGGATTGCTTGAACGAAAGATGGACGAAGCAAACCATCTCCCTTCAGTCCTCCCAGGGGACTGGATTCTTTCCAATGCCGGTTAGCCTTCCGGCATGGGAAAACCGGGTGTTCTCAGGGTCCTCTGCGTCTCCGCGGCGAACAAAAGCCCATCTGCTACCTCGGAATTACCGTCAGAAAAAGGCGGATTTAGATGAATAGCTGTTTGTGAAAAAACTGGAACCGGACACTGACAGGGACAGGAAAAGAAAGGGGAGCTGGCATGAGCAGAATTTCGCGACGAAGGTTCATTCGGAAGGCCATCATCATGGGTACCGCAGTAACCTCCTTCCCCATGATCATGATACCAAAAGCACGGGCGGCCTGGGCTCGCAGAACGGTCGTTCATCCCAATGTGAATAATCTCCGTGTTGTCGGCATCACCGATCCCCAAATGACGCGGGCTATAGAACCCGTTTCCTCCTGGAACCGGCAAAATGAGCTCGTCGTCACCGAAGCGGTCTGGGAAAATATGGATCGTCTCGCATCCGGACTCGTGGAAACGCGAAATCCCGATGAGGCTTGGCGGACCATATTCATTCAGCCTCCCCGGAAAGCCTGGTCCGATACAATGGTGGCGATAAAGACCAACAACATCGCACAGCAGCACACCCGCAGTGCGGTCATGGCCAAAATCACTCACACCCTTACCGACACACTCGGCGTGAAGCCGGTCAATATTCACATCTACGATGCTTCCCATGGCTACAGCATGGCAAGATATACGCCCTTTGCCGGCCTTCCAGAGGGATGCCAGATCGAAGACGACTGGGGGGGGTTCACGACACCGACGGCTGTGCCGGCGCCGTGGAAAAAGACCGGAGGCAAGTCTCTCTGTCTGAAACAGCTGGTTGATGGATCGGTGGATATTCTCATTAACATCGCCTTGTGCAAGGGACACAGCTCACGGTTCGGGGGATTTACCATGACCATGAAGAACCACTTTGGCACCTTCAGTCCAAGCCCCGGACATATGGGTGGAAGCCCAGATTACTTGATTGCCATCAACCAAACACCCGAAATCCTCGGCGCAATTGACAAACAGACCGGCAAGGTCCTCTATCCTCGCCAGCAGCTCTGTCTCATTGATGCGCTCTGGGCCAGCCGAGGTGGCCCCGGGGGCAGACCCACCAACCAGCCAAACTTCCTCGCCATGGGCGTGATGTCTCCAATTGTTGACTATCTCGTGGCGACAAGATTCCGGGGAGAAAAGCTGGGCTGGGAACCGAATATGAAGGCCACCCGTCGAATGCTTGCAGATTTCGGGTACGAGGAAAGTGACCTTCCGGCTGGTGGTCAGATCATAGAAGTCTGATAAACCCGGACCCCTGACGTAAGAGAATCTGATGCAACGCTGTGAATGGGCCAAGACAGAGCCCTCTCTCTCCTATCACGACAAGGAGTGGGGAGTTCCTTTGCACGACGACCGGAAGCTCTTTGAGTTTCTCATTTTGGAGGGGACCCAAGCCGGCCTGAGCTGGGAGATCATCCTGAAGAAGCGGGATAACTACCGCATCGCCTTCGATGGTTTTGATCCTCGCCTCGTCTCGCAATATGATGAGCACAAAGTAGACCATTTGCTCGCAAATCCGGGTATCATTCGCAACCGGCTTAAAATCGTTGCCGCCATCCAAAACGCTCGCGCCTTCCTCACAATTCAAAGGGAGTTCGGCAGTTTCGATACCTATCTCTGGCAGTTCGTGGGTGGCCAACCTAAGAGGAATCGGTGGCGAAGGATCGAGGAGATTCCTTCCCGCACCACGGAATCGGATGCTCTGAGCAGGGACCTGTCCCAACGGGGCTTCAATTTTGTTGGCTCGACCATTTGTTATGCGCTTATGCAAGCGGTGGGGATGGTCAACGATCACACGGTCGACTGTTTTCGGTATCCGGAAATCGTGTCACTCTGCGCGAAGCGGGAGGGCCTCTGAGCTTTCTTGACTCAACTCGCCACCATATCTTCGTGCGAGTTCCCAGCCGATAAGAGCCTTTTTTCTCGTTATACCCCATCCGTAATTCCCGAATACCCCAATCTTACGAATGACCCGATGGCACGGAACGATGTACGCAACGGGATTGGCCGCGACTGCGTTGCCAACTGCCTGGACTCCAGTGGGCTTTCCGATGTGTTTGGCAACATCTTCGTATGAGCAAACAAAACCCGGCGGAATTCTGAGGAGCGCTTCCCAAACCTTTATTTCAAAGTTCGTCCCCTTTAGGAGCAGGCTTACCGAGCGTTTACGATTCTCCGGCCCCACGGGAAAGATTCGATCCATCAATGACTCTGTTGTATGAGGGTTCTTTTTCAGCTCAGCCTCTTTCCAACGGCGTCGAAGGATCGACAGCGCCTTATCTCGGGTGTCAGCATCGATAAAGGAAAGACCGCAGATGCCCCTTTCCGTGGTCGCCAGCAGGCATTCACCAAACGGACTCTGATGGAAGCCATAAGAGATCTCCAGTCCAAATCCCTGTGTCTTGAATTCTCCTGGGGTGACAGCCTCAATTGCGACAAAGAGATCATGCAACCGCCCTGGGCCGGATAGCCCCGATTCGTAAGTTGTATCGAGAATACTTCTCGATTCGTTGAGCAACCTCTTTGCATGTTCAATCGTGAGAAACTGAACGAAACGCTTCGGACTAATTCCAGCCCAGCGCCGGAACAGACGTTGGAAATGGAAGGGACTGAGATTGAGGTGTTCCGACAATTCATCGAGGCTCGGCTGATCCCGGTAGTTGTCCTTGATATAGTTAATGGCCTTTTCAATTCGCAGATAATCCGTTAACATGACTGACGCCTTTCCCTGATTTTTTTGTTCTACAATGCCTAGTTTAGCGAGTTCAGCGGCTGAAAGCTACCCGATTCTTGCTCTGTTTGTGATCTTCAGGACCGGTAGAGGACGATGTTTCAGCGTTTATCTCGAGTCTATTCTCATCCGGGTTTCTCTCCTGAATCATCGCCTTTTTTTTGGAGTCTCTGGCGAGAAGGTCCTTGCTGCCCGATGGGGAAAAAGATGTCAGGCCTTTCACGATCAGGGAAGAAAGGAGAAAGAAAGGATGAAAAGTCATGAAGTTGACTACAAGGTCATCGGTGATGACATGCAGATCGTTGAGATAGAACTCGATCCCGGCGAGACGGTGATTGCGGAAGCAGGCGCCATGAACTATATGGATGATGGCATCACATTCGAAGCAAAGATGGGCGATGGGTCCAATCCAGACGAAGGCGTTCTCGGAAAGCTTCTCAAAGTCGGCAAGCGCGCGCTCACAGGCGAATCCATCTTTCTGACTCATTTCACCAATACAGGCAACGGCAAAAAGCGTGTCGCCTTCGCCGCCCCCTATCCTGGTAAGATCTTTCCCATCGATATGTCAAAAATCAAGGACGATCTGTTCTGTCAAAAGGATGCGTTCCTCTGCGCTGCCCTCGGTACCGAGATCGGTATCGGCTTTACGAGGCGCCTCGGCGCTGGTTTCTTCGGCGGTGAAGGATTCATACTTCAACGCCTGCACGGGGATGGCATGGCCTTTGTCCATGCCGGAGGAACCGTGATTGTGAAACAGCTGAAAAACGATCTTATCCGCGTTGATACCGGTTGCATCGTGGCATTCACTTCGGGTATCCATTACGACATCCGGCGCGCAGGCAACCTGAAGTCGATGTTCTTCGGAGGGGAAGGTCTTTTTCTCGCGACTCTGAGCGGCAGCGGATCCGTGGTCCTTCAGAGCCTCCCTTTTTCTCGGATGGCAGATCGCATTCTGGCGCATGCGCCCTCAGCTGGAGGCAAGCGAAGAGGGGAAGGATCGATTTTGGGAGGCCTCGGAGACCTGATCGACGGCGACTAAGATTTCAAAAGAAATATCTTTAGGGATCTAACGTCTAAGACGGCTTGAGATACCCTCTATTCGTATTGATGGGCCGTCTCGACGTTGTTATGATACGAAGCACGTACTCGGCGCAATTCTTCCGCAAACGTCTCTCACGGACAAGAGGCATCCCGGAACCGGGGAAGCTTTTCAGGTTTAGGACTTAAACCCTCTGTGATGTGATCACGAAAATAGTCGTCTCGTGCATGACAGGTCGACACAGGGAGTGGGTATTGGTGAGATATCGGTTTGGCCGTAAATGGAAAGATCGTCTGAAATGACCCAAAATTCGTTGCGAAGACCGAATCGAATTCACATCGCTCAGAACTGGCTGCCCCGTTATACCGGTATGCCGCTTCAAAAGTTCGGTGACTACATTCTTCTCACAAATTTCCATTATTATCTGAGGAGTTTTGCTAACGCGTTCAGTTGCTACGTCTATGGTGAAGACAAACCGATGCAAGCCGCCACGAACAGAGACGGACTGACGATCATCAATTTCGGAATCGGCTCGGCCAATGCCGCCACGATCATGGACTTGCTGAGCGCCCGTCAGCCAGAGGGCGTGCTCTATCTCGGAAAATGCGGCGGGTTGAAGAAATCGACTGAGATTGGAAACTTCATTCTCCCCATTGCCGCCATCCGGGGTGAGGGAACCAGCAACGACTATTTCCCCCCCGAAGTCCCCGCACTTCCGTCCTTTAAACTACACAAGTTCGTCTCTCAAAAGATCGTAGACCATGGGTATGAATACCGTACTGGCGTGGTTTACACAACAAATCGACGTTTATGGGAGCACGACAAAAAATTCATCGACCGACTCAAGCAGATGACCTGTATTGCCATCGATATGGAAACGGCGACAATCTTTGTCGTCGGTCACCACAACGAAATTGCTCGGGGGGCCCTCCTGCTCGTATCCGATATACCGATTGCTCCTGAGGGGGTTAAGACGGCGAAGTCGGATGTGCGCGTGACCGAGAAATGGTCGAAGATTCATCTCCAGATCGGAATCGAGGCGATGACCGAAATCGGCGACAAAGGCGAGAGGATCAAACACTTTAAATACTGAAGGCCATTCTTTAGAGTAGAGGTATTCATTTTATGGGTTCTGCCCGAGGCAAAATTGATTTTCACGGCTATTTCCCAGGCGTGGTCGGCAGGATAACAGAAGTCCATGCGGTGTATTATCATGAACATTGGGGCTTTGATGCCACATTTGAGACACAAGTCGGTGGAGAGCTGTCCGAATTCATCCGTGAGTTTCAAAAAAACAGGGATGGCCTCTGGGTAGCGACTCGGGGCGGAGGGTTTGCCGGTTCCGTGGTCATAGACGGACGGAAAGCCATCGATGAAGGTGCACGTCTGCGGTGGTTCATCGTTGTCCCAGACCTCCAGGGAAGTGGACTTGGTAACGCCCTGATGGCTCGAGCCGTTGCTTTCTGTGAGGACAGGGGATACGAAAGGGTATATCTTTGGACGTTCAAAGGCCTTGAAAGTGCACGCATTCTCTACGAGCGATACAAATTCTGTCTTTGCGAGGAACGGGACGTCACGCAATGGGGGCAAAACCTCAGGGAGCAGAAATACGAGCGGATTTTCAGGGACTAGTTTCTACAGAATGTTAGCTTTTACGATCATATTGCTGGCAGTAGCCTCGGCCTTTTTCCACATCCGTGCGGAATACCGCGGCCCAAAATATCAAGTCTATCTTTTCAAACCCCTTACCATGGTACTCATTCTACTCATCGCTATCGTATCAGGGGGTACAGGAACTTTTTGGGCTTATAAGCTTGCCATCATCACCGGTCTCATCTGTTCTTTAGTCGGCGATGTGTTCCTGATGCTTCCCGTAAATCGGTTCCTCGCTGGTCTTGTCAGTTTCCTGATTGCCCATCTCTTCTACATTTCTGCTTTCACTTCGGGAACTGGATTCAGTCTCTCACCCTGGTCACTGGCGCCGCTGGTCATTTTTGGCATTTTCATCTTCACCATTCTCTCTCAGCACCTCGGCAGGATGAAAGTGCCTGTCCTCGTCTACATGATCGTGATCATCGTTATGGCCTGGCAGGCGTGGGAACGATGGAATCAAACCGGACAACCAGCAGCGCTACTCGCGTTCATTGGAGCAGGCCTGTTTCTTGTCTCTGATTCGGCCTTGGCCATCAATCGGTTTCGAGGAGGATTCAGTACTGCCCAGGCGTTGATATTAGGCACGTATTTCGTCGCCCAATGCTTGATTGCGCTTTCTGTCGAACAGGGATCTCTATTTTCGAGTCGCTGATTCCCCACGCTTCTCGTTTCTCCGTTTTCGGAGGGAGATAAGAAATGAAACCAAAACCCTGGAAAACACTCTCAAGCAAAGTGATTTACGAGAACCCCTGGATGCACCTGCGTGAAGACGTGGCCGAATTGCCAGACAAGCGGTCAACCATCTACGGCGTTGTGACTTTCGGCGACTGTGTGGGGGTCGTACCCTTTATCGACGACGACCATGTCATGCTTGTACGCCAGTACCGCTATGTCCAGGGTGAGAACCACCGCTGGGAAATCCCCACTGGCGGTGTCAAAGATGGAGAAACTCTGGAGCAAGCCGCTCAACGAGAGCTGGCCGAAGAAGTCGGACGCCACGCGGCACGGCTGATCCATATTAGCAGTTACTACACGTCCAAGTGTATCTGTGATGAAACGGCACACATTTACGTCGGGGAGGAATTGACCCCTGCCCACGCCCCACCGGACGAAACCGAGTTTTTGGAAAGACGCGTTTTCAAGTTCGACGAGGCCTTGCGAATGGTATTGGAGAGCGAGATGATGGACAGCATGAGCGTAATCGGGCTGCTGTTCGCGGCACGACGGAGGGGAAGATAAATCTGGGAGGTAATCTTTTGTCATGGCTATCAAAATTCCCATCTTTCAGGTTGATGCATTCTCAGGTCAAATCTTTTCAGGTAATCCTGCAGCCGTTTGTCCCCTCGAAGCGTGGCTAGACGATCGGCTCCTACAGGGGATTGCTCTCGAGAACAACCTCTCCGAGACGGCGTTCTTTGTTCTGGAGGAGAAAGGCAGGTACCACATCCGCTGGTTTACCCCTGCTGCAGAAGTCGATTTATGTGGACACGCAACCTTGGCATCCGCTTTTGTTATCCTCAACTACTTTGATAAATCGGCCAACTGCGTTATCTTCCGATCACGGAGTGGCCTGCTAACCGTAGCTCGAGAAGGGGAGCTGTATGCTATGGATTTTCCCTCACAACCACCATCCACGTGTGAGACTCCGGAAGCGTTGGTTCAGGGACTGGGCAAAGAGCCGATAGAGATCTTGCGTTCTGAAGATTATCTGGTTTTGTTTTCGAGCGAGAAAGAGATTCGGGAGTTAAATCCAGACATGCGAATGTTGCTGCAATTGGATCAGCGGGGCATAATCGTGACCGCCGAGGGGAATGACGTGGATTTTGTGTCCCGCTTTTTTGCCCCCAGGTTTGGCGTTAATGAAGATCCTGTCACAGGATCGGCGCACTGCGCACTTACGCCATATTGGGCGAAGAAACTTGGGAAGAAAGATTTGATTGCACGCCAGATTTCAAAGCGGGGCGGCGAGTTGTTTTGCAAAGATCAGGGTGACAGAGTTGTCATAGCGGGCAAAGCCGTTCTATACATGGAAGGTCATATCAAGATCTAGAAACCTCCCTCGCCCATCGGGAGAGGGACCCGGAGCATGGATTCGGGTGAGAGCGATGATGACTTTGAGAGAGCGTGAACAAACCATTCGCCAGCAGATTATTACACTCCTCTCGGAGGAAGCGTATGGCTGTCGAGACCTATCGAGGATTCTCCGAATTCCGATAAAGGAGGTGCCAGAACACCTCGCCCACGTTGCCCGCTCACTCTCTCCTCACAAAAGAAAATTGATCACATTACCCTACAGCTGCATGATTTGCGGATACCCGTTTCGTGACCGTAAAAGGTTCACACGACCGAGTCGTTGTCCCCGCTGTCGGGGACAGCACATCGAAGAACCGAGATTTCAGGTCACCTGATGTTTCAATCGCTTCTTTTGCTCAACTAAACGCGGTCAAATAGTGGTGTTGGAGATTTTTAGAGAGGGGATCAAGCACGCTTTTGGGCGGCGAGCCTTCCCCCATCAAATCACATTCATTCTCGAATCCCCGCTTCGGAAGATTCTCATCAGGCCGGGGCAGGTGGCGGATCGACTTCATTTGACGGAAACCTCAAGGGTGCTGGAGGTTGGGGCCGGATCCGGCGTTTTCAGCGTTGAGGTCGCACGGCGTATTCCCCGGGGCCTCCTCGAAATCCTCGACCTTCAGCCTGAGATGCTTGAGAAGGTTCAACGTAAGATCGAGGCAGCGTCCTCCCTTTCCCATGTGGTGGCTTACACCCAGGGAGATGCAAGCAATCTTCCCTTCTCTGATGTAACTTTTGACGTCGCCTTCCTCGTGACCGTTTTCGGTGAGGTCGCTGAACCCCGGAAATGTCTCCAGGGGCTATATCGGGTGATCCGCCCTGGGGGACTTCTCTCGATCACTGAACACCTACCCGATACGGACTTCTCAACCTTCTCCCGAATTCGGTCCGTCGTTGAGGGAGAGGGCTTCGTGTTCACTGAACGATTCGGTCGGCCCTGGTGCTACACGGCAAACTTTCGCCGACCATGATACGATAAACCTCTTGATGTGAGGATCCTCATTAGATAAATGTCAAGGAGCACGGTAAAAGCACACCATGTCTCTCTTTTGATTGCCAGGGTGGGGGCTTTCGGATCGGAGTCATTCCACATCGGGGTTTTTGCGGTAGCCGTTTTAGGGAGGGTTTCTGTGTGCCATTTCCGGTGATGGTGACGGGACAGTGAAGGGATTTATCGGGAAGCTCGGAATATGACGCCGGCCGCTGGATGACCATGGGGCCGGCGTCTTTCCGATCAACTCTCACTTCACGATCAGGGTCATCGTGACGACGACTGTTTTGCCCTCTTCAGAGGCTGGGAAATGCAGTTTCTCGAGTTTTTGGACGATGCATCGTTCAAAAACCCCATTCTTCTGTTCTCTCTTGACGATACGGGTTTTTGCGACACGGCCCTGGGGATCGATGACGAAGGTAACGACGACCTTTCCCTTCAGATGAGTTTGCTTTCCCTGCGCCACCTTGTAGCACGGGTCGATCGAGGTGACATGCTTTTGAAGGATTTTTCGGACGGCCTCCTCGGACATGCCTTCCGACATCTCAACTTCTCTCAATTCAATATGAGCTTCGCCGGAGGCTGGCTCGGTGTGCGTCACTTCGGAAACGGAGCGCTCACCCTCATAATCCCGACTCTTCTCCTCTACCATGCCTTGTCGTGCTGCCACAGGCGGGGAGGGCCCAGAGAGGACGCTCATTTTTTGTGCGGCAAATCCATTCCCAACCGCATAGTCGGATACACCTTGGGGCAAAGGAAGTGGCTGTTTGACCGTTAAAGCTTGACCATTTTCGAGGCGAATCTGAGTGTCGATCGCAACAAATGAGGTATAGGCGGTAAGAAGATTATAGGTCAGGCCGAGGTTGGTTACCTCTTTGATTCTCTCGTCCTTCGGCCTTAACCGATTGTAATCGGCGAGCACACCAATCCGGTGCCTTGCCCACAGGTACCGAAGCGCCGAATTCGTCACCACGGGTTTTGCTTTTTCGATCTCAACTGTTTTGGTGATTGCACCGTCTGCAGCAAATCCTCTGAGATGGATAGCGCCTTGAGGTTTGCCACGCCATTTCCCGAAAACAATGACAGGACGTTCAGCCAATACATCGGGAATACTCGGCGGTTCAACATCATAGACATCGAATTCATCAAAATCGATCTTGATACCTGTCAATACAGGTGACTGGATGAGTTTCCTGAACTTCTTTGCCTTTTGGGATGCTTCCGCGGGTTTGGTGATCACGAAAGGCTCACCCAACCCAACCCTGGCCATCCCCTCGATGATATAACGGTTGACGCTCGACCCAATACCGAATGCGAACATATTGGCATTGCCGAGACTGTTGCGAATCAGGTCAAAAGCTTCCTCTTCCACCCTGACGTACCCATCCGTGGCAATGACAACCGTTCGTGAGTATCCTTCCGCCTTCGGCAGGGAAAGCGCCCTTTCCAGTGCAGGTAAGAGTTCTGTTCCGCCTCCACCACCTTGACGCTCAATCACGTAAATGGCACGGCGGATATTCTCTGCCGTGGCAGGCAAAGACTGTTCTGCCATAACTGATGAACTCCCGGCAAAGAGCACGACATTGAACCTATCGGTTGCCCGCAAGTTTCCAATCAAATCTTTGAGGAGTTTCTTCGATATATTCAGGGGGAAGCCATGCATGGAACCTGAGACATCAACGATGAAAATGTACTCCCGAGGCGGGATCTCGCACTCAGTAACCCCTTTTGGGGGTTGCAACATCAACAAGAAGAAATTCTCGTCCTCGCCCTCGAAGAGGAGCAGTCCCGTCTCGATCTTGCCGCCAGCAAGCCGGTACTTGAGGATAAAATCCCGGTTGCCGCCGTATTCTTCCGCGGGGTCGAGCTTTATGGAGGCAAAACCGGAGCTCTCGTAGTTTATGTTGACCTTATGGGAGGTCGAGGTTGCCTCCTGGATCGGAAGGCCCGCGGCGAGATTCACGGAAATGTCGAAAGTGTAGGTCGGAGATTGCTCCTGATGAAGGTAGGGGTTTTCCACCCACTTATCCCACGGGGATACTTCTTCCATCCTCTGATTTGAGTAGCGTGGTCCGACAACGGTCGGATAAACGAACTCATAAACCGCATCGGTCGGAACGAGCAACTCAGTGTATTTGAGCTCCACCTTGATGACATCTGAGGGGAGGATATTGGCCACGCTCATTTGGAAAACGTTGGGTCTTTGCTGTTCCAAGAGGGAAGCACTCTTGCCGGAATGCTTTGCTTGCTCATACGCCTGGCGTGCAGCTTCTCGCTCCTGGATCTTAGCCGTGATGGTTCGCTCCCCAATCGTCATTTTCATCCCATAGACCGCAGCCCTCGTCGAAGCAGGAAAAATATAGATGGCCTCCAGTGGCTTTTTGCCTTCATTCTTGTAGACCTGCGTCACGACAACGTCGGCAATCACGCCAGAAACATTCACTCTCACAGATGTGGATTTCAGGGGTAGCTGATCAAGGTCTGGGTCATCACTCTGGACAAAGAAATAGGGTGAGAGGGTTCTGTCGGCATGTGTCTCGGGCTGCGCGTATCCAACCCGTCCCAGGATGGCAAAAAGCATCACCATCGATAGAATCAAAACTCTTGTTAACGTTTTCATTTCTTGTACCTCCTTCACTTGTTTTTTGTTTTTCGATTTCATTAGACAAGTAGGAGGCGAAAAAGTTCCCAAAACCTGATCATCCAGAGGAAATCATGATTGATCGGGTTGATCTGAGGTGTAGGGAGGCCGCGGGGGACCAGGTTTCCCTTTATCCGGAGGGGGCCTACAAAATAACCTTGCCGCTTCCAGGAAACCAGGATTTTTCGAGTGGGGATTGGACCCGAGGGTGAGGGAAATGTGGAAATCTCAGCTTAGAGGGACAAAACGAATTCTGACGAGAACAGACTCTTGATCCTCTTTGTAGAGAATCGGAGGGGGAGTTCGGAGGCTCGCGATTTCTTCAAGGTATTCAACAAATGACCGATAACCCTTCGCGGGGATCTCTGCATGAATGGACTTTGGCCGATCAGTCTCGGCTTCATACTCTACCAAAATCACCTTACCTCCCACCCTTGACACGATTTCTTTCACTTTAGAGAGGGCCTTATCCGCGTGAACCCTCGAGGATTCGGCCTGATTCTTGGAGATGGGGCTTTCCTCCGCTCGTCCTTCCGTGGCGCGCCCGACCTGCTCTGGTTCGTCTCTTTTCTTCTCGACATCTTGCGCGACCGCAGCGACTTGTTTTTCCTCCATAGGACGAGCCACCTCAACGAAATTTTCTCCAGCAACCCTCGCTCCTTCTGGAGGGGCTGGTGCGGCCTCTCTTACCGAACTCGGGGGATGCACGGACTCGGGTGTTCCAGTTTCTAATATCAGCGCCAATTCAATGGTCTTTCTTTCTTGGTCTGGTTGTCGCACCGTCTCTTGCTCGAAGAGGCGTTTCGCCTTCTCCGGCTCCTTCTCAAGTGTCGTCTTAACGGTGTCGAGAGCACGCTCTTCCTCACTCTGCACCGAGGTCGATATCTCTGGCGCCCGTGCAATCTGGCTTTTTCGTTCCTCCATACTTGAGACATAGAAAATCAGGAGGGCAATCGCTCCAACGGTGGCAAATTCCAGTGGGACCTTAATCCTCACTGGAACAAATAACCAATGGATGAGCCTACCGAGTCCAAAACGCGGTTCCATTCTCTCATGAAGCTTCTCGAGGAAATCTCTTGGAGCTTCGACTGAGTCCAAGGAACCGAGTTCATTGACCAGCGCCTTCAGTGACGCCAGTTCTTCTCTACAGCTTTGACAGGTCGAGAGGTGTTTCTCGACGAGAGCTTTTCTATTTTCGCCTAGGATGCCATCGATATATTCCGACAAGAGTTCTTCGATCTCGGCACATTCCATCTATATGACTCCCTTTAGCTTGTCTTTCAGATCTAGCCTTGCTCTGGCGATTTTTGACTTTACCGTGCCAAGGTGAAGACCCGTAATCTTGGCAATTTCGTCATAAGAAAGCCCTTCGATGTCACGGAGGGTAACGACTGTCTTCTGCTCTGGCGGCAGTGATTTTATGGCCCTCCTGATGAGCATCGATCGCTCCCTTTTTTCGAGTTCGATCGAAGGAGATGGGGACTCATCCCGAATCTCCATGGACCCCGGACTATCCAATGAAACCCCTGGATTGTCAATCGAGACTCTCTTCCTCCTGTGCCGGTAATCGGCCGACTTCAGTCTGTTCCTGCAGGTATTGACGGCGATCCGATAAAGCCATGTCGAAAATGAGGACTTGAATTTGAATTGCTTCAGAGATCGACAGATCTTGATAAAGATCTCCTGAGCAGCATCGTTCGCCTCTTCATGATCATCGAGAAAACAATAACATAGATTATACATCTTATCTTTGTATCTGAGGACGATCTGATCAAAGGCTGCCCTATTGCCTTCCAGAAAGGAATTGATCAGGGCGGCATCACCCTGGGTCGCTCCCTTTGGCGTTTTGATCTCCTCATTCATTTATTTAGACACCCCAGAGGACGTAAAGTTCCACTCAGGAGTGGGCTTTTCTCAGAGGAAACCTTCACCATGCTCAAAGTTGGAGACCTGTTTCTTTTCAACAGGCTCTGTTCACGATGACTTCAATCTGAGATGCTTTTTTTCCGAAGGTGGACCTGCAGGTTAACCCGTATTTTTCAGGACCGAATAAGCCCTCATAAAAACCGGAAACCCGACAGTTGTTATCAATAAAAGGAGGACATGTTTGATCTCCTCCTCTGTTGCCCCTGCCGTTCTTGCCTTCTGGATATGAGTCTCAAGAGCTCTCTCTTGACCGCTCGTTCCAGAAATGGCGATCTTTATCAACCAGCGGCTCTTTTCTGGTAATGGACCGGACTTCTCGTGGATCTCTTTGCCCAATGCTTCATGTTTTGCATGGACCTGGGGGAAATCCTCCTTGAACCTTGTAAAGATCTCATGGATATCTTCCATCAGGTTTTTCCTTTCTTCTGTGAATTTCGGAACCGACGGTATCCATTGGATTCGATTTTCACCCGGCCATATTATCATTATTTCCCTCATAATCAAAAGGAAGAAAGAAGCGCGTTCCGTGCGGAATGTAGAGGCCAGCCCTACGGATTTGCAAATGCGAGAACATTAATGTACCCTTCTTGGATCATATTCAGCTTCGAATACACTGGGGCAGCCCATGCTGTCGTTCTGTCTCACTCATCCTCATCGGGCGACAGATCAAATACCCTGGCACAAGTGACTACGGACAATGGACCCCCTTCAGGGCCAAGCTTCTGGAGAGGGAAGAGCGACTTTTCCGGAGAACTCGAACGGAATAATTGGACTGGAAGGTTATGACCAGGGGTCAAAAGATCTGCCGGTTCTTTTTTCCATCTCTGACACCGAGATTTCTCGTAAGACTAGTCTTGATCACCCTCATGGCATATCTGTTTTTTGGTCATATCTGTATCCCTATCCGCATCAAGGGATTCAGCATGGAGCCAACATACCGTAATGGAAGTTTCAATCTCTGTTGTCGGTTCCGATACATCTTTTCAAAGCCCAAGAGGTACGACGTGGTGGGCGTGCGCTTTGCTGGAAATAAGGTGATGCTCTTAAAACGTGTGGTCGCCTTGGAAGATGAGCTTATCGAGTTTCGGGATGGAAAACTCCATGTTAACGGAGAGGAAATCCACGAACCTTATGTCCGTTACCCCTATGACTGGAACCTTCCCCCCCGACGCGTTAAAAAGAATTTTGTCTATGTTGTGGGGGACAACCGGAAGATGCCTATGGAAAACCACGTTTTCGGGCAGGCCCCAATTCACCGAATCGTTGGAGTAACCCTATGGTGAAAACCAAATCCATTATTCTTATCTTGTTGGTCGTAATGATTGGGATATGGGTCGCACTTCGCCTTTCACCAAGTGAAGAAAAGCGAGTCAAAAAGCAGTTTCATTTGCTCTCAGAATGGGGGTCAAAGGAGTCGCGGGAAAGCGCTTTCATGATGGCTAAGAAGACCAAAGATATCGGTACACTCTTCGCCGAAGCGTGTCGATTGGAGGCAGACAGCGCCTCACTTTCAGGGACTTATACACCCGATGAGATCTCCAGTTTCGCGGTAAAGGCACGGTTACAGTTTTCAGAAGTGTCTTTGCGATTCTATGATCTAGACGTTGAGTTCCCGAATGAGGATACCGCAAAGGTCCTCTTAACTGCCAGGCTGACAGGGAGGTTGATAGCGGGAGACTATGTCAATGAGGTTCACGAATTCACCTCTGTTTTGAAGAAAATTGAGAATCGATGGCTCTTCAGTAGCTTTGAGGTGATCGACGTGTTAGAAAAGTAGACGTGGAACTTCCCGGTTCCTACATGCAAAACCACGGGCGCTCACTCACTACCACAAATCTCCCTCAAGGAAAAGAAGCGAAGAGTTTCCTCAGTTTTGTGGACACTCATGTCCCTGAGGAACGTTTGCGAAAGCGTTGGGGAACCCATCGAGGGCGAGCAGGCTTCGACGTGAGCTCAGCCGAACGTAAGGGGAAAACCCCGCTTTCAGAACGGGGAAGGGGCAAGATTTCCCCACCTGTGAGCCCCGCGAGGGTCAACGCGAGAGCAAGGGAGCGAAGGGATATGAGGGTTCCATCCAAAAATTCAAAATTGTCGTGAAACATCAAAATGTTAGAAATTCCTTGCTTTGAAAACTCACGAAACTCCCCAAGATAAAGACCTCGAGAGCAAGAGAAAAGGAATTGCTGCCCTCTCAGGTCGCCGACAGAATAGGGCATGACAATGAGAAAACCGTGACTGAGACCGAAAAAATTGCGGGTATGGTTCAAGCCATCCTGGCGGCCTTCGCTTACGGCTGGATAGGGGTTTTCGCAAAGCTGGCCTATCAAGAGGGCGTCGGCGCGATTGAACTCTTGAGCTACCGTTTCGGCCTGTCGGCCCTTTTCCTTTGGGTATTTTCCCTCATCTTCGAAAGAAGAACGATTTTCTGCAAGCCAAGTCACCTACCCGTTGTCCTGGCCATGGGAGTTTTGGGATACGCCACCATGTCCCTATCATACTTCTATGCACTGAGATTTATATCCGCATCCCTCGCAGCCCTAATTCTCTCCCTGATGCCATCGACGACCACGCTGCTCGCAAGATTCTTCTTTAAAGAGCCTTTTACCCTCCGAAAAATCTTCGCCCTTTTGGTCACATTTACGGGTGCCTGTCTCATCATTGGGTTTCAAGTAGGATACATCGATTGGAGAGGGATCCTGTGCGTTCTCTTTGCCGTCTTTGTGAGTGCATTGTACTCGATCATGGGCCAGCGCATTATGAAAACGACTCCACCGGAAACAGTGAATCTCTATGTCATCACAGCTGCGGGACTGGTTTTCCTTTTTTTCCACAATCCCCTATCCCTCTTCCATGGATCCCCGAGTTGGGAGGCGATTCTCATTACGCTTCTCCTCATTTTTGTTTCGACGCTTCCTCCCATGTTCCTTTTTCTTGCAGCAATCGAAAAGATCGGCAGCGCGCGCACCATGATGCTCGGCTGTGGCGAACCCCTCATGGCAGTTGTGGCCGCCTACCTCGTTCTTGGAGAACGTCTGGCCCCCTTGCAGATATTGGGTGGCACGGCGATTATTGCAGGTTTTTTTCTGGTACGCCGGATATGAGCGCGACCTTGCCGTCTCTCTATTCCCAGTGCTTGGTTTTTCATGGGAAACCGCGCCTTCAGAGCGCGGAATCCCGACCCCGGCGGGAGAAAGGGTTACCGTGTGAGCCTAGGCGCGAAGGGATAGGAGACCCCCGTTTGAGGAATCGGATATATCATTAGAAATCCATAACTTGTGAGACTTATTCCCTCAGAAATGGGAAAACTCCTCGATGGAATACCCCGTTCAAATTTCAGCCCCAATATGCTATAGAATCTTCGGCATCTCGGCTTTTTGACTGCCCAGGGGTCACGAATCTGTAGCCACGGCAGGAAGCGTAGCGTGGAAGTCTCAAGATTAAGAATCCTTTTCGGTCTAACCCTAGGAATCTTCTGCGTATCAACGGCCGCAATATTCATCAAACTCTGTGAAGCACCAGCTCTGATGATCGCCACCTACAGGCTGGGACTTGCCTCGCTCATCCTCTCGCCCTTTGCCCTTCATGAAAAGAGATTCCGGCGTGTCAATAGAGAGAACTGGCCTTACCTCATTTCTTCAGGCGCCTTTCTCTGCCTCCATTTTGCCACCTGGATCGCTTCACTGAAATACACTTCTGTGGCAAGCTCTGTCGTCATCGTGTCGACGAGCCCTATCTTCTGCGCGCTTATTTCACATTTCGTTCTCAAGGATAGGATAACAAAACCCCTGGCCTGGGGCATTGTCCTCGCCATGGCTGGAACCGTAACGATCAGTTTCCATGATCTGGCGTTTTCGAGGGCGTCCTTCTATGGAGACATTCTCGCACTCATCGGGGCTATCTGCGCTGCTGGATACTTTCTGATCGGAAGAAAAATCCGAAAAGAAAGTGATCTATTCTCCTATATCTTTCCTGTCTATGGCGTGTCCGCTCTCTCTCCTACTCATTCTCCTCTCCCTCGCCCTTCGGGTCCCCTTTACGGGGTACAGCACCGAAACCTATCTTCTGTTTCTGATTCTCGCCGTCGTGCCACAACTCATAGGGCACTCCTCTTTCAACTGGGCCCTTCGTTATCTGTCTGCTTCTCTCGTTGCACTCGTGATTCTCGGAGAACCTCTTCTTTCAACAGTCTTTGCCTGGATCATCCTTGCAGAAAAACTTACCTGGGGAAAAGTTATTGGAGGTCTTCTCATTTTTGCCGGTATCTATCTTGCCGTGCGATACGCTATTTGGACAGAGCTCGGATTCCCTTCGGAGATCCAGGAAATGGTAAGTAAGGAAGACCGTGTCATGAGTCGTTGAATTTGCCCTGCCTCGCCTCGGTTGCAACGGATGGGTACCGCATTTCCACCCCAAGGCCGGTTCTATTGGCTCCCTTGCTCTCGCATGGCCGCCCTTCCCGCCGTTGGCGGGACAGGTGGGGAGGGGCTGTTGCCCAAATCCCTTTTCTCGGCTTTTGTCTGATGAAAGTCGAAAAGGAGTGCTCTTCGCTGCTCAAAAACTTTTTCCGACAATTCTAAAGCTCGGCTCCACTGCAAATCCAAACCCTATTCCCACTCGCGAATAACTGATCCTTTCGCCCGCTCGCCCCCGCAGATTCCTGCGGGGAGTCGCTCGAGCCTACAGAGTTCGCAGAGCGAGAAGCCCAGTGCATCAGATGCCTGCCCCAATTTTTTGAGAGATAAAATTGGCGCAATTGCTATGCTCTGGATTGGCCTCTCACCCATCCAGAGCAGCTTTTCTCAGAGGCTCTGTGCACTCTGTGAGAGACCAGAGTGTCCTAAGCTATTTGGGAAAGGCCCAAGGAATGCTGCCCCCATTCCTTCGCATACGTCCCTCGGGGACATGAGCGTCCACAGAACTGAAGAAACTCCGCATGTGTCTGGCCTTTAAACCCCTTGATCCCTGTGTTATAGTCATGGATCTAATGGGTGAATGATTATGGAAGATTTCGTTATTGGCATTGACCTGGGCGGTACGAATTTCAGACTGGCTGTTGTAAACCCCCAAGGGATTATTGCGGATCGAATGCATTGTCCCGTAGAAAGTGGGCGTGGAAAGGAGGTAATCCTCGAAGATTTGATATCGTCAATCCAGACGCTAGTCAAAAGTCAGATTCCAAATCAGGGCCATCTTCTGGCCGCGGGATTGGGTGTCCCTGGACTGATTCGCTCGGAGGAGGGAATTGTCACCGAATCCCCTAATCTGCAGGGATGGATCAACTTCGACATTCGAACACCCACCGAGGCCGCTCTTGGCGTTCCTCTCGCCATTGAGAACGATGCGAATTGCTTTGCCATAGGAGAATTCTGGCGGGGCGCAGCTCAGGACGCCAATCACGCTTGCGCCCTAACCCTCGGTACGGGAGTTGGAGGGGGAATCATCCTTAACGGCCAGATATGGCGGGGAACGGATGGAATGGCCGGTGAGGTAGGTCACATGGTCATCGAGACCGATGGCCTTCCTTGCAAATGCGGAAGCCGTGGCTGCCTGGAGCAGTACGCCTCAGCCACAGCCATCAGGCAGTTTGCTGTGGAAGCTTTGATGAGCAATGGGGAGACTCTTTTGAAGCGCTGGCAGGACAACCTTGAAGAACTGACGGCCGAGGACGTCTTTGAAGCGGCAAGGGAGGGTGACAAGGTCGCCCAAGACTTATTCAGGAAAATGGGATATTTCCTGGGAATCGGCCTCACGAATCTCGTCAACCTTCTCAACGTCGAGATGATCGTCCTCGGGGGAAAGGTCTCCAGTGCCTGGGAATTCTTCATTCCCGAAACTGAGAAGACAGTGAGGGAAAGGGCCTTTAAGGTACCGGCTCAACGAGTCCAGATTGTCAAGTCCATTCTCGGAGACAATGGTGGCATCACGGGGGCCGCGTATCTGGCTCTCAAGAGGGCGAGATCTATTTGATGATCCCTTACAAAAAGCTTTACATATACGAAATCGACGGAAGAGTGAGCCGAGAAGATAATGATTTTCCGACCAACTATATTGGGACCTGGTGGGAGGGAGAACACTCCTTTCTCTTTTTTTGTCAAGAAGCGGAGGGAATTATTCAGTCTCTCCTGAGCCGTGAACCATCACTCTGTCTGATAGGCCAATACACCATTGACTACCAAGTTTGGCAAGGTGGAGATGAGATCCGTATATTCCGGGTGGGAAAGATGGTTTTTATCCCCGCCTGGGTAGAGGTCACCCCAGAGCCAGATGAAATCCCGATTATCCTCGACCCTTGTGTGGTTTTCGGAACCGGTCTACACCCGACCACCCGAGGTTGCCTGGAAATGCTATGGGAGGTTTTTCGGCGGGATCGACCCCGAAGTGTCCTCGATCTCGGGACGGGAACGGGAATTTTGGCTATAGCTTCCGCTAAGTTGGGAGCAGAAAGGGTTCTTGCTATTGACCACAATCCTCTGGCTGTCAAAACGGCCAGGAAAAACGTGGTGCGGAACCGTGAGGAAAGACGCATTGCTGTCATCGAGGGAAATGCAGAAGATCTGATCGGGGAGGGAGGTGACCTGGTCTGCTGTAACCTTCACTATCTGGTCCTCGATCGCCTACTCAATGAGGAGGCGTTTTTCCGGAAACGCTGGATCATTCTTTCGGGTTTCTTTGAAAGAGAGGGGAAAGGTATTGCTCAGAGACTTCAGAGACGGGGAGTAGGGGTGAAGACCATCGCCCAGCATGAATCGTGGCAAACCATTCTGGGATTCAACCCCGAAGAATCGGCGGTGTCGTGAGTCTCCTATCTCTCAACAAAGAGCAAACCAGGAAAAGCACGGTGACCCCTTGTCCGATCCACTCTGGTAACTCTATTCCCACTGTTGGCCGGATTCCTCGCCAGTGTCGCTCAGAGTATAGGAGGATCCCCGGCATTTGTGAAACGATTCTAAAGGGGGAGTGTTAAAACAGCCATCGTTTTTGTGATATATTTGAAAATTTTGGCATAACCGGGCGGAACGAGAAAGCTGTCTGCCAAGTTAGGATAGAAGCGTATTGTGGTAGATACAATAGGTCCCATCCTTATCGTATCGATAAGACGAATTGGCGTATTGTCCCTTTTCGGTTTGCGGAGAATCGGGCGAATGGGCCTCTTTCTTGCCATGGCTCTTTTCTACGCCGCAACACCTCCACTTAAGTTCTCTCGACTCCTCAAGCGAATCAGATTTATCGGGTTTCAATCGACTCTGGTGATTCTTCTTACCGGCACCTTTGCCGGAATGGTTCTCGGGCTCCA
>WVXP01000034.1 GCA_011773445.1 Pseudomonadota bacterium | reverse complement strand
TTTTCGAATGTGCTGAGACATAGGAGGTCAGGGCCCTCCCTACCCGCTTTAAGGACCGTCCGGATTTCCCTGTTTTTGAGGCCCTCCGAGGCACGCCAGAGACTCCTCGAGACGAAAGAAAGCCAGCGATCACTTTTGCAGATGAGAGGAAGCATTCCCTCTTGGGCTGGGACCAGAGAGGGATCATTCCTGGTTCGTCTTCTTTCCGCGATTGTGATTTTCTAAGAGGCGCTCCGGTCTGGTCAGAAGAGGAGAAAATAGCAACGGAAAAGGTTATCAGATCGTAAAATTATGATATCTTATTTAGGAAGGTCAGATTAGGACGACCTGGAGTTTCTTGGCGTTGACCGAACTTCTGGAGGCATCCTATGGCGGAAATAGCGAGAAATGAGGCGGTAAATATCAACATTGAAGATGAAATGAAGAGATCATACATCGATTATGCGATGAGTGTCATCATTGGCCGTGCCCTCCCGGATGTGCGGGATGGCCTCAAGCCTGTTCACCGTCGTATCCTTTACGCCATGCACGAGATGCGGAATTTATGGAATCAACCCTATCGCAAGTCAGCGCGAATCGTGGGTGATGTCATTGGAAAGTACCATCCGCACGGTGACGCTGCGGTATACGACGCCACCGTGAGAATGGCGCAGGACTTTTCGCTCCGCTACCCGCTTATTGACGGACAAGGCAATTTTGGATCCATCGATGGCGACCCACCTGCAGCGATGCGCTACACCGAGATCAGGATGGACGAGCTTGCAGGGGAATTATTAGGTGACATCGACAAAGACACGGTCGATTTTCTTCCTAACTATGATGAGTCATTGAGAGAGCCCTCTGTTTTGCCCGCAGGGTTTCCAAATCTGCTCGTCAACGGATCATCAGGTATCGCCGTTGGGATGGCCACCAACATTCCTCCTCACAACCTGACCGAGGTAGTCGACGCGATTGTTGCCATGATTCGAAATCCGGATATCACCTTAACTGAGCTGATGGCAATCATGCCTGGGCCGGACTTCCCGACAGGCGGATTTATCACGGGGGAAAAGGGTATTATCAGCGCTTATCAGACCGGGAAAGGTGTGATCCAACTGAGAGCCGTCGCAACCATTGAAAAGAACAAGCGCTTGGATCGAGAGAGTATCATCGTAACCGAACTCCCATTTCAGGTGAACAAATCCAGGGTCATCGAAGATATTGCCAGGCTCGTCAAGAATAAAGTGATTGAAGGTATCTCTGATCTCCGTGATGAGTCTGATCGAGATGGCATGCGCATTGTTATCGACTTGAGGAAAGGTGAAGTACCTCAGGTGATCCTGAATCAACTTTACAAACACACACAGATGCAGACCTCATTCGGTATCATTCTTCTTTCCATTGTCGAGGGTCGTCCCCGTCTCCTGAACCTGAAAGAATTGCTTTCCTGCTTTATTGGTTTCAGAAAAGACGTTGTCACACGAAGATCTCACTACGAACTCAAGAAGGCTGAAGCAAGGGCTCATATCCTCGAGGGTTTGAAAATTGCACTCAAGAATATCGACGCCGTCGTCCGTTTAATCAAATCGTCACCCAATCCAGGCCAGGCAAAATCTGGACTCATGAATCGTTTCTCCCTATCTGAAAAGCAGGCTCAGGCAATCCTCGATATGAGACTCCAGAGGCTTACGGGTCTTGAACAGGATAAGATCTCTGAGGAGTATCAACAGCTCATCAAAGAGATTGCCCGGCTCAATGAGATTTTGACCAATGAAACGCTCCTCCTCAACACCGTTGTTGAAGAGCTTCGGCATAGCTCGGACCGTTATGGAGATGAGCGACGAACACAGATTATCGATGAGGTATCGGAGATCAAGATCGAGGACTTGATCGCTGAAGAGGACATGGCCGTTACCATTTCGAACACGGGATATATCAAACGTAACCCGATCAGTCTGTACCGAAGTCAGCATCGGGGTGGAAAAGGAAAACTGGGGATGGGTGTCAAGGAAGCCGATTTTGTCCAGCAGCTGTTCATTGCTTCGACTCATGATACGCTCCTCTTTTTCACCACTGCAGGCAAGACCCATTGGCTTAAAGTCCACCAAATTCCTCAGGCGAGTCGTGCGTCTCGCGGAAAAGCTATCATCAACCTTCTCAGTCTGGCTTCATCGGAACGCCTGACCGCTGTTCTCTCTTTCAAGGAATTTCAACCGGGTCACTATATTACGCTTGCCACGCGAAAGGGTATCGTCAAGAAAGTCGACGTCATGGCGTTCAGCCATCCCCGGGCCGGCGGCATTATCGCAATCAACCTAGACGATGGAGATGAACTCATCTCTGCCAAGCTTACCGATGGAAACCAGGACCTCTTCCTGGGCACGCAATCGGGGATGTCGATTCGATTTTCAGAATCGGGGATACGTCCCATGGGACGCAGCGCCAGAGGTGTTCGTGGAATCTTCATTTCGAAAGCTGATCATGTTGTCGGTATGGAGGTTGTGGAAAACCACAAGAATATTCTCGTTGTGACCGAAAAAGGCTATGGTAAGAGAACACCCGCATCGGATTACCGCAAACAGTCGAGAGGAGGAAAGGGCCTCATTACCATTCGAATCACAGAGCGAAATGGCCCGATCGTCGCGGTTCATCAGGTTTCGGACGACGAGGATTTAATGATCGTCACAGACAAAGGGAAGATTATCCGTATTAGAGTGATCGACATTCCCAGTCTGGGAAGAATTACGCAGGGGGTCAAACTCATTGGTGTTGAGGGAGATGAACGTGTTGTCGCCGCGGCCCCCTTGGCTGAAACGGAGCTTTAATATATAGCCTGTTACAGAATCGTCTGGAGGCTCGCTATGTGCGACCACAAATCGAAACGGGTTCAGAAGAAGGTTAAGTTGAGCGAAGAGGAGATTCCTTGTGCTTATGCAGCCACTCAGACCCGAATTGTTTTTCAGGTGACCTATCGATGTGATGATTGCGGCGAGAACTGGACAGAAGAGAAAGAGGAGTGGAGGAGCCTTTAAGAAGCTCTCGATTTGTATTGTCTCTTTGCGATGGCACACGAAATCTTCTGATTGGCCAAAAAAAAGGCCATAGGTCAGGCCGCAAATACCGCCTGACCTATGGCCGTGGCGTTTGCCTAAGTGCTTATGGATGGGTGGACAGGTCTTTACTCATAGAAACTGCGCAACTTACATTTTCTCTTGGGGTGCTTCAGTTTTCTCAATGCCTTAGCCTCAATCTGTCGAATTCGTTCCCTGGTGATGCCAAATTGCCGTCCCAACTCCTCTAGGGTGTAATCCCTCTTTTCCTCAATTCCAAAACGCATCCTAAGGATCTTGGCCTCTCTCGGATTCAGAGATGCAAGAACCCTCTTGATCTCCTTATTGAGGTTGGTCTGAACCGTCATCTCAAGGGGTGAAACCGCATCCTCGTCGGC
>WVXP01000122.1 GCA_011773445.1 Pseudomonadota bacterium | reverse complement strand
GTCGCGCTCTTGTTAGGCCTCGTCATCTATACCGCTGCTTTTGTGGCCGAAGTTGTCCGTGCCGGCATCCAGTCGGTCAGCAAGGGTCAGAGAGAGGCTGCCATGTCCATTGGGCTGAGGCCCGCCATGGTGCTGAACCTGGTAATTTTGCCACAAGCTCGCAGGGTCATTATTCCACCGCTGACGAGCCAGATGCTCAGCCTGACAAAGAACAGTTCCCTGGCCGTTGCCATCGGATTTCCTGATTTCGTTTCGGTCGCGAACACAACGATCAATCAGACGGGACAGGCCATTGAAGGGGTGGCCCTCATCATGGCGGTCTATCTCATCTTCAGCCTGTCAACGTCAGCGTTTATGAACTGGTATAACAAGAGGGTCGCCCTCGTCGAGAGATAGTTAGCCATGGAAGCATCTTTCCCAGAGACAGTCGGAGAGGAGTTAACACCCCCGGTAAGCAGTGTGGGCGTTATTGGGTGGGTCAGGAACAACCTTTTCAACGGGTGGTTTAACTCTCTTCTCACAGTCGTGACGCTGTTCCTTCTCTGGAAGATCGTGCCTCCGCTTTTCCGATGGGCCTTCGTTGATAGTGTATGGAGTACCACTGCTCAGGAGTGCAGAGAGGCAGGAGGGGCTTGCTGGTCCATCATCGCGACAAACCTGCGATTTATCATATTCGCCTTCTTTCCCTATGACCAGCAGTGGCGGCCTCTTTTGGCCATGATCATTCTCGTCGGCTTGCTGGGTTACAGCAGGAACCGGGATCATTGGAAGAAACCCTTGGCCTATGCCTGGCTCGTTGGACTTTTCACGATGGGCCTCCTCATGAGGGGAGGGCTTTTTGGACTCGATCCAGTGGAAAGTACTCAGTGGGGAGGCCTGCCACTGACGCTTCTCCTCTCTGTCTTCGGACTGACAGCTGCCTATCCACTGGGTGTTCTCCTGGCCCTGGGGCGGCAATCCAAATTGCCTGCCCTCAAACTGCTCTGTGTCTTATATATTGAATTGATCCGAGGGGTACCCCTCATCAGCCTCCTCTTTATGTCCTCTATCATTTTCCCGCTCTTCCTGCCCCAGGGGATCAGGATTGCCAATATTCTCCGGGCTCAGGCGGCGATTATTCTCTTTACCGCTGCCTACATTGCCGAGGTGGTCCGCGGCGGTTTACAGGGAATGTCCCGGGGACAGTATGAGGCAGCGGAATCGATTGGATTGAATTACTACCTGACCATGCGTCTGGTTATCCTCCCCCAAGCTCTGAAAATCGTGATTCCGCCGACGGTGAGCATTCTGATTTCCGCGTTCAAGGATACATCCCTTGTTGTAATCATCGCGCTTTTCGATTTGCTCAAGACGACGCAATCTGTGCTTTCCAATCCGGAATGGATGGGATTCAGCCGCGAGGCGTATATCTTTATCGCCATCCTCTACTTTCTTGGCTGTTTTTCCATGTCGAATTACAGCCGCAAGCTGGAGCGGGAGCTGTCAACCGGAGATTAGTGACTTAATCCTCGGTCCGGGATATTGCATATTTCCGTGGCCCATATGAAAATGGGAATACTATGGACGGCAAGAGGTTTTCATGAACAAGGAAACATTAAAGAACAACGGAATCCAGGCGCCTAACGACGCTATGATTCAATTCATCGATGTGCACAAATGGTTTGGCGACTTCCACGTGCTTCGGGGCATAAATCTGACGGTCCAAAAAAAGGAACGCATCGTTATCTGCGGGCCTTCAGGCTCTGGAAAATCAACCCTAATTCGTTGCATCAATCGCCTCGAGGATCATCAGCGGGGCCGGATCGTTGTCGATAATATCGAACTAACAGATAACATAAAGAATATAGAGAAAATCCGCGCGGAAGTAGGCATGGTCTTTCAGCACTTTAACCTCTTCCCTCATCTGACAATCGTTGAAAACCTGAGTCTGGGACCCATCTGGGTGCGAAAGGTCGCCAAGGCCGAGGCCGAAGAGGCGGCCATGTATTTTCTAGATAAAGTGCATATTGCAGAACAGGCGAAAAAATATCCGGGACAGCTCTCCGGAGGTCAGCAGCAACGGGTCGCTATCGCCCGCAGCCTTTGTATGAATCCTAAGGTCATGCTCTTTGATGAGCCCACCTCTGCCCTTGATCCGGAGATGATTAAGGAAGTGCTCGATGTCATGATTGAACTCGCCCAAGAGGGCATGACCATGATTGTGGTCACCCACGAAATGGGTTTTGCCAGGAGCGTGGCCCACAGGGTGCTTTTTATGGACTTCGGTCAGATTGTCGAGGGAAATACACCTGAGGAGTTCTTCAA
>WVXP01000266.1:548-3545 GCA_011773445.1 Pseudomonadota bacterium | reverse complement strand
GCAGTCAGGAAAGTCAAACCTTAGCACACGAAAGGAGAGGATCTATGCCATTATTCCTTCCGGTTCTGATTCTTTTCGGTATTATCATTCTGGCCTCTGCCATCAAGGTTGCGAGAGAGTATGAGCGGGGCGTCGTTTTTCGACTGGGCCGGCTTGTTCTGCCCCCCAAGGGCCCTGGGCTGTTTTTCATCATTCCGGGAATCGACCGAATGTTAAAAATCAGCTTGAGAACGGTGGTTATGGACGTGCCTCCTCAGGACATCATTACTCGCGATAACGTCTCGATCAAAATAAACGCCGTGGTCTACTTCAGGGTCGTTAATCCGGCAGATGCAGTGGTTCAAGTAGAAAACTACCTCTACGCCACCTCCCAGCTTGCCCAGACAACTCTGAGGAGTATTGCTGGGCAGGCTGAACTGGATGAGATTCTGTCGGAAAGGGACAAGCTCAGTCGCGAGATTCAGACCATTCTCGACCGAAGTACCGATCCCTGGGGCATCAAGGTGTCCATGGTAGAGATCAAACACGTCGACCTTCCTCAGGAGATGCAGCGGGCGATGGCCAAGCAGGCCGAGGCCGAGAGGGAGAGACGGTCGAAGGTGATCCGTGCCCTGGGTGAGTTTCAAGCAGCCGAAAAGATCTCTGAGGCGGCCAAGGTCATGAGTGAATACCCGATGGCCCTCCAGCTCCGGTATCTTCAAACTCTGGCAGAGATTGCAACGGAGAACAATTCCACCACCGTGTTCCCGATACCGATCGATCTTTTCAAGCCAATTCTGGAACAGCTCATCCCGGGAGAGAAAACCTGATCCTCTTTTCCCCAGCGAGGGGAGAACCAACAAAGTGAGATTCAGAGCCCCAGAAGTTGTCACGTCTACCTGTATGTGCTTAGTGGTCTCAAGGATGGCGCCTGAAGAAAAACTCACAACCTTCTCACTCCTCAAAGAGCACGCTCCCATGCCTCTCTGGGTTTGGTTGCCCTCATAGGACCCCGGCCGTACTGATTTTCTGAAGATAAAAGCATGGCTGCTTTATCATAATTTTAACTTGTTTTCAATTACTTAATTATCAAACTTCATAAAATAGTTGAAGTTTTGGATCGATTGAACCGGTCCCCAACGCAACCGGTAAGTGGAGTTCCTTCAGTTTTGGGGACGCTCATGTCCCTGAGGGACCTTTGCGGAGGCTTTGGGGTACCCATCAAGGGCGAACAGGAAGGGTAAAGCCCCGCCTTCAGAGTTTCGCCAACGCCGGGAAAAGGGTCAATGCGAGAGCAAGGGAGCGAAGGGATATGAGGGTCCCATTTAGAGATTGAAAATTATCGTAAAAAACAAGGAAAACACAGATCCCTTGCTTACAAAACTCAGGAAAATCCACACCGGTAACAGTTGACATTGGGCATTCATTCTGGAACCCACGCCCCACAGGGGTTTATGTCGACTCTGCCGACTACCCCAACACCTTTCGTCATGGCTGATATTGTCCTAGTCGGCACGGTTCACCGAGATCCACACGGTCATCATAAGCTCCTCTCACTCCTCCATCGCGAGGATCCGGAATACATCACCCTTGAAATGAGTCCCTACGCAGTTGAATTTCGGAAAAAGAAACGCGTGGCTCTGACGAAAAAGGTGTGTGATATGGTGGGGGAGTTGGGCCGAGAAGGTCTCGCTGTTCCATATCCAGACCCCTTTTCCCACCCAACCATAGGAAATGTCCTTACCCTGGTCGATTTTCCATACGAATATCTGACCGCATCATTCTTTTCGAAATCCAGACACATACCTTTTGAATGTATTGACAAGTCATACTTCTCTAAGAAGAGACTCTCAAAACTCGAGAGGGAACTCATCACAAAGGAAAACCTCAGGGCGCTCATTCGCTGGGATCCGGAGGAATTCAAGGGAGGGGTTGATAGGGAGTACACGATGGCAACGCTGGCCTTCAAGTCGGGCCAAATGACGATAGACCGATCTTCCAATCACCAGGAATTGGTCACAAGGGACCGGTATATGGCGAAGAGAATTCGAAAACTTTTGCGTTCCCTCAATCTACGGAAGTTGGTTCACATTGGCGGTTGGGAACATCTCGTCGATGCCGAAAAGCGGGAGACCCTATTCACACTCCTCTCTGATCTCCATCCTCAGAGAGTTCTTCTACCTCGCTCACCGTAAGGAGATTGGTGACGGATTTCGACATCAAGGTTCGATTGACCGCCTCGCGGGCTTTTTTGAATAGGCCAGAAACACGGTTGCTTTGAACGTCTTCTGAAAAGCGAGGTACGACAAAAGGACCCGCATCGACCGACTCAACAATCTCCTTTGGAGTGACCCCACCGAGATCCCTGACCGGGACGTAAACCTGTTGAGCTTGATCAATCGCAGCCAGGATCTTAGCCTCCTTCAATCTCACGAGTAGACGCTCCAAGGGCTGAACGGGCACATCTAATCTCTCTGCCAACCCCCACTCAAAGAAATTGGCTCCAAGCCCTTCAAAAAACGCTCCCCCACAGCCATGACAACCCGTAAGGCGTAATATCCATCACACACATCGGCCTCAACAGGTTTTGGTTTTTCAATTTTGGAGGCCTGATGATACTGAAGGGTGTATACAATCTCTGCACCAAGAAGGACAACGACCCAGGAGAGATAGATCCATATCAAGAATACCGGAACGACCGCAGAGATCATCGCATTAGGCAACCCCTACTTGGTTAGGTCCTGAAAATAAGGGTAGCGGAGTAGGATCCCTCCGATGGTCGCCTCGCCAAACTTTCCGGAAAGGAATATGGAGGACGCCACGAGAATGGGTGAGACGGTGATAACGCTCCAGAAAGAAGAGAATTTACTCAGTAGAGAACGACTCTCTGACACTCTCCAGATGGGATTGAAAGCACCTCAACGGTGTTCAGGAGGGAGACCGATATGATGGTCAAAAACAAAGAAGTCCCAAAACGCTGAAAGTGGCCAAATTCCGTAATAGCTTTTGGATCGTTTC
>WVXP01000266.1:0-427 GCA_011773445.1 Pseudomonadota bacterium | reverse complement strand
ACCAAAAGACCGGCCTCGATCGACCTGAGAGATCAAGGTCATGAATCTTTGTCAGAATCCTTTGGGTGAATTCATGGGACATACCTGATCGTTGCCAAAAGGGGTAACCACTCTGGCCTCAAAGCAAAGGTCCTAGGGGTTCGGCTGCAAAGGTCATGGGTCTCTCAATGTGTTCGCCACCACGGACTGGATGTTTGAATTCCAAGATTTTAGAGACACTGAAGCAAATTCTAAGAGGAGTTTCCTCAGTTTTGTGGACCCTCATGTCCCTGAGGGACGTTTGCGGAAGCGTTTGGGGTACCCATCGAGGATGAGCAGGAGGGGGAAAACCCCGCCTTCAGAGCGGGGAAGGGGCAAGTATTCCCCACCTGCGAGTCCGGAGAGGGTCAACGCGAGAGCAAGGGAGCGAAGGGATATGAGGGTTCCA
>WVXP01000139.1:2299-6580 GCA_011773445.1 Pseudomonadota bacterium | reverse complement strand
GCCCGCCTTGCATCTGGATCTTTTTTCTTTGCCGTCTGATTCCGACTTTTTACGAAATCATTAAAGTTCGCTTCACAGCAAATCTAAAACTCGCCCCTTGGGCTCAAACATTAAATTTGCGGCCGTTCCGCTTCACTAAGAATGGTTAGCAAAAATTCTTTAATGTTCGCTCCAAGAGATTTGGGCAACAGCCCGTCACCATCTGGCCGGCAAGTGACCCGCAAACCCCGCCTTGTAGGCGGGGTCAAGGGGCGCAATTAAAAATGAGATTTCATTTCCGGGAAGCCCCGCCTTGTGGGCGGGAAGCTTCACATTCTGGATTAACCCTTCACTTCTTCGCCGTCTATTTTCCCTCCACTTGAACAGCCCTCGCCTCAATTGCGAGGATACGCTGAACCCGGTTGTCCAGAACCACGATATGTTGCGACGTTTCTCCCTTGACCCACAGGCCCATTCCCCCTATACTCAGGCTATCAGAAGGGAGTTCTTAAAACTTATGAACAGGATTATCGCCCTGTTTGTGACCTTGCTTTCTGTGTTGGGCGCCGGCTGCGGCGGGGGCGGCTCGTCGGACTCCTGGGGGCCGGAGACCCTTGAGGCGCGGTTCCCCATCGATGGCGAAGTCGACTTTTCAGCCTTATCCGGCGTTGAGGAGGCGGACCTTGAATTCATTGACCTGGTGACCTTCACCCCGGTCAAGAACACTCATTTGAAGTGGGCGGCCGAAAACGATGACCGGGATCTGTACGTGGCCCTTGAGTGGACCGACGATACCGCGGACAACGAGTATGATTTTTCCGGGCCCCTGGACGTGGACGCTGTGCTGATGCTGATCGACAATGACGGCGACGGGACGCATGCGGACGGGGAGGACAAGCGGATGCTCTTAGCCGCGGCCGAGGGCGCCCAGTATATTGACCTGCACAAGGCCGCGGGCAATGATACCGACAGCATCGGCGACGGCCTGGGGTGGCTTAGGTATTACCCCGGAGCGCAGAAATACCAGGCCGAGTTCCGCTTCCCCATGCAGGAGGATGCACAGGGCGAGGACGGCGATGTTTCCGCCGCCAGCCGGGTCAATCTCATCCTGTTGGACCACTTTGAACCCGGTTCCGGGACGGGCGGCATAGCGAGCCTGGATCCGCATCTGGACGACAGCTCGGCCTGGCCCTGCCTGCCGGTATACCCAGTTCCTCCCATGGAACGCCCAGGCATACCGGACGGCCTGACCGGTCTGATCGTATTTACGAGTACCCACGAGGATGCGAACGGAGAGATCTATATGTTCGAACCTGCCACTGGCATTGTGACCCGGGTCACCGATAATACGCTGATCGAGGAGAACGTATCCCTTTCGCACGACCGCAGCATGATCGCATTCCACGGGACCCCGGACAGACTGGACGGATCGCAGTATGAGATCTATCGGGTTGACGTGGACGGCGGCAACTGGACCCAGTTGACCAGCAACGGGATTCTTGACGGCCATCCCGGCTGGTCACCGGATGACACCAGGATCGTTTACGCGTCCTTCCGCGATTTCAAAGCATCGATCGTAGTCATGACGGTGGACGGCACGGAAATCGCCGACCTTACGCCTCCATCGTATGACGATAATGACCCGGACTGGCTCCCCGACGGGCGGATCATATTCAAAACGGACCGTTTCAGCGCTCTTCCCGAACTCCGCATTGCGGTGATGAATGATGACGGGAGCGACGTCCGCCAGGTCACATCGATCGACGGTGTGGTGGACCATGACCCCGTCGGGGACCTGGAGTACGCTGTCTTCGAGCGCCTCATGGCATCCAAGGATTTCTCCTCGGATATCACCGCCCTGTTCGAGCCGTGGAACATCATCGAGGTCCGGCTCGACGGTACCTCCGAACGGGTCCTCGTGAATGACGTGTTCGTGAACTGGCTTCCGGTCTATGACCCGACTGGCCGGTACCTTGTCCACCTCAAAAGCCCGGGATACACCGAAGCTCGGCTGATGACCCGCGCCGGACAGGACCTCGGCCGCCTGATACCGTCCATCACCAAGCTGGGCTATATCGACTGGAAGTAATAGCCCTTTCGCAAAATTCATCAGCATTTTACCGCGTTTTTAGCTCATGTATCGCCCGCCATTGACGTAGATGGTCTGTCCGGTAATATAGGCATTTCTCGCCAACGTCACAACAACATCGGCGACCTCCTCCACAGTGCCGAAGCGACCGAGGGGAACCATGGTTGGATTCACCTGAAGATCATGGGTGACCATGTCAGTCTCGATGAGGGAGGGGGCGACGGCGTTAGCGGTAATTCCCTCTTTGATAAGGAGGGAAGCATAGGCATGGGTTAATCCCAAGACTCCGGCCTTGGATGCGGCGTAGTGCGGACCGACGACCCCGCCAATTTGTGCTGCCCCCGAAGATATGTTTATTATCCGTCCCCAACGGCGGGCGCGCATGCCGGGAAGCACTGCTTGAGTGACCAGGAAAGCGGATTTGAGGTTTACCGCGATTATTGCGTCCCAGTCTTCCTCCCGAATTTCATCCAAAGGTTGACGTTTCGCGACGCCAGCGTTGTTTACCAGTATGCCCACCGCCCCAAGCTCCCGCTCTATGGTCTTTATCATGCGGCCAACATCCGATGCCATTGAGACATCAGCCTGGATAGGGATCGCGCGCTTTCCGAGACTTTCAATAAGGGAACAGGTTTCCCGAGCCGACTCCTCACGAGTGCGGTAATTGACGGCGATGTCCGCGCCGGCCTCAGCCAGTGCCACTGCGCACCCACGACCGATACCACGACTGGCACCCGTGATCAGCGCAATTTTTCCAGAAAATGTATTCATCTTTCCCTCCCCTTTGTGTTCATTACAGTCGCTGATGGATGAATTGTTTTGTCAACCGGATAAAAGATTACATTAAAAGAAAAGTCAACCGCCATTATACTTCAATGAGAAGAGATTACCTGTGGAGGCGATTCAGAAGGGAAATGGGATCAGGTCTTAAAATATACCATTTGATTTCAAAAAGGCAAAAGGAGACATTGTTGACTCAGTTGAATAGATCTCATTCCATCAATTAACTAGGTAGGGTAATGTAATCTCTCTCAACCGCCCTCCTTTTGCCCATCAAATCCTCAGAACGATCCTAAATTCCAGATTGTGAAAATTTTTCACCCTATTCGCAAAATTTGTCAGCATTTTACTGGAATTAACAACAAACGAACCTGGTTTTACAACAATTTCATATAATTACAGTAATTTACCCTATTGGCATGAAATATGCTATCTAAATCTCCTAATCGACAAAACACACCTGGACAGCGGGTTCAGGCTTGAAATGTACGATTTGGAGAGAGAACCGCTTAATGGCAAAACCTTTTGGAATGAAGGGATCGATTGCGCGGCACGGAGATGAGAGACGAAAACAAGACAAAACAGCAGCTTATCAATGAATTGAAGCGCTTTCGCCAACGAATTGCGGAATTGGAAGCGGAGGGTGAACGGAAAGGGGAAGAAGGGTTGAACAAAGAACCGGGTCACCCCGCAGAATCGGTGAATGAGCGTACTGCGCGTACCGAGGAACTTCAGGAAGAAATCCTCCAGTGCGAGAAGACCGAAGGAGAGATTAGTAGATTGGCCCGTGCGGTAGAGCAGAGCCCGGCTCCCGTGGTTATCACCGACTCAAACGGAAACATCGAGTACGTCAATCCAAAATTCGTTCAACTCACCGGATATACCTACGAAGAGTCGATTGGACAGAATCCAAGAATCCTGCAGTCCGGGAAACAGCCTCCCGAATTATATGAGGAGCTGTGGGAAACCATCACCAAGGGAAAAGAGTGGCGCGGGGAGTTCATTAACAAGAAGAAGAACGGAGACTTATACTGGGAGGACGCCTCAATCTCACCCATGAAGAATGAGGAAGGCGCTATTACCCATTTCGTTGGAGTCAAGGAGGACATCACTGAGCGCAAGCGGACAGAGGAAACCATGAGGCAGTTGGCTTATCACGACCCGTTGACCGGCCTCCCCAATCGTTTACTCTTCAAAGACCGTCTTACCATTGCGCTGGCTCAAGCGAACCGGAACCGCCAGAAGCTGGCTGTGATGGTGCTCGATCTAGACCACTTCAAGGACGTGAATGATACGCTGGGGCATAGCGTCGGCGATCAACTGCTGCAAGCTGTTGGCAAGCGACTTACTACCGGTCTCCTGCGGAAAAATGATACGGTCGCCCGAATGGGGGGGGATGAATTTTTGCTCTTATTATCCGAAATTAAAAAGCT
>WVXP01000139.1:0-2237 GCA_011773445.1 Pseudomonadota bacterium | reverse complement strand
CGGCCAAGATGATGATAGCCTGATGAACCATGCGGACAATGCCATGTACTGGGCCAAGAAAGGTGGCCGGAACACTTACCAGCGCTAAACTCCCAATTAACCCATGGAGAAAAAGATCAGGGGGCAGGTCTTGAAATATAAGATCACTGAGAGAAGAGTTTCCCGGCGAGACCGTCAGGAAGTGTTAGGTCGTTAGAAGGTTGATGGATTTGCACAGCAATTCGGAAGATCGCGCCACATTCTCCCCAAAAGTAAGTCAGACAAAAACAAATGAATTCCAAATACCGGCCTTACCAATTGAGCCCTTGCCCTCCTTCTTAGTCCTTTCAATTATCGAAGTAACCCTGCCAAATGCAATTCACTCTTGGTCATTTCAACTTTAGTATCACCCTTAAGCTGTCGGTTCCCAATGCAAAACATTCTCAGCTGCATCGAGTTTCTACTCGAAAGTGCCTTGAAAAAACAGACGGAAACGCCTACCATGGATTTGACTTCTCAATTTCCCAAGCAATAAAAAAAAATTTTCAAAGAGGAATGTATTATGAGCCAACAGGAGATGCTGGATCGTTTCCTTGAAATCCATTCTAAGATTCGCAGTAGGTTTCCCCAGATAGAACAGGATGTTTTTGGGAATAAGAGAATCTACCTCAACAGTGGCGCAGGAACACTCACGGTTGATTTTGCCATTCATGCATTAGCCAGTAAAGCTCAGTCTTCAAATCCTCAGCCTGGTGATATTGATCCTGCAGAAATAGCCACAGATCTATTGCATTGGCGAGTTCGGCAATTTGTTACGGACTTCATTCATGCTCGTAAACCGGAAGAAATTAGTTTTCATTTTTCAACTACCCATGCCTTGTTCAATCTTGCCTATTCCCTCCGAACCATTCTTACAAAGGAAAGCAATTTAGTCGTTACCGATCTGGATCACATGGCGAACATATCGCCCTGGGAAGATATCTGGGGGTTAGAGAAGGGTTGTCAAATTCGACGAGCTAAAGTAAATGGCGAAGGTTGTTTAGATGTTGATCATTTGCTTTCATTGATTGACCCAAAGACTGGGCTCGTCGCCGTAACCATGGCCTCAAATGGTTTTGGCACTGTGGTTCCACTGAAAGAGATCATTCCCCTCATTCGAAAAAAGTCACATATATGTCTCATTTGTGTAGATGGAGTACATCATGCATTGCACGGACCAATTGATGTTCAAGAGATGGACTGTGACTTTTTAGCGTTTTCTGGTTACAAACTCTTTGGACCGATGCTCGGTGTGCTCTGGGGGAAAGAGCATCTACTCCGTAAACTCGTGCCGTATAAAGTTGAAACCAACAAGAACGAATCACCTTATAAGTTTGAACAAGGTACGCTTAATAATGCCATTCTCGCATCCTTGGAAGGGGCATTGGAATATTTGCTTTGGCTCAGCGATGAGTTGGCCATGAACGTCGAGCAAAAAATTCCCTTGAGGAGGGATAAATTAAGATTTGTTATGAACGCAATTGCTGAGTACGAAGGTAAACTTTCTCAACTGATCTTGGAAGGCTTTCAGAGACTTGATACAAATACATTCCGATGCTATGGCATTACTCATCCAAAAAGGATTCTTGAAAGAGATCCCACCTTCTCATTTGATATAAGCGGGAAGAATCCCAAAGAAATCAAAAAATATCTATGGGAGGAGTATGGTTTTCACATAGCTTGCGGGAATCATTACTCTGCTGCTATCTACAGGCATCTTGGTCGTGATAGCATATGCCGTGCTAGTTTCGCGCACTATGATACGCTTCAAACGTGTAAGTCATTTGTTGAGGCTTTGGAATCTTTTTCAAATTAGAAGTTAAAGATCAGGGGGGAGGTCTCAACATTTGACATCTGGAAATCAATATCATATTTTGAGTCTCGTATGTCCTGTAACGAAATGCTGGGAATTAATCTTGACGGCTTCGTAAAAAGTCCATCTGCCATTCGACAGGCCGTTCGACAAGCTCACGGTCCTNNCACGGTCCTGAGCAAGGTCGAAGGACTCACGGCCCTGAGCAAAGCCGAAGGGCTGCGTTGCGCTGCATCCCCTGCCCTGTTAAATTGAAGGCAGCCATATCAAGAGATATGGGATATAGAAGCTGCTTGAAAACAGTAACATCAAACAAGGAAAATATTTAACAGGGTGAATCACTACAGCGTACTTCTCTGTACGCCTCATTCCTTAGGATTTGCCCGCCTTGCATCTGGATCTTTTT
>WVXP01000053.1:4011-23684 GCA_011773445.1 Pseudomonadota bacterium | reverse complement strand
CGGAGGTTAGACCAAAGGCTCAGAGATATATTGAAGGGGGTCGACGTGGACCCGCTCCGTTTCAATCAGGAGGTGGCCTTCTTTGCGGAAAGAAGCGACATCTCCGAAGAGACAGTCAGGATGGCGAGTCATGTCGACCAGCTCGAACAGATGACCGATTCGGAAGAGCCCATCGGAAGAAAACTCGAGTTCCTGCTGCAAGAGATCTATCGAGAGGCGAACACGGTCAGTTCCAAAGCCAGCGACCAAACCATATCCCAGAAAGTGGTTGAGATTAAATGGGAATTGGAAAGGTTCAGGGAACAAATCCAAAATATCGAATAGATTTTGAAACGGCTGAAAAGAAGAGGCCGCGGTCGAGATAGTTGAATGGGTTATCGTCTATGGTACAATAACATCGTTTCAGGGAATCCTGACCGATCATAGTCCCGGGGTCTGAGGGAGGTACGCGATGTCACCGAAGCTTCTCAATGTTGGTTTTGGGAATATGGTGGTCTCATCTCGGGTAGTGGCTATCGTAACGCCGAGTTCCGCTCCCATGAAACGATTGAAGGAGGGAGCGAAAGAGGCGAGTAAGCTCATTGATGCCACCCAAGGCCGGCGAACCCGATCCATTGTCATCACCGATAGTGATCACATTGTTTTGTCTGCGGTCCAGGCGGAGACGGTGACCCAGCGATTCATCTCCGAGGATAAGCCACCTAGCAAGGGATAGTCAGGGATGAATGGCGGAAGGTTCTATGTAATCTCTGCTCCGTCGGGAACGGGAAAGACGACCATCGTCAAAAGGGTTTTGGGAGAGTTCCCCGAGATGAAATTTTCGGTATCCTACACGACGAGGCCTCCCCGACCCGGCGAAAAAGATGGAGTGGAGTACCATTTTGTATCGCGCCATGTTTTTCAAAAGATGCTTCGTGCAGGAGCTTTTGCTGAATGGACGAAGCTTCTCGGTCACTACTACGGAACTTCGAAGACCTTTCTGGACGAATGCCTCGCAGAGGACATCGATGTTATTCTCGACATCGACACAAGAGGAGCCGAACAGATTCACAAGAACTATGACGAAGGGGTTTTCATTTTCATTCTCCCCCCAGAGATTGGAGACTTGAAGGAGCGCTTAACGAGAAGGGGATCTGAAAGCCAGGAAGTGATTGATCTAAGGATCAGGAACGCTTCGAAAGAGATTGAAAAAGTGGAAAACTACGATTATGTCGTCATCAATGACCAGATCAACGGTGCCGTTGAACGGATCAAGGCGATTATGATCGCCGAAAAATGCAAACGGGAAAGGGTTCTGCATCACTTTAGGAAGACGGTCAAGTCGTGAGTCGCGTACGGGCTTTCTTTGATATTCATCATTTTGAATCGGCATTTCCCAGATTTGATGGCTTGAGAGTTTGGAGAATGCGAGGGAGGTGAAACGATGGCAAGAATTACCGTGGAGGACTGTCTCAAAAAGGTCGAGAGTCGATTTGAGCTGGTCATATTGGCAGCAGGTCGGGCAAAGATGCTCCTGACCGGTGCAAAACCGGTTGTAGAGAGCGACAATCGAGAAGTGGTCACTGCACTTAGAGAGGTCGCCGACGGAAAGGTCTACTTTGTCGAACCTGAAGACGAAGCGTCAGAGTTGTCTGAGGAATCAGCGGGCCACCCGGAGGGAGAGAGCCGAGAGGCCATGAAGAGTAAGCAGTAGCCCTTAAAGCGACCCTTCATAAGTTATGAAATCCCTAACCCTTTTCCTGCCGCCAGCAAGCCATGAGGGCTCTCACAATTGTTTGAGACTGCCTCTTGGCTGCTCTATTCAGGTCACGCGCACTAGGCTCTCAATCGGATGAGACCCCCGTGTCGATCCGATTCGAAAGTTCGGCCATCCGAGCGGGAAAGATACGTTTTCTCCAGACCCATTTGTGTCGGGGTATTCCCTTAAAATAATTCATAGATCTATGAAAGTATTTTCGCTCTTCTCAGAATTCGCGACGATATGACGCCCACCATCAGGGCGAATTCTCTTTTTATATTGAACAGAAAGAGAAAAAGGGGTGAGGCGTATTAAACCAAGAGGCCGGAGATTGGCATAGAATGTGCAACCTTAAGAAAGACCCAAAATAACATTCTGTCCCAGGGTGGATATGCTTTTATGGATGCCCTCCTGCGCAACATGATCCGTCAGCTCAATGTTGCGGTGGTCAATACAAAGGTTTACGCCCCTGACCATCCCACAACCGCGAACTCATTCCAGCGGTCCTACGACGCTTTGAAGAGGATCTTCGAACAAAAGGGTGAACTGACACTCGGTGTGGTGGAGAACACCCTTATCGTCGATGAGGCACCGGTTGAGGAATCCGATTCACTCATTTTGAAGTTTATTGACGAACTGAAGTCACGGAATATCGAAGGTCTGGTATTCTACCCTGATATTTCCCAGGAGGAGTTCAAAGCGTTTCTCGATTGCCTGAGTGAAGAACCCGACCAGCTAATCGATGGGGGTGGTGCCCAGAAGTATCTCGAAAGCCGCGGCGTATCTCGCATCCTTGCGAATGAGGTCAAGTACGGTAGGTTAAAGGATTCCCTGGGAGATGGAGAGGGATTCGAAGAGGCCGTTATTGCGGCCTTCTTGATGGGGAAGATGCCAGTTTTTCATGGGGATCAGAAGGGTTTTCTTTCGCTTTTACAAGAGGATCCCGCAAAGATCAGTGGAATGATCAACAATAGCCTATCAAAAATGAGAGACGACGGGGCGAGCGAAGAGGAACTGTCGCGGGCCGCCAATCGAGCCGTGGAACAGGTGGGTCGTTTTCTGGAGGCTCAAGCCGAGGATTCGTGTGATCACCGAAAAATCATGGCTCAGATCGTTTTCGCCCTGAATCCAGATGCTCAGGCAGGCTTGTACCGGAACAAGGCTGGGCAGGATGATTGTCCGCTGGATCGGATCGATTCCTTTGTCATGGAATTCAACGATGAAGAAGTGATTCGTCTGATGAACAATATCTACCGAGGTGGGCTGAGTTCTCCGAAAATCCTGGCAAAGGTAGCTATGAGGGTCTTACCCGAATTGGAACGTCGGGAGCGTCTTGCACCACAACTGGGCCGGGAATTCATGAAGTTGGGAATGGCAAAAGAGGCATGGGAGATCCTGCGGGATGAAATCCTATGGGATAACTACTCCCTGAGTCAAAAAGTCGATCGCTTAGCCTCGAGGAGTCAATTGGTTCAGAGCGATATCGATAAGATCAAGAGCCTCGGACCAGACCTTGCCGAAGAGAAGGATGGAAGAGAAATAAAGAAATTACTCACGAGCCTTTTCGCCGCCCTCAAAGGCGAGGATCCTGAGGTCAGAGCCAACGTGGCCGGTTATTTACCTCAATTCTATGGGATCGTTGAGGATTCTAGAAAATTCAAGAGTGCGGACCTGTTCTTCTGTAAGAATCTGCTCTCTCGCCTAAAAGCAGAGCCAGAGGGAAACGTAAGAGATTCGATTCTGTATTCGCTCGCGGGGATTTTGGAAAGGGAGATCCTGAAAGAACATTTCAATGCACCGGCACGGGCTATCCTCACCCTTTCGAAGATGGGTTATGTGGGGCAACTGCTCAAGAGCTCTCAGTCGCTGGTGTCTCAGGATGTTTGTGACCGGCTAATTCATGCAGCGTTAGGGGAAGATAGCACGAGTGCCGATGAGGCCTTGACCCTTCTCAAACGCTTCGGAAAGGCCGTGCTTGAATCGATTCTTTTCGTCCTCGAAAGAGAGGAAAATCCGGATGCTCGGAGACGGTTGATAGAGGTCATCCGCTCTATGGGACCGAAGGTCACGGACGATATTGTCAAACGGCTGGCAGACACGAGGTGGTACGTGGTCCAGTGCGCCCTTTACGTTTTGGGGGAATTAGGTGACAAACCTATCATGCCAGATCTTTTGACCAGTTCCGTTTACCATGACGATATGCGGGTTAGGAAAGAGGCCATTAAAACCCTCGGTAAAATCAAGGGCAGGGGAGCTATCAGGATTCTCTGCGACTTGTTGGACGACAGGGAGGAGGAGATTCGACTGCTTGCCTTAAAAACCCTGGGTGAAGCTGGCGAAAAAATGGCTGTTCCTCATATTCTTCCATTCGTCCAGAAGAAGAAGTTGAAGGGTCATAAATCCGGCACCCTGCGCCAGGCGGCCATCGAAGCTCTCGGAAGAATTGGTGATTTTGAAGCCATTCCCGCGTTGCTCGATATTCTCAGAAGTAAAGGCCTGTTTAAGAGAGAGGATGAGGCCATACGAAAAAGTGTCGTTGAGGCCCTTGGCGCCATGGGGGACCCGGATTTGGAGGGGATTCTCCAATCGGTCGTTGAAAAGGATGCTGATGGGGCGGTGCGAGAGGCAGCGCGAAGAGCTCTTCTCAATCTGAGTCCGGCGGAGAGAAGCGTTGCCATCTGACATCTCGTGAAGTTTTTGGTGCATTGAAATTACAAGGACTCGGCGATCCCTCTCCGTGATTTGATCTCCGTTCTCCCCTCTAAAATTGAAATCTCCCAACCGATGGGGGCCGGCGAGGCTTTCCCTATGAACCTGAAGTTTCGTCATTTTTCTGCTCATGATCTTCCCAACAGATTGAGTGGAGTTTCCTGAGTTTTCAAAGCAAGAAGTTTGTAGCCTCTTGATGTTTCATGACAATTTTGAATTTTTTTGATTAGATCCTCATATCCCTTCGCTCCTTTGCCCCCGCGTTGACCCTCGCGGGGTTCACAGTTTAGTCAAAAGAACGATAAAGGTCAAAGGAGAAAGGAAAGAAGACCAAGAAGTCCAAATCGATTATCTTCTAACCTTTCGCCTTTAACCTTCTGTTCAAAACGTTGGTGCACTCATGAGCTACAAAGCTAGCCTGAGAACGCCAGAGCTTATTAGCATAATGTTTCCGCTCACGTCGCTCAGGAATAAGAGAATCCCCCACAACTGAGGAAGGTGCTCCCATACTCAATGGTTGACTTTCGAATTTTTGGAGCAACTGCTCGGAACAAACAGATTGACAAGTTTCCATCGATCGATTTAAATTTCCTTCCGAGGACAAAGGCCTGAGCTATTGGAAAGGGTCTCAGAATTGGATGAATCAAAAACAGGCTTGAACAGACCGTGTGCGGACTCGTCGAGTTTCGTAACAAATTGATTTTAAACGAAATTTTTGCTGCACAATCTTTAAGCAAAATGTCAAAAACTCCGAACTATGAAGGACTTAACCGTTACGAAGACAGAGTTGTCCACGGGGTTTTCCACAAAAGATGTGGATGAGTTGCCGAAAGCCCCGGGCCCCAGCATGTTGGAAAGAGAAAATGAGAGCTTCCACCTTACCTCAACCGATCGAGAGAATCCTCATTATCCATCAGGGCGCTCTCGGTGATTTCATTTGTGCTCTCCCCGCCCTGGAATGTCTGCGTCGGGCTTTCCCTCACGCCCACATGACTCTCATGGGATACCCTCGGATTCTTGAGCTTGTCGAGAATCGGTACTACGCGGATACCGTCGTATCTGTTGATCGGGCCGAATTCGCCCGCCTTTACCAAACGTCCCGGGATTATCCCACTTTTCTGAGGAAGTTCTTCGGAACCTTCCAGCTCATCGGGGTGTTCGGTCTCGCCCGTCATCCCTTTGTTGATAACGTGCAGGCGCTGAGCCAGGCTACGGTGGTGATGGTGTCCCCCTTTCCATTTCAGGGGGAAGCGGTTCACACAGTGGATCATCTCCTTTCGCTCCCGAGATCCCTTGGATTGGCGGTTCACAGGAACTTCCCGCGCTTGTATCCCTCACAGAGTGATCGTGAGGCAGCAGAAGAGGTTTTGGCCAACGACGGCATTGATCCTGACGGTCTTTTAATCGTCGCTCATCCTGGGAGCGGAAGTCCCGCAAAGAACTGGTCTGTGGCGAATTTTCTCTATCTGGCGAAGCGTCTGTTCACCGCATACATGGCACAGGTTCTCTTTCTTGTCGGCCCCGGGGAAGAGGAAATCAAAAAGGATCTTCGTAGACCCTTAGGGTCGAGACTCCCGGTCATCTTCGATGGTTTTCCCCTTCCTCAAGTAGCAGCAATCCTCGAGAGGTGCCAGGTCTTCGTTGGGAACGATTCGGGAATGACCCACTTGGCTGCAGCGGTTGGAGTCCCGGTGGTCGCCATATTCGGCCCCAGTGATCCGATCAGATGGGTTCCCAAAGGTAGTGAGGTCAGACTTGTCCGGAAGGCAGTTTCCTGTTCACCTTGTGAGCGGGAGGCCATGTCACGCTGCGATTCCCGGCACTGTCTCTCGGAGATTTCCTCGGACGATGTCTTTCGCGCTGTCGCTCAGTGCATCGAGAGATGGAGAGAGGGCAGCATCGACGTTTCTGTTCAACCACGGACGGGATGCGAAGAATTGGGGGTCATGGGTGCCTCCCTTTAGTGTTGTTTGGAAAGATCGAAACGAGAGAGGAGGTTTATGATGCCAGAGGAAAAGGTCGGAACCGTGATCAAGTTTTTTTCCAAAATCAGTGTGGCGGCAATTCGACTGGAAGGAAGCCTTGCCGCCGGAGATAAGATTCACATTCAAGGGCACACAACCGATTTCACCCAAGAAATTGATTCCATGCAGATCGAGAACCAGAACGTGACAAATGCAGGACCTGGAGCAGACATCGGAGTTAAGGTCCAGGATCGAGTGAGGGAACACGATACGGTCTACAAGGTAACAGACTAGACCGTTTCTGCGAATACGGACATTCCTCGATTTGTCTCGTGAAAATGATTAGATCCTCCTCTAACGATGCTAATCGATGCGGCTGGCGACTTGGGTGGAACGCATCACTTGGGCAAAGCTTCTCTGGGGAATCAGTTTCCCATGCTTCGTAAGAGCGACAAAATTCTGGGAGTATGCCGAATCTGCGGGCAAAAAGCTGCCCCCCTCTCCGAAATCCTTCCCGTCTGCCTCAACTGCCTCAGAAACAATGCGCACGAGGCCCAAGCCCTCACTTCTGAGGCTCACCGCCTATCCAGATCTCCCTTTGGCCTACCAACAGTTGTCCCCAGAGATCCGAAAGGGGTGGTGTGTCATGTATGTGCAAACATATGTTCCATACCTGAGGGACAGAGGGGGTACTGCGGCCTCAGGACCAATGAGAGAGGCATGCTCAAGGGGGTTTCATCCCGGTCGAGCAAGGTGTCCTGGTATTATGATCCCCTACCTACCAACTGTGTGGCGGATTGGGTCTGCGCGGGAGGAACGGGGGCAGGTTATCCCCGTTTTGCCAATCGGCAAGGGCCGGAATACGGGTATCGGAATCTCGCAGTCTTTTACGAGGGCTGCAGCTTCGATTGTCTCTACTGCCAGAACTGGACATTCAGGAGGCATCTGAGGGACCCTCCCAGGGTCACCGCCAAGGAGTTGGCCGACTTTGCAACGGACAGGACAAGCTGTATCTGTTATTTCGGAGGTGATCCAACACCCCAATTGCACCATGCCCTTTCTGTTTCAAGGTTGGCACTCAAAAAAGAGGAAAATCGAATCCTCAGGATATGCTGGGAGACCAACGGGTCGATGAATGTTCGACTCTTGAGAAGGATGGTCGCTCTCTCTATACCGTCTGGAGGGTGTATTAAATTTGATCTCAAGGCATGGAATGAGAACTTGCACAGCGCGCTCTGTGGTGTGGGAAACCGGAGAACTCTAGAAAATTTCGCCTACGTGGCAGTCCGGATTTCGGAGCGACCGGATCCTCCCCTCCTCATAGCGAGCACCCTTCTGATTCCGGGATACATCGATGAAGTGGAGGTCCGGGGCATTGCCAGTTTCATCGCCTCATTCGACCCGACAATTCCTTATACCCTTTTAGCCTTTTCCCCTCAGTTTTTCATGAGTGATCTTCGACCCACCTCGCGAGACCTTGCCGATCGCTGTGTCGCTGCCGCCCATGAAGTCGGTCTCAAGAGGGTCAGAATCGGAAATGTTCACCTCCTTTCACCGGCCTCTAGAGGAGATTTCCTTGCATTCGATTGAGGTTCCCGAATCCTGGGAAAGACTGGAGTCAGAAATTCAGAAGGCCAAAGGTACTGTCATGGTTATCGGTGCTCCTGACACTGGAAAGACAACCCTGACAAGGTTCCTGGTGAGGGAACTCTGCAACTGTGGAGAGGCTGTGGCATACATCGATGGAGACATAGGGCAGTCGATTCTTGGGCCTCCGACCACGCAGGCTATGGCTGTCTTTGACGGCAATTTCAGAGACTTTGGGGACATACGACCCGAGGCAATCTATTTTGTTGGATCAGTGTCTCCGAGAGGAAATCGCCTGGAGACCATCGTGGGCCTCAAAAAACTTCTGGAGAGATCGCAAGCTGGTCGGACCCGTATTGCCATTCTTGATACAACGGGGTATGTGACTGGCGAGGATGCCATCGAATTGAAATATCAGAAGATGGATCTTCTGGATCCCCGACACATTGTGGCTCTCCAGCACAACCAAGAAATCGAACCTCTTCTCAGGAGCCAGAGGGGTCGAGAGAGCGTTGTGATCCACAGAATCCCTTCCTCGTCGCGCGTTCAAACGCGTTCTCAAGAGGAAAGGCGCCGCTATCGATGGAGCCGCTTCAAAGCGTATTTCAGGACCGTTCGCATCCACCAGGTGGACCTCCGAAAGGTCAGCTTAACCGGAACCCATCGGTTCAGGATCTCTGAGAAATTTCACGATGAAATGGAGGGACTTCTCATCGGATTGAATGGCCCAGACAATTTTCTGATCACCCTTGGCATTCTCGAGATCCTCGATCGCACCAGGGGGGCCCTCTCCTGTCTCGTTCCGTCCGTTGCGGGTCTGGAGATGACGCAAACGGTTCGCCTAGGTTACATGAGAATTGATCTATCCGAAGAGACCAATGGGGAGCGATTTCCAGGACTTGACTAGAGATCTTTTCCTGAATTACCGAAGCCATCCACCCGCCATTTACACACTGGGAACAGGTACGAGAAGACTCGAGGAATTCATAGAGATCTTGGATTCTTACGGCATTCTTCGAGTTGTCGATGTCAGGCGATTCCCGACAAGCAGACTGGAGCATTTCAAAAAAGCCAATCTTGAGGCAGCCCTGAGGGCGAGAGGCCTTCAATATGAGTACTTGGGTCGCGATCTTGGGGGATACCGAAAGGGAGGATACGAGGTCTATATGGATTCGTTCGAGTTCAACCGAGGGCTCGAGGCGTTAATTTTGTTGGCCAGAGAGAAAATAACGGTAGTCGTTTGTGCAGAGAGATTTGCGTGGAAATGCCATCGCAGGTTTATTGGCGCGGCCCTGGAGAAGAAAGGTTGGCTTGTTCTGCATGTGATCGACAAGGACAGAATCTGGAAAACCAAGCAGAGTAAAAAGGGAGATCTTTCTGGGAGAAGATAGGGCGTTATTCACTTTCAAAGGTGCCGTTGAACGTCAACGTGATGGCCGGAAACCCATCATTTTTTCCTTTTTCAGCCGACAATTTGTGTTTCAGAATTCATCTGTTATCGATGGAAAAGCTGTAACTAACTGATTTTATGAGTTTATTGATTCAATAGATCTACACTCGAGATTTGGCATTCGCCTTGCACTGGCCGATCATTTATGTTAGGGACTGTTGAAAAAATGGTCCAAAGAACCTCACACGCCATGGGAGGACATCAACGGGTGCGCTGGGTCGAGCGAGTGACTTGGATAAAGCCTTGCATTGTTCTCGGGTGTCTCATCACCATTCTTCTCGTCCTACCTTCAGTGGCCCGGGCCGGGATCTATAGGTACGTTGATCAGGATGGGGTGATTCATTTTTCGAACGTTCCGACGAATCCCCAGTACACCCTCTATATCAAAGAGGATGGTGACATCGATTTCAGGTATTCTGATAAGAATCACTTTGACCATCTGATTGAGGGGGCTGCGAGAACGCATGGGGTCGATCCTGCTCTGGTCAAGGCGATTATTCGGGCTGAATCCGATTTTGATCCTCGGGCTGTCTCCCGCACCGGTGCCATGGGTCTGATGCAACTGATGCCGGAAACGGCAAACGATCTTGCCGTCATAGACGCATTCGATCCGGGCGAGAATATCGATGCTGGAGTCCGACACTTTAAAGACCTTTTGGAGCTCTTCCAGAACGATGTCAAGCTCTCCCTTGCTGCCTATAATGCCGGAAAACGGGCGGTCTTACAATTCAACGCGATCCCCCCATATGGGGAAACGCAGCGTTACGTGAAAAAGGTCCTTCACTTCTATCAGGTCTACAAACGGTAGGGGACGGCCTTTCGTGGTCGTAGCATTCGTTTTATTCCGAGAACATTTTAGAGTATACCTAGAAAACATATACAAAGTGCCTTTATAGGTTCTCGATATTATATAATTAAAACGATCCAAATATAGCCACGTCTCTTTTCCCTTCTTCCAAAGGCTTTTTGATAAATCTACGGCTTGCTCCAGGCGATGAACGCTCACGCGCTGACCCTTATCAGGATTCGCCGGCGAGGACTTCCTCTCCCCCCTTCCTGCTCATCCTCGAAGGGTCCCCACCGCTTCCGCAACGTCGCTCAGAGACAAGAGGTTCTTTCAAAAATGTTGGAACTCCTCAAGAATATCATATTGACAATGGCGACCATCTATTGTAATTAGTATTCAAAAGCGCCGATTATCAGTCTAAATGCGGGAATAGCTCAGTTGGTAGAGCACAACCTTGCCAAGGTTGGGGTCGCGGGTTCGAGTCCCGTTTCCCGCTCTTTTCGCATCCACGGATACACCGTATGACTTTTTTCGGGCGGCGTAGCCAAGTGGGAAGGCGACGGTCTGCAAAACCGTTATTCACCGGTTCAAATCCGGTCGCCGCCTCCAAAAATCTTTAAGAAGCCGGGTTCGTGAAAGCGAACCCGCTTTGTTTATCATGAGGTTCTTTGGACCTCAAATTTCATCTCACTCGTGAAGGGAGAGAATGCCCCTAGGGTTTCCGTCCCTCGACCGGCGGACGATGGGCTTCGGTTTTTTTTGATGTCGATACCGACAGGATCCTTTTCGATCATCACTTCTTTTTTGTTGCCACCTTCTGCCAACTGGTCAAGAAGTTAAGAACTTTTCGAAGTTGTGTAAGGAAAGTATATTTATATTATTGATTTTGTGAGATAATCTTGAATCTCTGAATGGGGCCCTCATATCTCTTCGCTGCCTCCTTCTCGCATTGCTCCCCCGTCCCGCCGTTGGCGGGACAGGTGGGGACGGGCTGTTCCCCAAATCCCTTTAGACCACTTGTGTCGAAGTCATTTCCAGAGTATTTCACCAGAAAGTGGGAAAGGAAGCTCTGAACCAGAAGTCGGTGCTCGTGGTCCGTCGTCCGTGGTTCGTTGTATAAAGACTGAGATCTGCGCATCCACGGCTATTCGAATAACGGGCCCAGGGAATTTGATTTTCAATCGAATGAGGTAAATTGATCGTTACAACTGACGATCGACAACCGACACCTGACAGCACCCAGAAAAGCTTTTGAGCAGCGAAGAGCACTCCTTTTCCACTTTCATCAGACAAAAGCCGAGAAAAGGGATTTTGCAGCGGCCCGGGGAATACCGGCATCCTTCCACCGCAAATGTCCCGCAGGGACATGAGCGTCCCTAAACCTGAGGAACCCCGAAATCTTTGTGAAGTTGACAGAGGGAGGCCTATGGGCTATCATCCCTGGCTGGAGCGGATTGATACGCCGGAGTGATGGAACTGGTAGACGTGCGGGACTCAAAATCCCGTGGCCCTCGCGNNACCTAACATGTGATTTGATATTCTGCCAGTGAGCGAATCGCTGGCTTTTCTTTTTCTCGCAGCTTTTCCATTTTCTGCCTCGGCCATTTCAGCCGCACCGAGTGGCAGAGTGAACGGTTATACCGGGGTACTCTCCTCAGGTTAGTCAAGTATTTCCTGAGTGGCCTCACTGGACGGAGTAACTCTGGGCCTCTTCAATTCTCGCACGGTTGGAGGAATTGATAACTGGAGGATTTTGATTCTAGATTTGTTGGAATGACAAGGTTGGCCATTCGCGATCCATCGGTCCGCTCTGACAAAACTAGGCGTCTATCGACGGATCCAGAGTGAGCTTTTGTACATTTACCTCCACATCGGTAGTTGATAGAGGTATCTCTCGGCCCTCAGCTTCGACTCGTAAGACCGCTCCGGGCTTAAGTTTTTTCCCGGTTCTCCCGTAAGGCACCGCGCGGTAAAGTTTTCTCTGAAGCCCCCTGCCATGATTATCAAGACATCTGGCCTCAATGACCAGATAATTTACGGTTCTTTTTCCTGTATTTTTGATCGATCCCCGCAATGTATTTTCTACCAGGCGAAAGTCTCTCAAATCCAAAAAATCCTCATAGTCTTGCGGGGGCCTTAGGGTCCTACAGATCGATTCGACTATCCTCATTGCAAGAGTATGACTTTTAGTATCCTTCAGGTGAAGGCCCGCTCGGAAGTGTTGTAGATCGTTTTTTGTTTCACTCATTTGGTACCAGCTAACTTGTCCTCTGATTCGGATTTCTCTTCCTTCGGGATCCGTGAACACCAGTTTCACTCCAAAAACCGAATCGTCCTCGATGGATTCATGAAATATCTGGCACACATCCAACAGGTCCATCTCTGAATCAATGCCAAGTCCTTCAGAGGATATGTTTCGCACAACTCCCACCACCCCCGCCTTCTTGATTCGAGGCACAAAGTGGTAATCGGGATCAAGGTTGAATCGAATCGGGATGGCTGCCCTAAGCCGAGGATGCTTTCTATTTTCAACTCCCATGGGTAGCTCCATGTACTCAAAGGGGGGGGTCACCTTTTCCACTTGAATGTCCAATTGAATCTCTACTTACGAGGCCCATTCAGCAGACAATTTCTACCTGCCTGTCAGTAAAAGAAATAACCACAGTGCCGGGGGAAGAAAGCCTGAAATTATACTTCTGCCCACAAATACACTGATCCCAAAACTCCTTGCAGAAAGTGATTATCTCCTTCACTCTTTCGATACTAGCAATTGGTTCGCCACAATTTGGACATACGACTTTTTCCATCCTATCGAACCCACAAGTAAGACTGCCAGGGTGTTGAGGTCATACCAGAATGATACCCTTGAAGTTGCTTCCTCTTGCTCCTATGTTCATCTCTCAATCTTTGTAGCGTTTTTCTCAGCCACGGTTCACAGAGAGCATAGATGTCTTCGTTATTTTAAAAGGGCGCTTTCTCGTTGATTTGTTTGCTGCAATTGTAACAGACGATTCTCAAAATTTAACCTCCTGCTTCAGCATGGGCCCATTGAATAGATCAGTTTTCTTTCCCAGCAATCAGGCAACAATAATGCCAATACCTGCTAATTTCCTAAGTAATCAAAATAGAACAGGATTTCTAGGACTACAAAAATGTTGTAGAAGCGAAAAAGGGAAAGAGGTTTCACAATAATACCGGAAAGCCTTTTCATAAAAGTTGGAAACTTATTCATATAATGTTTTTTCTGTTTACAGCAATTTACAGGAGCAACATATAGAGAACAAGAAAAAGAGAGTTACCAAAATTGGTCATTTTATTCAGTGGAAACCTATTTAAGCAGTCTCATTTCTTTCGGTCTTAATTAAAAGGCATGAATTTTTTGGTGCCGGATTCTTTTCTTTGTGGTGGTGAGAGTTGAAAGGTAATAGGTTGATGCTGCTAAACTATTGTATCTCTATTGGCAAAATCGACCAAGAAAAGGAATCCGCCTTATTCTTTCAATGTTATGTTTACTGTGACAGTTGTGCGTCAGATCAGAGGAACTCACTTGGAGATCCTGGAGATCACGGTGTCCAACGGGGATATTGGACTGTCAATGGGGAAAACGGTCAGAATATCATTGCCATACGAAGAATCGTGACAGCCGCTGGTAAGGACAAAAGGTTTATGGTAGAAGTGATCGAGGGAAATCGCTAGCGCTCGGAAAACAGGCATTTCAGACGTGCTTGAGACGAGGCATTGATGGAGTGTCTGAAGGAGAGTAATAGAGTTGTAAAAAGTCTTTACATCATCAACGATTGGGATCATAATGGCAGAGAGAGAGAGAGAGAATCGAGGACATAGGAGATGAAAGAGCATTGGGTGTTTATTGACGGCAGGGACGCAGGCCCAATGATTTGTAGTAGAGCGGGAATCCGAATATACCACATGGATCACGAAGATAACGGGCCGGATCTGGCATCTAGAATTCCTGGTCTGTTAGTTGTCTATGACGAGGAAAAAAAAAGATTTAAGATCTTGCGTCTCAATGACAGAACTGGAATCGAGGTTGAAGGAGTAGGACCACTGATTTCTCAGAGAACTTCATCAAAGGCGATAAAGGAGGATGGCAATGTTGGGCAAAAAGAATGAGCATCCTATGTCTTCATCTGGTGAGGTCAATGCCTTTCTGGGAAAGGGGACAAGTTTTGAGGGAAAAATCCGTTTTGAAGGGATGTTCCGTATTGACGGTGCATTTCACGGGGAGGTGCTTTCCGGTGGTTCTCTCATCATCGGGAATACCGGCGCTGTTGATGGGCAGATCAATGTTACCAACCTTATCGTCAACGGGAGGCTGGCTGGCAATGTCACAGCGATAGATCGGATAGAGATAACGGCATCCGGCCAGATTCGAGGTGATATTCAGACCCCTACACTAATCATCTCTGAGGGGGCCATATTCGAGGGAAATTGCCAGATGGAAAAAAGACAGGTCGGGCGGGACGAGAGGGTTTCTTTTCTGGAAATCAAAGAAACCGAGAGGGAAGAAATAAAGCAGGAGAATACAGAGCTTCTTCGAACTTCCAAACGAAAAGGGAATAATCACCAGGGAAAGGCTGATGGGGAAGATTGAGAAGATGAGAGGAAGGATGGAGAGGTCGGTGTCTATTTGAAACGCCAAAACGCTCTCTGGTGTGGATTATCTTCTTTTTCTCAGGGGTTGGTACTTCCAGAAAACAAAACCAATAAGGCCGGCCACTACGGCCATGCCAATGAGATAATATGCGGCATAGGATCTCACCTGTGCGTCTTGGCTAGCAATCAAATCGATCTTTCTCGTTGGAAATCCTTCACCTTCAAGAACCAGCTTCCCGAGGATATTCCCCCGGCTTATGGGGGCATGCACCGAAAGGGGGATCTCTTTTCTGAGTGGGATGGATTCTTCCATGCCTTTCCGAGTGGTTATGACTAGGGGCTCGACAGCTAGGAGATCTACTGCCGGGGGATCGCCATTTTGGACCTTCACTTTCCCCACAACATCGCCTTCCATAATGACTGTAACGGTTGAGAAATTCTTAAACCCGTATCTAAGAAGTTTCAGGGCGTCATTGTTACGGCTCTTGGCAGTCTTTGCTCCCATTACAGCGCCCACCAGTCTCTGGCTGTCTTTTTTGGCTGAAAAAAGAAAGTGATATCCAGACCTCTTCAAATACCCGGTTCTGAGACCATCGACCCCCATTCTCCGATTCAGCAGTGGATTCCGATTTCTTTGCTTTATCCCCCCATAGTTATACTCAGAAAGCGTGTGAAACTCGAGCGCATCAGGGTGATCAGTGATGTAGCGGAATCCGAGAGTGGCCATATCGATGGCACTTGTCTCTTGGCCCTTTGCGTGGAGCCCATGGGAGTTGATAAAGCGGGTGTGCCTTAGAGCCAGCAAACGGGCCTTTTGATTCATTTGGTGGACAAAGACCTCCTCAGAACCGGCCAGAAATTCGGCAATGGCCAAAGCGCCGTCATTGGCCGACACGACGGCAACCCCCTTGATCAGTTCAGCGAACTCGACCCTGTCCCTCACTTCAAGAAACATCTGGGCTCCTCCCATTTTCCAGGCTTTCTTACTGACAACTAACTCCTGGTCAAAAGTGACGGTCCCACCCTTGATGGCATCGAAGGCGAGGTATAGGGTCATCATTTTTACAAGACTGGCAGGGCTGAATCGTTTCTCAGGATTCTTTTGAAAAAGAATCTGACCCGTAATCCCATCCATCAAAACCGCCGATTCGGACTGGATGGTGAGGGTTGATTGCAACTGGCACGACGCATCAGGGGCAGGGAAAAGCCATAGAATTGTTCCAATAAGAGTCCAAATGGCAAAAAAACCTCTCCGGTTCATTGGCCTTTCCTGTCCCCAAGACAAATCCGATCTTAAGGGCTTATCATCAAGAAAGGGAAAAGGCAACCTCTTTCTGATCTGCCTCGGCGATAGGGGATAGCTCATCTTGTGAAGACGATTATCCGAACTTTGGTTTACGATTGGTCCGGAATTTGCTCTCTCCGGCTATTGAAAAAGAGCCCTGAATGCTTTGGACAACACCATATATCAACGAAGGGGCAACGGTTGTAGGAAGGAGGCTCTAAATGCTTGGGAAGGGTGATACCGGATCTGATGAGATGGGACTCTTTCTGGGTAGGGACGTCTGTTTTGAGGGGAAGAAGTGAAGGGAATTGCTTTTGCCACGGCCAAAATTGAGATTCACTCGACCGGCAAGCTTCATGGCAACATTGAGCCTCCTAATCTGGTCATCGAGGAAGGCGGAATTTTCGATGGAACGTGCAAGATGGCCAAGAGGGAAGAGGTAGTTCCGAAATAGGTGACGCCGATAAAGGAAATCGAACCATCTCCAAAATGAGGTTAGCACCTCGGAATAGGATCGTGTTGGGGTAGAACCAATGAATATCAGACGCTATTTCATTCTCCTTTTCATCATTTTCGGCTTCGGGTGCGGGGTAACCAAGGTGGTAACAAAACCTGTTGAATGGACAGCGAAAGGTGCCTACAAAACTACAAAAATGGCCGCCAAAGGGACTGTTAAGGTTGGCAAAGGCTTTGTGGGAGCGGCGACCTATCCGTTTAGAGATCGTGAAATCGAAGGGATCGCCTCCTGGTATGGTGAAGATTTCCATGGTAAAAAAACCGCCAGTGGAGAAACATACAATATGTACGATTTAACAGCAGCTCACAGAACTCTTGCTTTGGGTTCCAAGATAAAGGTTACAAATCTGGATAATGGAAAAGCGGTGGTGGTCAGAATAAATGATCGTGGACCGTTTGCGAAAGGACGAATTATCGATCTTTCATTCGAAGCGGCGAGAAGGCTAGATATGATTTCCAAGGGAACTGCAAAGGTAAAACTCACGGTTTTGGACTAGCATTGCTCAACCGTGAGGGAGGGGAATTTCTGGTCGCACCGGGGGCAGGGTACGTAGGGGTCTTGCCTTTTTTCCCTCCAAGTGATGGGATAGGGCACTATCCGTGGCCCTCGCGGCCCTATGGGTTTGACTTCCACCCCCGGCACCCATCGAATGAAGAAGCTGTCGTCCCTTGGGCCAGTGATTTCTTCACTGGCCTTTTTTTGTGACTGAAAATTTTCTAATACTGCCGCCGTTTGCCATTTGAGAGATGAGGGGAGAAACCAGAGTCATGGACAACAGAGGCTCGGGCCCAATACCCACATTTATCTCCGTGGCGCGTTCCCGTCAAGGTTTCCTATCTTGCAGCTCGCTGATAGAGATTTCCGCCATCTTCCGCACGTGGGGATCTGAGTCCTTCAGAACGATCTGGAGGAGCGGAATGGCACCCGGTTGCTCACTCTGGCCCAGGGCTGCCACCACATTGCGCCGGAAGATGCTGTAAGGAATGTCGATCCGAAGAGGGCCATTGAGATCCTCATATTCCCGCGCTGACAATTTCACCANNACGGGTTCTCATCGTGGGCAATGGTTTCTCTATGTGTTTTTTGTTCCATGGGCAAGCGTTCTGGCAGATTTCGCAATCGACGATCCTATTTCCCATGAGGCGATAGATATCCGGCGACAAAGATTCCCCCTGCACCCGAGAAGATAGACATCGTTCGCGCTTTAACCGATAGGGTTCATCAAGAGCACCAGTCGGACATGCTTCCTGGCAAGCTCGACACGTATTACACCGGTCTTTCACGGTGTGGTTGCCCGATTGAAGAGGTGCGTTAGTTACAATTCCGCCAAGAGCCATGAAGGTCCCATAGTCCTGTGCAATAAGGAGTGTGTGTTTTCCCTGCCAACCAATACCGGCTCGGACAGCGGCCAGCTTAAGAGGCAAAATGGACCCTCCTGACTCGAATCCATCACAAAGCCGGGCTGAGAAACCTTGGTCAACCAGGAGGTCGACGATGAGTCGCAGGGGTTCGACAACGTCGAGAAAGAAACCCGAAAGGAAGAGGCGGCTCGTCCGTCCCATCATGGAGTCTTCCCAATCAGGAAGGGTGAACCCGCCGATGTAGATGCCACAGATGATGAGAGAGCGGGCGTCGGGAACGGTAAGATGGGGGTTTCGCCGAGGCGAGTCAGATAGGCGGTATCCCTCGAAGGGTCCCGCGTGGGTGATTCGAAGGATGTCGATTCCTTCTTTCTCCGCGAGTTCTCGGATCTGATCAAATAACATGGATTCTCTCATGATGTCGCCCTCAATGGCTTATACTTTGAAGTTTCGTTACCGGCTCGCGGGGGCGCGAATTACGTTTTGACTGTGCGCCTACTCCGTTTCACCTAGTCTCTTTCCTGGTTTGAATTCGTTTACGATGGTAATGACGTTTCGCCTTTGCTCTGTTGCCGCAGTCTTTCATGTCGCACCACCGTCGGCTTCGATTTCGGCTCACGTCCAGAAAAAGCCAGCCACAACCGCGGTCATCTGCACATTCCCCCACTCTCCATAAGTCCTCAGAGGTCAGGAGATCGGCTGCTGACCGTGCTACTTGCCACAGAATCCGATCAAGTGCGGCCTCATCGCCTGTCCATCTCCAGGCAAAGTTTTCTCCCGCACGGGTAACTTGTAGCCGACCCAATGCCTGAGCTAGTTCCGCATTCAAGATGGCAAGATCGGAACCTCTCGGTGGTCGATCACGCACAACCGCTGAAAAGACGCTATAAGTTGCTTCCCTCAGGGCAATGGCTCGCTTGAGAACTTTGGTTGCGTCGCCGGGTCGATGCTTCGCCTCACTGAAGAGTCTATGAGCCTTTGTTTCTGTTAGTATCCCCACGCCCTGAGCCCACAAAACCAAGTCGTCGTAGTTATGAAGCTGTTCTGATGGGTGGTCGCTTGCGTGCCAGTCCACTGTGTTGGCAAAGTCGAGACACAATCGCTTTGTCTTTCGGTTGGCGGTGGCTGGGGCCTTTCTTGTTTCAGTCATGTGATTCCTTTCCAACTTATATCGCTTCTTTTTGACCTACAAAAACCTATTGACAGGTTGTATTAATTTCAATATAATGTAACCAGCAAACATATTATAGTAGGTTAGTGTACGAGTTGTCAAGAGGCAGTCGCAATGTGGAGTTTCCGGAGTTTTCAAAGCAAGAAGTTTGTAACCTTCTGATGTTTCGAGATAATTTTGAATCTTTTGATGGGACCATCGTATCCCTTCGCTCCCTTGCTCTCGCGTTGACCCTATGGGGGCTCGCAGATTTTGCTGTCGCGGGACAAAGGAAAAAGGCAAAAGGTTTAAGCAAAACCACTCCCAACAAACCTTTGGCCTTTATCCTTTAACTTATCTGGGTCGCCCAAGGCTTCCGCAAACGTCCCTCAGGGACATGAGGATCCACAAAACTGAGGAAACTCCACGTAGTCGCAGAATCCGGCACACGCGATCAGCGAGAAACTGACATGGACCTCGGGTAGTGCGACGGCAAGCTGTACTGAAGAAA
>WVXP01000053.1:3621-3999 GCA_011773445.1 Pseudomonadota bacterium | reverse complement strand
GAAATACTCCAAGAGGCCGAAATCTTCCGCCGGCTGCAACAAACCCACTCGAGTCCAAGAACGCCATATGGTGGCTCTTTGCAGATCCGAAAAAGGTTCAGCAGATTGCTCCTCTCTTGTGGCCTATTCGTGGCGTCTATCCGAAGGGGTAATGGCATGCTCAAAATGAGAAACTGTGGTGCCCATCGGGGCAAATAGGGCGAAGAGCTCGATTCGGACATCAGCTAAAGTGTGCATCTCTCACCGTCACCGTTGTCGTTTCTTCAATATGGAAGACCCAATTCCGCCCTGGGTCCGGTGCCGGAAACGACGTACCTCTCGGAATTCCACCTTCTCATATTCCTCAAATAATCTCAGAAATCGCATGAATTATTAGAC
>WVXP01000053.1:0-3581 GCA_011773445.1 Pseudomonadota bacterium | reverse complement strand
TTTTTTTTCCAAGGGTTTTCTGATAAATCCGAGGCCCGCCCAGCCGTCGAACCCCTACGGGTCACTTCGTGTCAAGACTCTCCAGCAAAAGGCGAGGCTCACCCCGGGTTTATAAGAAAGGAGCCCCTGAAACATCGCTCAAAGTGATAATGAAACGGACAGGATCCCGTAAGGCCCTGAAGTCGGTGCGTCCGATTTGGAGGCGGCCCAGGCCCTGTGGGAGTGAGTATCTAGCGAAACGCTGAAATCCCCGTTATATTCTGTCCGATGATCAGTGTCTGAATGGTCTCCGTTCCCTCGAGCGTACTGATCGCCTCTAAGTCGCAAAGATGGCGCATGACGTGATGGTCAGCCAGAATTCCTCGGGCCCCCAGGACGTCCCTGGCTATCCGGGCGATCTTCATCGCTTCGCGCACATTATTCAGCTTGGCAAGAGAGATCTGGAGGGGGCTCGCCTTGTTCTGGTCCAGTAGCCTGCCCAGATGATAGGTCAGCAGCTCGGCTTTCGTGATCTCTAGGCCCATTCGCACCAATCGATCCTGGATGAGTTGGAACGAAGCAATCGGTTTTTCAAAAACCTCTCTGTTTGTGGCAAAAGCGAGCGCAGCCTGATAACAGGCTATAGCGGAACCCAGGGCACCACAGGCGACCCCATAACGAGCGTGGTTGAGGCAAGCGAGGATCGATCTAAGTCCCTTGGCTTCGGGAAGTATGTTTTCAGTCGGGATTTCACAGTCCTTGAAGACCAAGACGCCTGTTGGAGACGTGCGGTAAGAAAACTTTCGACGTATCTCTCTCGACTCAAAGCCAGGTGTCTCCGCCTCGACCAGAAAACCTCGGATTCCCTCATCGATTTTTGCCCAAACCAGAGCAACGTGAGCGATTGTTCCATTGGTGATCCACATCTTGCGGCCGTTGAGAATGTACCGATTACCGGACTTCTCGGCTCGGGTCTCAATACCGGCAGGATTCGATCCGAAACCAGGCTCGGAAAGGCCGAAACAGCCGATCACCTGTCCTCGTGCCATTTTGGGAAGCCAGTTTTTTCGCTGTTCCTCGGAACCAAACGTATAGATCGGGTACATAACCAAAGAGTTCTGAACAGAGAACATTGCCCTCAGGCCACTGTCACACCGACCAAGTTCCTGGCAGATCAAGCCGTATGCCGTGTGGCTTGACTTCTTACAACCGTAGCCATCCACATGGATACCGAACAGACCCAACTCGGCCATCCTCGGGACCAGTTGCATTGGAAAAACGCCCCGGTCGAAATGATCAGCAATAATGGGGAGACACTCCTGGTCCACGAATTTGCGAACCTTATCCCGAAAGCGTCTCTCCCGATTCGCCAGCATCGATTCGATATGAAAATAATCCGCCGTCACAGTCGCTCCCATAAGGACCTCCCTTGTGTGTCCTGTTTTAGATCACGGGATCATGCGTCCAGTTGGCTCAGGTGCGGAATCCAATGGGTTGATAATTTTCGGCAGGCGAACCTATACGTGAACTCGCCAGTTTCCACGAGCTGGATAAATCACTTGCGTCGAGATTGTACGGGATCATCAGAAGAGCGGAAGGCCCCCTCGGCTCACGCCTTTTCGAATTGATCCTTGGAGGCGCCACATACGGGACAGACCCAATCGTCGGGAATCTTTTCAAAAGGGGTTGCTGGGTCGACTCCATTGTCTGGATCGCCCTTCGCCGGGTCGTAGATGTAACCGCATACGCTACACTGCCATTGCTCCATCGCTTCCTCCTCAGCTTTCGAGTCTTTTGAAGTCAAACCCTTTCACGAGCAAATCATCCTTAAGGGCCTGCACATTTTTCTTGTTTTCGATGGCATGGAGGATCTCACGAGCTCCCGATATATCTCCGAAGAGAATACAGCCCACCAGGATACCATCCTTCAAGACCAGCTTCCGATAGATAAATCGCTGCTCATCTTTTTGAACCCGTTTTTCAAGCTTTTCATCAGCATCAATGTCCCCTGCGGAGACGAGGTCGATGCCGACTACTTTCAGGCGGTTGGACATGACCGTCCCTTCATAAAGGGCGTCGCCCCCAGCCATATTGATACCGGCAACCTGTCCCTGTTTCTCTGACGCAGGCCAGATGCCGTAAAAGATACCTCGGTGCTGGATGAGGTCTCCCGCCCCGTATATGTCAGGGAACTGGGTCTCCAGTCGGTCATTGACCAGAACCCCCCTGTCCACCTCGAGACCGATCTTTTGAGCCAGATCAAGGTTGGGGCGAACCCCTGCTGAAATGAGCACCATGTCAGCGCTAAGGATCTGGCCATCCTCAAGAAGAAGCCCTTCGACCCTTTGAGTTCCCCTAATCTCCTGCGACTTGGCCCCTAAGTGAAAACTGAATCCCATTTCTTCCATTTGCCTTTGGAGTAGCTCCGCTCCAGGGACGTCCATCTGTCGAGGCAGGAGCCTCGGAAAGAACTCCACAACGGTAACCTCAATGCCTCGTCTCCGCAGACCATTGCCTGCCTCTAGTCCCAAAACACCGCCTCCGATCAGAATGACTCGTTTCGCCTCAGCGGCATAGTCTCTGATGTCCTGAGCATCTTTGATGGTCCTCAGGGTAAAGACACCCGGCTTGTCGACGCCTCTGATCGGAGGGACAAAAGAGTGGCTCCCCGTGGCCAATAGGAGGCGATCGTAATTAAGGGTCGTTCCCTCAGTGGTGTAGATCTCTCTCTTTGCCTGATCAATATCTGTGACCGGCTTCCCGAGATGGACGACGATATTTCTCTCCCGGTACCATTCGGGTTTATGAAGGACAATTCTCTCTTCTTCAACTTCTGCAGCAATATATTCGGGTAGGCGAATTCGGGTGTAGAATAGGGTCGACTCATCCGTGATGATATCGATCTTACCCTCTTTATCCATCTCGCGGATATTTTCGGCGGCAGTTGTTCCAGCTACACCGTTTCCAATAATCACATAACGTCGCATCAAATCTCTCCTCTGTCCCGCCTAGGAAAGGCTATTTCAGACTTCTAAGGCGTCGGCATCGCATGAGAGGCTTCCAAAACAGTCCATTTAAGGCTATGGCTCCGCCATGAAAAGGAATTACGATATGAACTGATATTTAGGAAGATAACCAACCAGTTGGGGCGAGACGCTTTCAGACTACATCTGGCTCATATATAGTTTTTCATAGGTTTCTTCAAGTTTGGCTAGGTGGACTGTTTCCTCCTCAAGGATTCTAGCGAAAAGCTCCTCCATGGGTGCTCCTGCACATTGAGTCGCCATTTGCCTGTAGAAATCAACGGATCGTTTCTCATCATGGATCGCGTAAACCATGACATCCTGGGGACTCGAATTCTCATCTAATGGTTTTTCTTGGAGGAAGTATGAGAGATTCATCGGAGAGCCGGTCGATTCCTCCTCCTCATGAAGAGCTACGATCTCTCCAACCAGAGCTTTTTCCAACAGATGCCTGTGGTCCAATTCTTCCTCGGCCAGTTCTTCGAGAACTCTTCGTGCTTGTTGATCCTTTACAATTTTGAGGGCCTTTCGGTAGACATCGAAACTATTCCGTTCGTGTTCAATGGCTATCTCAAGAGC
>WVXP01000099.1:22409-23008 GCA_011773445.1 Pseudomonadota bacterium | reverse complement strand
GGAGCGCAAAGTGCACCGAACATAGCGGAGATCTATGTTGAGGACGGCCATGTCCGTCTCGTGCTGGAGATCTACGTCGGTGATCTCAGTAAATTCATTGATCTACTACCGGATGATTTTCTTAGACAGGGGGGCATCGAACCCCCTCCCCTCCGGGAGCGAATGAGGCGCTTTTCGGCCGAAACGTTCCAATTCCTAACTGATGACAAAAACAGACTGCAGGCTGAATTGAAACTGGTCGAGCCGCGCCTGCGCAAGGAGCGGCCAAACCCCTTTGCCGGTATGATCAATCCTTACACCATGCGACCGGTTCCCGGGCCGCCTGAGGACAAACGGGTCCTCTATGCGGAGCTCGTCTATCCTTTTGAATCAAAACCCCGGATGCTCACGATCATTCCCCCCCTCGATAACAGAGGAGTTCCCTCTGTATCCATCGGATTTATCGCCTACCACAAGGAAGTGCCGGTCGTTGATTACAGGTATCTGACAGAGGCAACGAGACTTCACCTTGACTGGGACGACCCGTGGTACAGCAAATTTGAAAAGAAGGCCCTGAAGCGATGGCAACAATCCGGACTGATGACGTTTCTCTACATCGA
>WVXP01000099.1:21083-22324 GCA_011773445.1 Pseudomonadota bacterium | reverse complement strand
TGCGCCCGATCCTCGATCGGACGAGCTTTGTCAAGTACACCATGACACGCACCTTCTTCATCGAGCAGCCCGAGCGCATGCCGCTCAATACGGCCATGCTGGGTGTCATTATCACGTATCTGACAGAAGGAATCCCCCAACAAGTTACCGTTGATTGGGATTTGTTCTCGGATAGAATTCAGAAAATTCCGACAAACGCAGTTGATCCGGCCGGCCCCTTCCCTTCTTACGTCACCCCCGGTGACAACGTGCTGACCTGGACCAACTTTCTGAAGAATTACCAGATGCCGACCGTTGCAAAAGTGACCGTGGATGAGTCCCTTACCAGGTTAAATATACCGGTCGCCAGTGTCCTGTGCCTGCTGGCTCTATTGCCTGTTGCGCTGCAAATTAGAAAGCGCAGACAGGACAAAAGACCCATGGGCCTGCTTCTGGGATTGGCGGTATTCTTGATTGCAGGGTCCGTTTTCCTGTTTCCCTATCTGAAAGTTTCCGTTGCCAGACCGTCTGTCATCGCACCAAAGATGAAGAACAAGGAGGCGGTTTCTGTCCTTCACAGTTTGCTCAAAAACATCTACCGGTCCTTTGATTTCCGGGAAGAAGAAGATGTCTACGATCGGCTGGCGACTAGCGCCAGCGGTGACCTTCTGGCGGATATCTATTTGCAAAACCGAAAATCACTTGTCGTGACCCAGGCCGGTGGTGCCCGTGCCCGGGTTAAGGAGGTCGAGATCCTTGACGTGGCGGTGGAGCACCTCGATGACCGCCCCCTGGGGCTGCTATTCTATGCGAAGTGGACCGCCATGGGCACGGTGGGCCACTGGGGACACATCCACACCCGTAAGAACCAGTACGAGGCCAAAATCACCGTCGAATCGGTGGGGGGTGTATGGAAGATCACCGACCTGGAGTTGATAGAAGAAAAACGCATTGATCCGTACGCACAACCAAAGGCCTGAATTCTAAGAAGCCGCAGACACACGCAGATAGACACAGACTCTTTGTTCGGCCGACCCGCCCGAACAAAGGACGCATTCGCTTCGCCAAAAGATATAAGTATATTCTATGAACCTGAACAACATTACCTATGCAATAAGAGGAGCTGTTTTTGAGGTCAATCGTGTTCTTGGCCATGGATTTCTTGAAAGGGTTTATGAGAATGCATTAATCATTCAGCTTCACTTAAGAGGACTAAGGGCAGAGAGTCAAGTTCCCCTCAAAGTGTTTTATAAAGAAAATGC
>WVXP01000099.1:20363-21065 GCA_011773445.1 Pseudomonadota bacterium | reverse complement strand
AAGGCCGTTCAAAATCTTGAAAAGGGACATGAAGCACAGTTGCTGAATTACTTGAAAGCCATTGGGATAAAAGTAGGTCTTTTGGTCAATATGAAGTATCCGAAAGCAGAGATAAAACGGACGGTTTTAGATCTAACCGAAGGACATGACGGTTAATATCTGGCCATGTCGGCCAGATATTGGTCTGCGATTGTCTGCGTCAGTCTGCGGCTGCTTTCAGCGGTTTACCATGATCCGTATTCAAGAGTTAGATTTTCACTATCGGATGGGCGATTTTCGCCTGAAGATGCATGAGTTCACCGTTGCGAAGTCTGAGAAGGTGGCGGTCATCGGGCCGAGTGGGTCTGGCAAAACGACCCTGTTGAATCTCATTGCCGGCATTATTACGCCAATTGGAGGCACTGTCAGTGTGGACGATGTAACGGTCAGCGAACTTGCCGATGGGGACAGACGTGACTTTCGAATTACGAGTATCGGATTTGTGTTCCAGGACTTTGAGCTCCTCGACTATCTCAACGTCATGGATAATATCCTGCACCCCTACCGGATCACGGGCGCCCTCACGCTGGATAAAGAGGTGCGGAAGCGTGCCAGGGAGCTAGCAAGTGAGATGGGAATCGGTGACAAGCTGAGGCGTCGCGCCAATGACCTCTCCCACGGAGAGAAGCAGCGCGCTGCAATCTGCCGTGCCATGCTGTCCCG
>WVXP01000099.1:3125-20350 GCA_011773445.1 Pseudomonadota bacterium | reverse complement strand
GATCTTCTGTTTCGCGCTGTAGAGGACCATAATGCGACGCTATTGGCAGTGACTCATGACTACGAACTGCTCAAGCGCTTCGACCGGGTTTTTGATTTTAAAGAATTTCAGAACGAGTCGGGTGAATAATTACGAGAGGGGTGGATGAGCTTTTCGGTTCACCACAGAGACACAGAGTACACAGAGAATTGAAGCCTTTTCATTTGCCGCTGAGATGCCGGCAAATGAAAAACAATCGCCTGCAGGAAAACCGACGGTGTATTACAAACCGAAACAACACGACTTAACCACATTAATTGGATTTTTTCCCTTAGGGATGCTGCTTTTTCTTTCTGCTCTCTCAGCAGAAAGAAAAAGCTAGTATTTCCCCTGTGCTCTCTGTGCCTCGAGCGCAGCGGGTGGTGAAAGCTAACACATTAAGATGTTTGACAGTTTCTACATCGCCTGGAAATACATCAGCTTCAACAAGATTAGAACAGCCACTCTGGTTGCCTGCATTACCCTGATATCATTTCTACCCGCGTCCCTCGAGCTTCTGCTCGAAGAGAGCGAACGGCAGCTCATGTCCCGGGCTGCGTCAACACCCCTTGTGGTTGGGGCCAAGGGGAGTGCCTTGGATCTCATCATGAACACCCTTTACTTTGGAGACGAAGTGCCGGAGCTGGTTAACCTGGAGGCTTCGAATCGGGTGATGAGCACTGACCTGGCTTTGCCGATCCCTGCTTATGTCAGGTTTCGCGCCCGGGGCCACCCTATTGTGGGAACGACCCTGGATTATTTCGACTTCCGAGAATTGAAGGTATCCGAAGGGCGGTCCATGGCCGTGTTGGGGGACTGCGTGGTAGGTGCCAAGGTCGCAGAACGCCTGGGTCTCAAACCTGGAGACAGCCTCGTCTCATCGCCTGAGACCCTGTTTGACATAGCGGGCGTGTATCCGCTCAAAATGAAAGTGGTCGGAATTCTTCAGAAGTCACACACTTCTGATGACCTGGCAGTATTTGTAGATTTAAAAACCGCGTGGGTTATCCAAGGGCTCGGCCACGGCCATGAGGACGTGACAAAGATCAAGGACCAGACTTTGATTCTCAAACGCACCGAAACCAACGTTGCGGCAAGCCCCAAACTGTTCCATTTCCAGGAGATCACGGATGAGAATATCGACTCCTTTCACTTTCACGGTGATCTCTCGTCCTATCCGATCACCGCGGTGATTGCCGTTCCTTTTGACACAAAATCTGGAACAATCCTGAGGGGGCGCTATCTGTCCCGCGAAGAAACCCATCAGATTGTCAAGCCCGAGGAGGTTATTGACGGCCTGCTCCAGAACATCTTCCGAATCAAAAACGTCTTGGACGCCGTGATTTCTGTGGTGGCCTTAGCGACGGTTTTGGCCCTTGTCCTTGTCTTCGCCCTGTCGCTCCGACTGCGGCAGCGAGAGGTAAAGACCATCTTTAAGCTCGGTTGCAGCCGAATGACGATCGCACGGCTTCTGGGCGCGGAGATTTTCATTATCGTGTTAATCAGCGCGATCCTTTGCGGAGCCCTGATCTTGCTGGTTGATTATTACGCCAATGATCTTGTGCGGATGCTTTTTATTCGGTAGAAAACCGATCCATGCCACGGCTTTGAGACACTCTGGGAGTTGATTCACAGTTTCTGCCATGTCAGAAGTTCGGATCGACGGAGTAATGGAGTGATGGAGTAATGGGGAATGCGAAGGAACAAGAACCGGGGATATCAGAAATTACGAGTTTGGAACGATGCAATTGAATACTACCTACAAACGTGCGATGTCTTTGGCAAGTTTCCATACGAACTAAAGCGAGTGGCGAGCCAGGCCATAGCTTCGAGCGATTCTGTTCATCGGAACATTGCTGAGGGCTACTGTAGACGCTCGATTCATGAATATCTCAATTTCCTCAATATTGCACTTGGCTCGCTTGGTGAATCAGTTTCAGGACTTCATGCTTGTCGAAAATCGAAACAAATAGAAGAAGAGGAATTTCATGAATTGGATAATCTAGCTTACAAACTGGAAAATGGATTACTAAAACTCGTAGAAGCCTTGGAACACAAAAGAGAACGCAAAGAATGGACCGACCATTTGATGGTAAAGGAAAGCAATGCTATCTATGGTGTCGAATAATGCAGTACTCCAACACTCCATCACTCCAATACTCCAACTCTAATGAAACTGAAATAAGAGGGAGTCTCATGACGCACAAGAAAGTTTTGTTAGTCACGAAAGCTCTAGCCTTCATTTATATCTCATGTGCGGCCATTGTCTGGAGCGGAGAATCCCCATCCGACAAACTGACGGTCTACGTTGTCAACTACCCTTTAAAGTACTTTGCTGAGCGGATTGCGGGTGATCATACAACCGTTGTCTTTCCGGCTCCAGCCGACCAAGATCCTGCTTTCTGGATGCCCGATGCCAAGATCATTTCTGACTATCAAAGCGCTGATCTTATTCTCCTTAACGGCGCGAACTATGCCAAATGGGTCGGCAAGGTATCCTTGCCTCAGTTTCGACTGGTGAACACCTCTGCCAGCTTTAAGGACCAGTACATAGAAACCGCCGAAATCGTCACCCATTCCCACGGCCCAGAAGGCGAGCATGCCCATGAAGCCCTTGCCTTCACGACGTGGATTGACTTTAGCCTCGCGGCCAAACAGGCGAAGGCGATCGCGCAGGCATTGAGCCGCAAGAAGCCGGCTCTGCGGGAGAGCTTTGATCGCAATTACAGGGCCCTCGAGAAAGACCTCATGACCCTTGACCGGGATATCAAAGAAATCGTGTTAAGAGACCCATCCAAGCCTTTGGTCGCCTCACATCCGGTCTACGACTATTTTGCAAGCCGCTATGGGCTCAACATCAGAGGCGTTCATTGGGAACCCGACGAGGTACCGAGTCGTGAACAATGGGTCGAACTCCGAGATATCCTCAAGGACCATCCCGCCAAATGGATGATCTGGGAGGGAGATCCAATTTCCGAACCGGTAGAAAGGCTGAAGACCCTCGGGATGGACAGTCTCGTTTTTGATCCGTGTGGGAACATACCCGAACGAGGCGACTTCCTAGCCGTCATGCAACAGAACGTGGAAAATCTCAAGATAGTTTTTCAGTGAAATAACATAAGATGAGAGGGACGAATCAGAGAGAGGAGGATCAAAATGTTGCGATGAACCCTTTACGCCCTCTGTGTTCTGTGTGTCTTTCTTTTCAAACTGCCGTCCCTCGGCTACCCGCAGGATGAGACACGGGTCATTAATCCTCGAGCCGACCAGATTTTACGACAAATGAGCGAATACCTGAATTCCCTCGAAGAATTTACTTTACATACCGAGAATAGTGTGGATACCATACTCGACTCAGGTCAGAAATTGCAGCTGGGGCGTGCCGTCGATCTATTCGTGCGACGTCCCGACCGGCTACGGGCTAATGTCAAGGGTGATCTCCGTGACCAGGTGGTCTATGTGGTCGTGGATCAGCCCTAGCCATCGGCGGGTAATTTGTGTTAGCATGGACGGACTCTGGGCCAAAGGGGTAATTTGATGAGTTCGATGCAAAAAGATGCGGACACCCGTGAGGCTATTTTTCGTTCAGGAGCATCGTTCACAGATTGTGGTACTTGGATCAGTTGGTTTATCATATGACTTGAGGACGGGGAGGTCATCAAACAATTCATAAATGAGGTATTTCTCATGAATAGATGGGAAGTGAAATTAACAAGTCTTCTGGTGTTGTCGATCTTTGCAGCGGCGACACTTGCCGGGTGCGCCATGCACAAGTAGGCTCGAAAGGTCGAAGGATCAGGATTCCTCGACGATTGCTCCATGCTCCGCCCTGGGGAGAAGGAAACGGAGATGCTTATCAACAAAAATCCGAAGGCTGACGGGTCTAAGTCCGACAAAATTCTGTTAGACCCGGTGCAGATCTGGCGGCGCCGTGAACCCGGAAAAGGAGTTCCACAAGAGGACGTCCAGCGCATGGCCAACAATTTCTATGCGATCCTTTACAAGGAGCTCTCACAGGACTATGAGATGGTTGAGATGCCTGGCCAAGGCACACTTCGCATTCAGTTGGCCCTCACCGATGTCCAGAAGTCCTCTGCTCCGCTTGATATCGTGACAACCCAGGTCCCCTCTGGCATTGTCGATTCCACGGGCAAGGACCTTGTGACAGGCAAACCCGCCTTTGTGGGCGAGGCGGGCGCTGAGGCTAGCGTCATAGATGCCCACACCGGGCAGCTGCTCGCAGCCGCCATCGACCGCCGGGTCGGAGGTAAGACCGTCAAGACGTCGGTCAGTTCCTGGGACGACGTCAATAAGATCTTCGAGTTTTGGTCAAAGCTTGCCACGTTCAGGCTCTGTACATATCGAGGTGGAACGAACTGCATCAAGCCCTGAGGAGGAAACCATGCAAAAAAGAGGAGATTGGCCTTTGACCGTGATAAAACCCAATCGTCTATCCCTTGTACTCTGCGCTCTAGCATTCTGCGCCTTTGCCGGGCCGGCGTGGGCGGGCGGTCTCTATTTAAATGAATTCGGGACGCCCAGCATGGGTGTAGCCGGTGCCGGTGCAGAGGCCATTGCCATCGATGCGTCGACGACCCTTCACAATCCGGCCGGTATGACCCGATTGGAAGGCAGGGAGTTGATGCTCACGGGTGGTTTAGTATATTCGACCATCAAATTCGATCCTGACCCTGCCACACCCGTCCCCGGCGGCGACGGTGGCGACGCAGGCGGGCCCGCTCCCCTGCTGGGCGCTTTCTACGTTCACAGCCTGTCAGACAGAGTAAAACTGGGTGCTAACCTGATCTCACTCTCAGCAGCGGTGCTCGATTACGACGACGACTGGACCGGCCGATTTCTGGTTCAGGAGGTCAGTATTTTTACCCTGACCTTCAACCCGACAATCGCTTACCGGGTGAATGACCGGTTGTCAGTTGCTGGCGGTGTCGGGGTGATGCTAGCCACTTTTGAGGAGAAAGTCGCTGTGCCGCCCCCGGTTGGACCAGGCCAAGTCAAAATTGATGGAGACGACGTGGTATTCGGCTTCAATCTCGGTGCCATGTTTGAGCCGAGCGAGCGGACTCGGCTGGGTATTATCTACTGGATGGGGTTTGACCCCACTTTTACCGGCGATGTCAAGATTGAACCAGCTGGGTTAGCCGCAGGGATCGATACGGAATTGCCTTTTGTCCAGTTTATTCGGGCTGGCATCTATCACGAGATCAGTGAGCAGTTTGCGCTTCTCGGGACGATCGGTTGGGAGGACTGGAGCGCACTCGATAACCTGAACATCTCGACTGCCCGAGGGTCGCAAAAGATTCCGCGGAACTGGGACGATACCTGGAAGTTTGCTGCCGGCCTCCACTATCGACCCGTTGACAGGTGGCTGCTTCAGGGCGGTATCGCATACGACACCTCGCCAGTCGATTCCGTGGACCGCACGCCTGACATGCCGATTGACCGGCAGATTCGTTATGCCACGGGTGTACAGTACGAATGGAGTGAGAGGGCTTCAGTAGGTGCAACATTTGAGTACGCCGACTATGGCGATGCGGACATCAAAAACGCCCTGCTCGTCGGAGATTACAAACGGAACGATATTTTCTTCCTCGCCTTAAGCGTGAATTGGAAGTTTTGAGCGCCTGGCAGCTCGGAGCAGATAGGTCGAAAAGATTTGGGTGAATTCATGTCCCCAGATGCAAACGAGAATGAAAAGGTATTATGGTTATGTCAGTGCGTTCCGCATTCACGGCAACCGTTGCGACAAACGCAAGGGGTATTTGAAAAGAAATGAACAGTTCAATGGAAGCATCATCCGCGGCTGGTGAGCTGAGCATCAGTCGGCCGAGTGACAATACCCTCCTTCTTCGGCTGGCGGGAAGCTGGAAAATGGGTCAAGCCCTCCCTTCAGCCAATGAAGTAGAGAAGCAGATTGAATCCGGACCCGGGATCGAGCGGATCGCTTTCGATACCAAGGAACTTTCGGTCTGGGACACTGGTCTGCTCACCTTTGTTATCAAGGTTCGTAACCTATGCTCGCAGGGGGAGATCCAACTGGACAGTCAAGGCCTTCCGGAGGGGGCAAGGCAGCTCCTAGCCCTGGCATCTGCCGTGCCGGAGAAGAAAGGCGCGCGAGGAGAAACGGTTCGGGAATCCTTTCTCTCCCAGGTCGGTGAAGATGCCATTGCCTTTGCACGCTCGTCGAGGGAGATGCTCGACTTCATTGGCGAGGCCTCGATTGCCTTTTTCAGGTTTTTGACAGGGAGGGCACAGTTTCGCCGTTCCGATCTCATCCTGATCATTCAGGAATCTGGCGCCCAGGCCCTTCCGATCGTTTCTCTCATCAGTCTCCTCGTGGGGCTGATCCTCGCCTTCATCGGTGCGGTCCAGCTGATGCTCTTTGGCGCGCAGATATACGTGGCCGATCTCGTGGGTATCGCCATGGTTCGCGTCATGGGCGCCATCATGACTGGCATTATCATGACGGGCCGAACCGGTGCATCCTTTGCCGCCCAGCTTGGCACGATGCAGGTAAACGAGGAGATCGATGCCCTGAAGACCCTGGGGGTCTCACCCATGGAATTTCTGGTCTTGCCTCGCATGTTGGCGCTGGTTCTGATGATGCCTCTTCTCTGCCTCTACGCAAACCTGATGGGCATTTTGGGGGGATTCATCGTCGGCGTGGGCATGCTGGATCTGGGCCTGATGGAGTACTACAACCAGACCAAGGCAGGGGTCGGCCTGGATGATCTCGCAATCGGACTCTTCCACGGTCTCGTCTTCGGGGTCCTGGTGGCTTTGGCCGGTTGCCTCAGAGGATTGCAATGCGGTCGAAGTGCTTCGGCAGTGGGTGATGCGACCACCTCAGCAGTGGTGACGGGAATTGTCAGCATCATCGTGGCAACTGCAATTATTACGGTCTTATGTAATGTACTGGGGATCTAAAAATTCACCGCCCGCTTCGCTCGAGGCACGGAGGACACAGAGAGCTTTACATCTTCTCATTTGCCGCTGGGGGGCCGGCAAATGAGAAGCCATCTGCCTTCGACAGAGACAAATGGTTTCAAGAGAAAAGGTGAATATGGAATACCAAACAGATTCACGACTGCTATTCCCCGAAAGGATGCGTTTTTCTCTTTTCTACCCTCTCGGCAGAAAAGAGAAACGAGCAGGAGCTCTGCGTCCTCTGCGTCTCTAACGAGTCCTGCACGGCAGGGCGAGGGGTGGTTAGTGAGATTCAAATATGAACAAAACAGATGCTCATATCACGATTAAAGACCTGACCATGGCCTACGGCAGTTTTGTGGTCATGCGGGATCTCAATTTCACGATTGGGCAGGGTGATGTCTTCATCATCATGGGGGGAAGCGGCTGTGGCAAGAGCACCCTGATGAGGCATATGATTGGACTCCAGGCGCCTGCTCGGGGCCAGGTTCTTTACGGAGACTTGAGCTTCTGGGAGGCAGAGCCAGCAGAACAAGACCGCATCATGAAGCGCGTTGGGGTTCTCTACCAGAGTGGGGCTCTGTGGAGCTCCATGACCCTGGCGGAGAATGTGGCCCTTCCCCTGGAGCAGTATACAGACCTGAGCCCGAGTCAGATTCGGGAGGTCGTTTCGCTGAAACTTTCGCTCGTGGGTCTTGCGGGCTTTGAGGATTTCTATCCCTCGGAGATCAGCGGCGGGATGCGGAAGCGAGCCGGCCTGGCCCGGGCCATGGCGCTCGACCCGGATACGCTTTTTTTCGATGAGCCCTCTGCCGGGCTCGACCCGGTCAGCGCCAGGCGGCTGGACGATCTGATCCTTGAACTCAGGGACAGTCTCGGTGCCACCGTGGTGGTCGTGACCCACGAACTGGCAAGCATTTTCGCCGTCGGAAACAATTCGGTTTTTCTCGATCCGGAGACAAAGACGATGATTGCAGGCGGACACCCCAAGAAACTGCTCGAAGAGTGTGAAGATCCGAGGGTTCATAGCTTTTTGACGCGGGGAGAAGAAACAACAGGTGGGGCATTGGAGTAAGAGCATTGGAGTAGTGGGGTGCTGGAGTAATGGGGGCATGCGTAAGGAGAGGAACAACCCAATACTCCATCACTCCGATACTCCATAAGTGTCCTTTTCATTTTGCAATTGACATTTCCAGGCAACAGTCGACTATGAGGGTAGGTGAGTTATGAGCAAGCAGACAAGCAAGACCTTAATTGGTGGCTTCGTGGTTGGGGCGGTGGTTCTGGCCGTCATCGGAATCCTGATCTTTGGCTCTGGCAGGTTTTTCACCCAAAGGAATAACTGGGTTCTCTACTTTGAGGAATCGCTGAAAGGGCTCAATGTGGGTTCACCCGTGATGTTTAAGGGGGTCAAAATCGGCTCTGTAACCGGCATCAAGGTCCTTTTCAACCCAGAGGACCTATCTGTTCGAATGCCCGTATACATCGAAACTTTCCCGACGACTTGGACAGTCGGTGAAGGAGAAGAGCTCGCCATCTCGGTTCCAGGGAATGAGAGACGAAGGATGATTGCGCAGCTGATCCAGCGTGGCATGAGGGCTCAGCTAGGAACCCAGAGTATGGTCACAGGTCAACTCATGGTGGCAATCGACTTTTATCCTGGCACACCTGTCAGGCTGGTGGGTGACGATAAGGTTCCGGAGGTTCCTACAATTCCATCCACAAAGAAGGAGCTGGCGACCGCACTGGAAAGGCTCAACCTTGAAGAGCTTGCTGCCAATCTGAATTCGACTCTTGCTGGGATTCAACGGACAGTCAATTCTCCTGAAGTGATGGAAACCGTTCGAAACGTGAACGGAGCCGTCAAGGACGTTCGGAAGCTCGTACAGAATGTTGACAGCCAGATTGAACCGCTGGTCACCAACATCAACTCGACCGTAGGAGATTACGGGAAACTCGCCCGGGATGTGGACCGGGAAGTGAACACCGATGTCGACAAAACCATAGAGGGCATTCGGGTGCTGGTGGCGAACCTCAATGGCGTTGTCGACAAACTCGATGCGGCTGCTGAGCCCCTCCCCGAAACGATGGCTCACGTGAGACGAATCTCCCGTGACTTGGACGAATTGATTTCCAGTCAGCGACCAAACCTCCAGCGGACCCTTGAAAACGCGAGGGCGACTTCTCAGAACGTCAGAGACCTGAGCGAGCAGGCCAAGGAGGATCCATCTTCTGTCTTTTTCGGGGGTCCTCCACCCCGCTTAAAAGGGAGAAAAAAATGACAAAAAGAATCAGATCTTTGTCAATCTTTGTCGTCGGTACTGTTATCGTGCCTTTCCTCGCCGCCGGCTGCATGAAGAGGCAGTACGTGAAGAGGGACACCTATGCCCTCGATGTGTCCAGACCCGGACCGGTCTCCTCAGTTGAGACCGATGCCGTGCTGAGGGTCCGAACCTTACGCGTTTCTCCCCGATACGAGAGCAAAAGTTTTGTGTACCGTTCCGGAGATCTCTCTTATGAGACGGATTACTACAATCAGTTTTTTGCATCGCCCGATATCATGATTACCGAAGAGGTGCGGGAGTGGCTCCAAGGATCCGGCCTCTTTCGGCAGGTTTTTGACTACACCGGCCAGGCCGAGCACACCCACGTTCTCGAGGGCGAGGTCATAGACCTCTACGGCGATTTCAGCCGAGGCACCCAACCGAAAGCCGCCATTGACGTTCGGTTTCGACTCATCCGAGACACCCCTGGTCGTTCCGAAATCCTCTTTCAAAAGCATTACCGCAGAGAACTTCCGGTAGGCATAGACACCGCGGAGGCCCTGGTTGGGGGCTGGAACAAAGCCCTGGAGGATATCCTGACTGATCTCGAAAAAGATCTCAGAGAGGTTGATCTCAAGAAAGAAGGATAAGATCAATCCAAGCTTCCAGGATCTCTTCACCTGACAGAGGTATCAAGTGCGCCAGGAGGGATTCACCTCACCACAGGCATCCTTAATCGGTTCAGAATCTTTTTCTCACGAGAAGACAGTGGTTGTGACACATATTGAAGGTAGAATGTTTGAAAAGTGGTTTTCGGCCGATCAAACTCCCGTTCGGATAGCGCCAACAGGGTCGAAGTGAAACGATGCATGTGCGACCGACAGTTGCTGGGTTAACCCTCCTCCTCCTTGCAATCCTCCTTATAATCCCCAGAGTTGACTTAAGAGCCGATCCTCCACCAATTGAGAGCTTTGAGTCGGAATACAACAAAGTCCGAGGAAGAGGGGAAAAAGGAATAACCGAAAAATACACCGGTGTTCATGTTTATTGGAAAGACGGCCTCCATCTGGATGGTCGTAGAAAGAACTTCACGATTAGGATCGGCGGAAGGGTGCTGGCGGACGGTGGCAATATTGATGCCAATGATGAGCTGCAAGCGGCCTTTCCCGGCTTGGATGGGTACGAAGCGGATTTTCGGAGCCTGAGGATATCAGCATCAGGAACAATAAGGGCACTTTCGGCCATCAAGAAGGAGGGAGAGACCTCTGAAGGCGTTTTACCGACCATCAGGGGTCGTGTCACCTCTTATGCCCCATATGATGTCCTTGAATTCAAGTTCCAGATTGAGTTTGCCAATGTCCAAGAGATCAAGGACAACTGGGTGCGCTTCCCAAGGATTCCGTTCCTCAGGCACCTTAGATTTGGTCATTTAAGGGAGCCATTCTCGCTCGAAGACCTGACCCCGCTTACCAATACCACCTTCATGGAAAGGGCCTTACCTAACCAAGCGTTCGCAATTGGTCGGAACATGGGAATCAGGTATGACAAGGCCATTTTGGATGAACGGATGACTGTGGGCGCGGGCTGGTTCTTGAACACGGGTTCTTTCGAGGATGTGGGAGAGGCTACAGATAGAATAAGCGAGGCTAATGGCTTTAACATCACGGCGCGAGTTACTGGCCTTCCATGGTACGATGAGGAAGCCGCAAGACTTCTCCATCTCGGCCTCTCCTATAGCCATGGAGTTCGTGACGACAAGGATGAGGATGATAGCGTGGGATTTAGAACGCGCCCAGAAACATTGCTTACCGATGACCGACTTGTCGATACGGGTGGGTTTTTGGCGGACAGGCTGAATCGGATCAACCCCGAATTGGCGATCGTGTCTGGCCCTCTCTCCTTCCAGGCCCAGTATTTCCACACCTTCACCAATGCAGATGACGAAGGCGACCCCGATTTCTGGGGATTTTATGTGTATGGGAGTTACTTTTTCACCGGCGAGAATAGAAGCTATGACACTTCAACGGGATCCTTTTCCCGGGTGAAGCCAGAAAGGAACTTCCATCCTCTGCAAGGTGGATGGGGAGCCCTGGAATTGGGGCTTCGATACTCCTTTATCGACCTGAACGACGAGGCCATCAAAGGAGGGAAAGAAAGCAACTTCACAGCCGGCCTGAACTGGTATCTCAATCCACGCGCCAGGTTCATGTTAAACTATATCTACGCTAATGCAAAAGACCGTGGTACGCCCCCCGAAGTTGACAATGGACGCGCAAACATCGTCCAGGCCCGTTTTCAGATCGCATACTGAGCGGTCTAGAACGCCACAGCTACTCACCGAAAAGGTTTTTCCCTAACTCCTAGGATGAATTAAGGGAGGGTCTCGCTATGACTAGGCTCAACACGTCTCTCGCGGTATTCGTGATCCTGTTTTTCAGCGGTTGCACAGCCATCGGGCCACGTACTATCCCCCGGGACCGGTTTGATTACGCCTCCGCCATTTCTGACTCCTGGAAGAGGGTGATGCTTCTTAACATCGTTAAGATGCGCTATGGAGACGTACCGGTTTTTCTCGATGTTTCATCGGTTATCAACCAGTATTCTCTAGAGGGGGTGCTCCGAGGAGGTCTTGCTTGGGACGAGTTCGTGCCTGGAAATTCTCAGACAGTGGGTGGCCGCGCTAGGTATATCGATCGTCCGACCATCACGTACAACCCCCTTACGGGGGAGAAGTTCACGAGAAGCCTTTTGACACCGATCCCACCTGGTGCGCTTTTGTCCCTTATTCAGGCTGGGTGGCCGGCTGAATTCCTTTTTCGTATCAGCGTAACAACCATTAACGGGGTCTATAACCGCCGTGGAGCGGCGCTGGTTGCTCGCGAAGCCGATCCCGATTTTGACCGTTTGCTGAAGGCCTTCACACGGGTGCAACAATCCGGCGGCTTGGGCATGCGTGTCATGCGAAAAGACGATAAGGAGGCCTCGGTACTGTTCTTCCGTCGAGAACTCGACGATGAGATTGCCGCAGAAGTTAGGGCAGCTAAAAAGATACTCGGTCTCAGAGCTGAAGCCAATGAATACAAGGTGGTATACGGATCTTTTCCAGCAGACGATCAGGAGATTGCAATTCTGACCCGGTCCATGATCGAAATCTCGGCTGAGCTGGCTGCTCACGTGGATATTCCTCCCTCCCATGTGGAAGAGAATCGGGCAAGCCCGGGGTGGTCGGACAGGGCAGATTCGAAGGCCGAGGCGAGGAGCCGGGTCCGGATCTCAAGCCAGACCGAGAGGCCGACCGATGCTTTTGTTTCGGTTCGCTATCGAGGGCACTGGTTCTTCATTGATGACCGGGACTTCAGATCAAAGCGGATGTTTACCTTTTTGATGTTTCTCTTAACCTTGGCTGAGACCGGGGCTCCCGAACGCGCTCCAGTAATAACCATCCCGACCGGTTAGCCGCCTGGGGACCGTCACCCTGTAGGCAGCTCGATCTGGTAGTCTGTTGTTTGCCCTGGTCGCTCTTTGTGCCCAAATTCAGGATTGAACTCCGCGTTCCGCCTCCCCTTGGTGGACTCATGTCGAGGAATTCTCTTGACACCTGATAGATCAGCACAGAGCCAGAATTCTGGCGCGCGGCACGGATTTTCTCGTTTTGATGAAGAAGGAGGCGCTCCTAGAGTTGTTAGATGCCATTATAAGGTAAATCCTCTTGCTGTCCCTTAAACCCAAACCTCAAGACAAGAGCAACAGGAATCTCACTAGGGCTCAAGGCTCCTTGACATTTGGTAGGGATTTGCTTTGACCATTCTCCAAGATCGCCCTGTACCGATGTCCGAGAGAAATAATCGAACGCCAGTGGGTTGGGGTCACATCTCAAATATTAAATATTGACTTCTCAAAACGGATCACTTACCATCTACCGCATTTTCGGCAACAAATCTTTGACGACGACCAAACACTATGGCAAGGCCCTTACGCGTAGTATATCCGGGAGCACATTACCATATTATGAGCCGGGGAAACGGCGGAGAGAAGCTATTTAAAGGTAAAAGGGACAAAGAAAAGTTCCTCGAATACCTCGAAAAAACTGTGCAACGCTACTCCATAATCATCCACACGTACTGCCTGATGAGCAATCACTATCACCTCCTAATAGAAACGACTCAATCTAATCTTAGCATTGCGATTCAATGGCTGAACGTCAGTTACGCAGCCTACTACAACAAAAAACATCGAAGAAGTGGCCATCTTTTCCAGGGAAGATTCAAGGCCACGTTGATAGACACTGATGAATACCTCATGCCCCTCTCCCGCTACATTCACCTGAACCCCGTTCGTGCCAACATTGCTATGAAACCAGGGGAATATCCATGGAGCAGTTATGCAGCATTTATCGGGAGAACAAAGGTGCCTGATTTCCTGGAAACAGGCCGGGTATTGTCCTATTTTGGAACGAAGAGAAGAGAAGCTATCAAAACCTATACAGCCTTTGTCGAGGAAGTGCATGTCGAGACCCTTGAGAATCCAGAAAAACAAGCAGTTGGCGGTTTCATCATGGGTGATGAAGATTTTGTCCGTTGGGTGAAAGACAGATTCCTTTCTACTAGGGATGACGAAAAGGAGATTCCCCAACTCAGGAAATTGAAGCCAAGAGTAAGTCTCGAGACAATCCTCCAGGCTGTATGTGATGAGGTTGGATGCAGGGAAGAGCAGATACGGGAAAAAGGACGCAAAGGGAACCAGGCCCGAGAACTTGCCATCTATCTTGCGAGAGATCTAAGCGGGGTGTCGGGTAGAGATCTGGGCGAATTCTTTGGAGGGGTATCGGGTGCGGCCGTCGCCGTGAGATACAATCAAGTCAACCGTGCCGTGGCCAGGGACAAGGAGCTGAGAGGCCAGGTAGACAGAATTAAGGAAAGAATTTTTAATATTTAAGATGTGACCCTTCAGACAAGGGGGAAAACCGACATGGGTAAGATTAGATTAACGTTAGCCGTTTTTCTCATCACCTACCTGGCAGCGGACGCCGGGTTATCCCGAAGACCGGTCACCGCACCTGCGTTCGCTGAAGCGCCTGAGCCCTCGTCGCAGCCAAAGGGATATACCGGCTCGGTGAGCTGCTGGGAGTGTCATGAAAAGTTCTATAAGCTTTGGGCACCTTCACGCCATGGCCGAGCCATGCAATCGTTTACCGCTGAGCTTGGCCGAATGCAGCTCACGTTCCAGAAGGATGAAATCTCGGTCGGGGACTATCATTACCGTGTTCAGATCGGCAGGGATGCAGGTTGGGTGCATGAAACTGGGCCTGAAGGGAATCAGAAATACAAGATCGAACATGTTCTGGGCGGAAAGAATGTCTATTATTTCCTCACGCCCATGGAGCGGGGACGCCTCCAGACCCTGCCCGTGGCTTACGATATCCGCAAGAAGGAGTGGTTCGACACTGCCGCCAGCGGTGTTCGTCACTTTCCCGGCGGCCCCGTCGAGGACGAGCCGGTCAGCTGGAAGGATTGGCCTTATACCTTCAATACCGCTTGTTACCGCTGCCATGCGAGCCAACTCACCTCAAACTACGATCTGGAAACCGACACCTACCACACGGTCTGGGCCGAGCCGGGAATTAACTGCGAGACCTGCCACGGTCCTGGTGATGAACACATCCGGGTATGTAAGGAAGCGCCTAAAGGGACCGTTCCGAAGGATCTCAAAATCACCAGAGGTGGAAGGGACTTCACCGTGAAGCAGAATAATGAGGCCTGCGCTCCCTGCCATGCCAAGATGGCCCCCATAACCACCTCCTTTAGCCCCGGCGACCGGTACTTCGACCACTACGAGCTGACGACCCTGGAACACCACGATTTCTATCCGGACGGCCGCGATCTCGGGGAAAACTACACTTACACGCTCTGGCGGATGAGTCCGTGCGCCAAATCCGGGCAGCTCAGCTGCTTCCATTGCCATACCTCAAGCGGCCGCTACAAGCAAAAGAAAGAGCCCAACAAATCCTGCATGCCTTGCCACCAGGAGCGGGTCGAAAACGCGACTGAGCACTCCCACCATCCTGCAGAAAGCCCTGGGAACAAGTGCATTTCGTGCCACATGCCTATGACGGAATTTGCACGAATGCGCCGGAGCGATCACTCCATGCTCCCGCCGACTCCCGCAGCAACCATCCAATTCAAATCACCCAATGCCTGCAGTCTTTGCCATACCGATAATGATCCTGCCTGGGCCGACCAATGGGTCCGAAAGTGGCGCGACCGTGACTACCAGGCGCCGGTTCTCCATCGAGCTGGCCTGATCGACGCGGCCCGGAACCGCGACTGGACTCGGCTGCCGGAAATGCTGGCTTATATCACAAGCAAGGACCGAGACGAGGTATATGCGACATCGCTTATTCGGTTGCTTCAGGCATGTGATGACCCGTACAAGTGGCCTGCCATCCTCGAGGCCATGAAGGATCCTTCGCCCCTTGTCCGGTCGGCCGCCGCGGCCTCGCTGGGCATGTTTCCCTCCAAAGAAACAGGAAAGGCCCTGCTCGAGGCCACCGGGGATGATTATCGTCTCGTCCGGATTCGAGCTGCATCGGCGCTAGCCAGCTATCCTAGATTTTTCGCACCAATCCTCTTGGAGGACAAAGACCGCCAGAACCTCGATAAAGCCACAGGGGAGTACTTGACTTCTCTTACATCCCGGCCGGACCACTGGACCTCCTATTATAACCTGGGGAACTACTACCTCCAGCGGGGAGAGCTTCCAATTGCTCTGGCCGCCTATGAAACCTCATTGAAGCTGGAGCCCCGCGCGGTCATGTCTCTGGTCAATGCCTCCATTGCCTATATTCGTATGGGAGAGAATTCCAAGGCGGAAGAGAGCTTGCGAAAGGCGCTGGAGATTGAGCCGAACAGCGCGGCGGCAAACTTCAACATGGGGTTGTTGAAGGCTGAAGAGAAGGACCTTGCGAGTGCGGAGAAGCACCTGCGAGCCGCTTTGGAGGCCGATCCCAAGATGGCTGAAGCGGCCTACAATCTCGGGGTCCTAGTGGCCAATGAGCGTCCCAAGGAGGCCATTGAGTTGTGCCTGAAGGCGTTCAACTTGCGGCCTAACCCGAAGTACGGGTACACGCTGGCCTTCTACATGAGGGAAAATGGGAATCCGGGGGGTGCTGCGGAGGCGTTAAAACTGGTTATAGAATTATGGCCGGCGTATGCAGACGCGTATCTGCTCCTGGGAGATATTTACGAAAAGGAGGAGAAGACCGAGGACGCTAAGGCATTATATCGCCATGCCCTGGATGGCGAGGCACTATCTCGACGGGACAAGTTGAGGATTGAGATGAAGCTTCGAGCATTACCGCCGCCTGAAACACGGAAATAGAAACCTAATGGTTTGGACCCCAATCCTGAAAAATACAATTGTCCCTGTGAGAAAAATCGCTTTCTTTCCTTGAAAATAGTTTTTTCTCTTGGTTATGTTAATTTTACAGAAATAGAGTAAAATTCACAGGCATAATTTCCTATCAGAAAAGGGGGAAGGAAAAATGTGGAAAGGAAGATTTCTCAGTAAGGCTTTTTTCATGGGTGCGGTGGCTAGTCTACTCGCACTGGCTTGGGTGGTCGGCCCGGTATTGGCCCAGGACAACAAACCCAACATCCTGGTCGTCTGGGGCGATGACATCGGCCAGACCAACATCAGCGCCTACACCATGGGGCTGGTGGGCTACTCGACACCCAACATAGACCGTATCGCCAAGGAAGGCATGATGTTCACCGATTATTACGGTGAGCAGAGCTGCACTGCCGGCCGCTCGTCGTTCATCACCGGTCAGAGCGTGTTTCGCACGGGTCTTTCCAAGGTCGGCCTTCCAGGTGCAGACCTGGGCATGAGGCCCGAGGACCCGACGATTGCCGGATTGCTCAAGCCGCTCGGCTATATGACCGGCCAGTTTGGAAAGAACCACCTGGGCGACAAGGATGAGCATCTACCGACCAACCACGG
>WVXP01000099.1:2374-3090 GCA_011773445.1 Pseudomonadota bacterium | reverse complement strand
AAGAGGTTCGGCCCTCGCGGCGTAATCAAATCATCGGCCGACGGAAAGATCGAGGATACCGGTCCGCTGACGAGGAAGCGAATGGAGACCATAGACGACGAAACGCTCGATGCTGCGCTGGATTTTATAGACCGTGCCCATAAGGCCGGGAAACCGTTTTTCGTCTGGTGGAACGGCACAAGGATGCATTTCCGTACACATGTCAAGCCAGAGCTGCGTGGGATCTCCGGTCAGGATGAGTACGCCGACGGCATGGTCGAGCACGACATGCATGTCGGCAAGCTCCTCAAAAAGCTTGACGACCTCGGCATCGCCGACAACACCATCGTCTTCTATTCAACGGACAACGGCCCGCACATGAACACCTGGCCGGATGCGGCATGGTCACCGTTCCGCGGCGAGAAGAACACCAACTGGGAGGGTGGCTGGCGTGTACCCGCCATGGTGCGTTGGCCTGGCAAAATCGAAGCCGGCGTGGTTTCCAATGAGATCATGCATCATATGGACTGGTTGCCCACGTTTCTTGCGGCCTCTGGCAAGCCGAACATTAAAGAGGAGCTCAAGAAGGGGGACGTGGAAGCGATCGGCCGCACCTACAAGGTACATCTCGACGGCTACAACTTCCTGCCGTACCTGACGGCCGGAGCGGAGAAAGGTCCTCGAAAAGAGATCTTCTACTTTTCCGACGAGGGCGACCTGACGGCGCTGCGCTACAA
>WVXP01000099.1:0-2258 GCA_011773445.1 Pseudomonadota bacterium | reverse complement strand
GTGGGTCGAAGTAATCCGTAATTATGACGGCGGCAGTCCCCGAGCCAGCGCCGAATCTCTGGCGTTGGCTCGGTTTCATGGGTGCAGTGACGGGATTGATTCTCCCTCACTCACTCCCGCAAAATCCACACACATGTCGCGGGAATTATGTGGTACACTGCGTCGGTTTATTCAATTCTCAGCGGATTGGACGTACTGGAACTTATGAGACACGTCCACGTTATTGTTAACTGAGAGTTGAGCGCAGCCTTTAGCCTCTTTCACTCCTTTTTCTTGACTGATACTGATGCCCAAAGATAATAAGAAATACGAGGGGGTTCAGGTCTTGGTCACTGTGGCAGCGTTTGTGATCGTCGTTGCGGGTATGCGTGCCGCTGAAGGAATCCTTGTCCCCTTTCTCCTATCTGCGTTTCTCGCTATCATATGTGCGCCACCGTTATTCTGGTTGCGGCGAAACCATGTTCCTACAGTGCTTGCTCTGTTGATCGTGATAGGCGGTATTATGGGAATCGGGCTTCTTATGGGTGTCCTTATTGGAAGCTCGCTAAACGACTTTTCTGCTTCTTTACCGATCTATCAAGCGCGCCTACAAGAAGAAACGGCTGCTGTGCTGACGTGGCTCGCAGGGATGGGTGTGAGAATCTCTGAGGGGATTCTGCGTGAGTATTTTGACCCAGGGGCGGTCATGCGGCTTGTCGCGAGCACGCTCACCCGGCTGGGCGGAGTGCTCACCAATGCATTCTTGATACTGCTCACTGTGATTTTCATCCTCCTCGAGGCCTCAAGCTTTCCCACCAAACTCCGTGTCATCCTGGGCGGGTCGAACCAATCGTTGGCCAATATGGACAGAGTCGTGGATGATGTCAAACGGTATATGGCGAGAAAAACGTTGGTTAGCCTCGGAACGGGGATCGCCATTGCGATCTGGCTAGCAATCCTGGGGGTCGATTACCCTCTGCTGTGGGGTTTGCTAGCCTTTTTCCTTAACTTCGTGCCCAACATTGGCTCGATCATCGCGGCACTTCCGGCAATCCTTCTGGCGTTTGTCCAGCTTGGAGTGAGCTCGGCATTGCTTGCTGGATTGGGGTTTTTGGTCGTAAACCTTGTAATCGGAAATGTCATCGAACCGCGGTTCATGGGACGCGGCTTGGGTCTGTCGACATTGGTGGTGTTCATTTCTCTGGTGTTCTGGGGATGGGTCCTTGGTCCGGTCGGTATGCTGTTGTCTGTGCCCCTGACCATGACTGTGAAAATCGCTCTGGAGAGTAACGAGGACACGCGATGGATCGCCATTCTGTTGGGATCGGAAGCGTCAGCCAAAGCCGCCTCGGCAGTGCCACTCAAGGTGTCGAGAACAGAGCCGTCAGACACGAGACACCCAACATCTCCTCCAAGTGATTCTCCGTGACCCAGAGAGGTATAGGGGGCGCGCCTTCGTTTGTCGGTTAGGTGTCGCGCTTTCCCTTGCCCCAAGGAACTGTCCAGGAAATATCACGTTTTGAAAATCTGTGGTATTTGTGAAACTACTAAAGTGGAGCTGATCTGATGGAAAAATCCATCAAACATTTTGAATGTTACGTCGTCATTGGGTTACTCGGAATGATGGTCATTGTGGTACTGCTCGGCACGGTGGAACTCGGAGTCATTCTGGTAGAGGAAATGCTGAACCCGCCAAGGTTTATTCTTCTCAACGTTAACGAAATGCTAAAGGTATTTGGCTTTTTCTGGATGATCTTGATTGGACTTGAATTGATAGAAGTAATAAAGGTCTATCTTGTAGAGGAATCAATTCATGTTGAAGTCGTCTTTCTTGTCGCTATTATTGCAATGACACGGAAAATCATAATACTCGATGTCAAATCGACAGCACCGTTAAATTTGATCGGTGTTGCAGCCTTGATCATGGCACTCTCAGTTGGATACTACACACCCAAGAAGGTCTTGCGCAACAAAACCTAGCTCCCCTTTACATCCCAATAACAAAAAAGGGATAAAGATAAAGAGGCGGAGGGGTCCAAGGTGGTCCCCCCTTAGAGGCAACACGGTTACGGTTCAACAAACCGAAGATGCAGTGAACGAGGTGATGAAAACGAGCTAAAGAATAAACAACAATCCGCGAAACATTGAGACATGGCGATAAAGGAATAAATGTGGTACTTTCAAACATAGTGAACCCTTGAAGATCACTTTTGGCGAGGAGTCAGATATGAGAATGCTCAAACTCTTGGTGACGGTTATGATCACAGTTTTGGTTGCAA
>WVXP01000093.1:274-1954 GCA_011773445.1 Pseudomonadota bacterium | reverse complement strand
AAAAAAAACTTGTTCCGCAGAATGGAGCAACCACGACCGAGGGATTCTCGGGAAAGCACCGATCATTTTACAGTGGTTAGTTTGTTTTTGGCGATTTTTGCCTGTTCCGTATTCGGGTATTTCTTGATGAGATTCTCCAGAATGATCCTTGCGTCGATCTTGTCTCCCAGTTCGAGAAAGGCCAGCCCCTGCTTGAGTAAGGTATCAGGGAGCTTATTGCTATTGGGATAGTTCTTAATCACGTCCTCATACGCAAGGATTGCTGCCTCGTATTGATGCTGCTTGAAATAGATTTCCCCGATCCAGAACTGAGCATTGTCCGAAAGGGGCGTATCAGGGTGATCTTTCAGAAAAGCGAGGAATTTCTTCTTCGCGCCTTCCAGATCACCTGTCTGAAAGGCCTCATAGCCTTCCCGATAAGCCCTTTCTAATTCCGATGGCACCTCGTCGGCCTGAACATCTGTCGGGGTGGGTTTTTTAACTTCCACAGGTGGAGGCGTTTCGACTCCCGAGGGAGGCGAAACCGGTTGCGGCGGTGGTCCTTTATCGGTTTCGAGTCTTGCCTCAAAGTCATTCAATCTCGTTGTGAGGCTTATTTCGAGATTCTCAAGCCTTCTCAATGTCCTTGTTGTGAGTTCCTGATTGTCTTCGACCGTCGCCCTCAGGCTATCCAGATCCCGTTTCAACTTCTGTAATTCAACCTCCATATCGGCTTGCCTTTTTCGGTCCTCTGGAACGTCCCCTTGGGCGGTGCCGCTGGTGCTCCCCATCTCCTCTTTTAGGCTATCGATCTGTCCCTGGAGGTTGTCGATATCTCGCCGGATATACTGGGAGTCCTCGGCGACACACCCGAGCAGAAATACAGCGAGAATAGAGAGAAACAAAAGCCGGTGGAATAGACTGAGACCTTTCACNNCCCAGGCATCCTCGCTATGCCGGGGATCGATGGGCAGTTCTTCACCATAACTGATTGTCGAGAGACGGTTGGGCGGAACACCCAGAGATACCAAATAATTCCTTGAAGCCGTCGCTCGGCGCATGCCCAAAGCCAGATTGTACTCGTTCGTTCCCCGTTCGTCACAATGACCCTCGATCTGGATTTTTGCCTCGGGAAATTTGAGCATGAATTCAGCATTTCTTGCCAGGATCTCTCTGGACCTTGAGTTTAGATCATAGCGGTCAAAGGCGAAATGGATGTCTTGGAGCATCGAGCTTTCGAAGACCTCGCCCTCAATACCGGGATATTTCTTGGTTTGCAGACTCGCCTCGATCTGCTCCTTTTCTCTGGCGAGCCTTTCTTCCTCCGAAATCTCGCCCTCCCGGGCGATCGCTTCTCCCTCCCTTTCGTCACCCTCGATGATAACTTTTCTCTGACATCCCGTTAAGAGGAGGGCTATACAGAGGATCAATACAGACCAAAAGATGACTCGATTCGCCATCACTTTCTTCCTCCTTTCCGTTCTCATCCTTTTCTACTCCATTCTTGGAGACCAGCTGGGTTGGGTTTCTCCTCCCTTACTCCGTGTGAGTCTTCTCTGGTTGGTCCCATTGGCGTTAATGACAAAGATGTGCGGGTTTCCCTCCCTTGTTGAACTGAAGGCGATATAGCGGCCATCAGGTGACCAGACAGGATCCTGGTTGTTCCCTGTTTCCGAGGTGAGCATGAGGTTCTCTGATCCG
>WVXP01000093.1:0-125 GCA_011773445.1 Pseudomonadota bacterium | reverse complement strand
TTGTATGTCAAACGCGACGTTTTCTTTGACGATAGGTCCATCATATAAATTTGGGGCCCTCCCGTTCTGTCCGAAACGAATGCAAGCTTTTTCCCATCAGGCGACCACGAGGGGGATGCTTCATT
>WVXP01000140.1:2053-2881 GCA_011773445.1 Pseudomonadota bacterium | reverse complement strand
TCCTCGGGATGGTATTATCCGTTCTCTTGGTGACTTTAAGCGTACCTCCTGTTTTGAAACCAAGCTGGTCTGGGATTCTTCCTGCGGAAGGGTGGAGTTAGATAAAGCGAATAACGCAAGAAGGAGAAGAGCCCCCTGATCATCCGCGCTCGGTGTCACAGCAACTCGCCGTCTCCCTATCTTCGGAACAACAGGACGACCCGATCTCAGGGCCGCACGTGGCCTCTTTCTTGCCAGTGAGTGCAGCGCGAATCATGGCAGTGGCACACCCCACGCCGCTATCCACCGTGATCGCAGATACCGGGCAGTTGCGCTGGCATGCCCCGCATTCCATGCATGCTTCACGGAGTACTAATTGGGCGACGCTATCATCCGGTGCAAAAACACCGTGCGGGCAGACAATGCTGCAGATCCCACAGTTGATGCACAGCTCGGGATCGAACTGAAGGGTGTTGGACCGGTAGGAACCAACCATGCTATGCACCTCCCCATCCTCGAATAAAGACAAGGGTAATTACAAGCGCGATGCCTATCCCAAACATCAGGGCCATAATAGGGGTGTAGGTAAATATCTCACGCCTGACGCCGCTCCTGGAGGTAAAGGGTGTCGACCCGGTGAAGTTCAGAGCCAGGTAGGCCGTTACCGGAGGCATGGCCAGCAGAAAGACCAATGCCCACAAGGCCCGGAGCCAAAAAGCTGTATCTGAATGGGCTAGGAGTATTCTCAGGACAAATGGAAGCGCAACGACTCCCCCCAGGATGACTCCCTTCACGCTGAAGTCCGATGTGGGGAGCCGAGGGAGCAAGACGGGAAATAGGACAACCCCG
>WVXP01000140.1:0-2045 GCA_011773445.1 Pseudomonadota bacterium | reverse complement strand
CTGAACCAGCTCTACCGGAATGAGAACCAGACGGTCAGACAGGTTGAAACGCACACGCCGCATCTCGGGTGTGGCTCGGTGGCTCTTGAGGTATTCAGGGAGATCAGCTGCTCTCACCGGCCCGTACTCAACGGTAAAGCCCGAGCGCTTCAGGACCTCGTGCGCGGCAACTCCAGACGCGCCGAGTTGGGGGAGAATGAGGGTGCGGTGGCTGACGACGTTATGGAGAGCGGTCGCTTCAATTCGGTGCACCAACTCATCAGTGCCAAAAGTTCCCTTGCCAGCAGCGCACCAGACGTTGATTCCCTTGGTATCCAGTACCATGATGTAACCTTCAACTCCTGCTAGTGCCGATCGCAGTGCGTCGAAGCTGAGCGTGTAATTGGCGGTGACAAAAACGGGCGAGTCCGATGTCGGGTTGCCCAAGGAGTAGAGTCCCGGCTCCACCAGATGACGATTGCGCTTATACCCCCAGCGGGCCAAGAAGTGGTCCCAGCGATTTGCCGGGGTGATATTACTGGTAGTGGATTTGATGGAGCATTCTGCTCGGCAAGTATCGATATCAGCCATCTCCGTTCCTTTTCATTTTAACATAATACCATGGATCTGCCCTGTGTTTAAGTAGAGAATTCGGGGTTGTCTTCTTCCCGCAATACCAACGGCTCCCCGGAATCAGCTGGGAAGTGCGAATGGATGAGTCTTTCAAGTTCATCCCGAACTCTCCGGAAGACTTCGAGTTTCTTCTCTCTCGAACCCGCTGTCCCTGCGGGGTCCTCAAGCACCCAGTGAAGACTTTCGCCCTGACCGGGAAAGACCGGGCATCTATCCCTAGCATCGTCGCAGGTTGTGACGATAAAGTCGAAGCCTTGTCCCAGGAATTCATCAATGGATTTCGAGCGCTGGCCCGTCAGGTCAATTCCCTTTTCTTTCATCACCTCGACAGCCATGGGGTGAACCCTGGAGGGGGATGTTCCCGCGCTGAAAACCTCGAACCATTTTCCCCCGTAGTACCTGAGCAGGCCCTCTGCCATCTGGCTCCGGGACGAATTATGGTTACAGAGAAAGAGAACCCGGTTCCTTTTGGGTTTCATTTGCATTACCTCCCCTTTTTTCTCTTTATCCTTTTGGCCGTCCCTAATTCATTTGGGGTTCGCATATTTTACCTCCGGGACACGAGCCTTGGATCGAGCCGTTGACTCTCCGGTTTCGGTGAAATACCTCCTGGAAAACCAAAAAGCAACGTTTACAAGGCTAATCAGTACCGGAACTTCAACCAGGGGACCGATGACAGCGGCAAAGGCTTGTCCCGAAGCGATTCCGAAGACGGCAACGGCCACTGCGATGGCCAGCTCAAAGTTGTTCGAGGCCGCGGTAAACGCAATGGTAGCAGTCTGGGCGTAGTTGGCCTTAATGCGCCACCCCATGTAGAAGGAAACGAGGAACATGATCACAAAATAGACGAGCAGCGGGATCGCGACCCGGACAACATCCAGCGGTATCTTTACAATGAATTCGCCCTTGAGGGAGAACATGACCAGAATGGTGAAGAGAAGGGCGATGAGGGTAATCGGACTGATTTTCGGAACAAATCTCTGCTCATACCACTCCCGTCCTTTTGTTTTAAGGCCAATCAGCCGGGAGAGAAGGCCCGCAATGAAGGGAATTCCGAGATAAATGAAGACGCTCTCGGCAATCTGCCCAATCGTGACGTTGACCACCACTCCCTTAAGTCCGAGAAATGGAGGGAGAATCGTGATGAAAATATAAGCATACAGGGAAAAGAAGAGAACCTGGAAAACCGAGTTAAAGGCCACCAAACCAGCACAGTATTCGGTGTCCCCCCTGGCCAGGTCATTCCAGACAATGACCATGGCGATACATCGAGCCAGGCCAATCATGATGAGACCTACCATGTATTCGGGATATCCCCGCAAGAAGACAATGGCCAGAATAAACATCAGAATTGGACCGATGATCCAGTTCTGAACCAACGAGAGGCCGAGCACTCTGTAGTTACGAAAGACCTCTCCCATCTCCTCGTATCT
>WVXP01000251.1 GCA_011773445.1 Pseudomonadota bacterium | reverse complement strand
GATCAGAAAGAAAAGTATCTAAGACCGACCCTCGAGGGAAAGATCACTTGTGCCGAGGCGCTTACCGAGCCGAGAGGGGGATCGGATTTTTTCGGGGCGACCACGATCGCTCGAAGGGATGGGGACGCGTATATTCTGAACGGACAGAAGCGGTTTGTTGTCGGTGCGGAAGGGGCGGATTACTTTCTGGNNTTTCTGGTCTATGCGAAGACCGCACCGGAAGCGCATCCTCACGAATCCATCTCTGCCTTCCTCGTTGATCGAGAACCGGGCGTAGAGGTCGAACACGTGTACGGCCTCCTTGGATCACGAGGTGGAGGGACGGGACGGATTTACTTCCGGGACGCGAAAGTCCCTGCCCGAAACCTCATTGGGCCAGAAAATGCGGGGGCAGCGGTTTTCAATCGAATGATGATCCCCGAGAGACTCACGACAGCGGCAGGCTGTCTGGGGATGGCTCGATGTTGCCTTGAAATAGCGGTGCGCTATACCAATCGCAGAAAAGCCTTCGGGGAACTCATCCGGAGATTCCAGGCGGTCAGCTTCAAGGTGGCCGATTCTGTGACGCAGCTCGATGCGGCACGGAGTCTGGTCTATGTCGCAGCTCGTTCCGTCGAGGAAGGCCTGGATTCACGACGGATCGTCTCAGAAAGCAAGAAGACGTCGACCGAAATGCTCTGGTCTGTTGTCAACGACTGCATGCAGGTCATGGGGGGCATCGCTTACACGAACGTCTATCCCATAGAACGATTCCTTAGGGACGCGCGCCTTCAGATGATCTGGACTGGTACGAACGAAGTTATGAATCTCCTCATTCAGCATGAATACTATAAGGAGATTTTGGAAAGAGAAGAGGATGCAAGAGAGATCGAGATGGATGCCCTTGACGAAGAAGGGGAAGAGGAAAAAGTCTTCGAATGAGAATTGAAACAACCCTAACTTGAATATGTGGAGAGGTCCGAGTTGTTTGGGTATCGTAGAAATACGGGTTTTCGAAGGTACTTGAGGTTGGCAAGGCAGGTGTTGAATGACAACTGGACGGGAAGCTATACGAAACCATCGCCTGGGCTCTATCCCCACCAGTGGAATTGGGATTCAGGTTTCATTGCGATCGGCTACGCACACTATGACCAAGAGCGGGCCCAAACGGAACTCAAGTCTCTTTTCGGAGCCCAGTGGCCTAATGGAATGGTGCCCCAAATCGTATTCAACCCTCAGGCCCTGGGTAACTACTTCCCCGAGCCCGACTTCTGGCAAGTGCCAGGCGGTAGGATGACCAGTGGCATCACGATGCCGCCGCTTCACGCAACAGCGTGTCTGCATATCTACCAACATGCGAAGGGAGGTGACAGAGTTCGTGATTTCTTGAAAGCCATGTATCCCAAACTGCTGGATTCGCACCGATATTTTTATCGACACAGGGACCCAGATCAGACCGGACTCGTGTATGTCAGGCATCCCTGGGAATCTGGGCTCGATAATTCCCCCACATGGGACGATCCACTTGATAGCATCGAGATCGACAGAAAAACTCTTCCTCCTTATGAGCGTAAGGACCTGAGACAGGGTATTCCTCGAGATCAGCGTCCTAGCGATGCCCATTACGACCGATACATTTACCTTGTGGATCTTTTCCGGCGGAATCAATATGACGAGAAGTCGATCTACGAGAAGTGCCCATTCCTGATTCAAGATCCGCTATTCAATTCCATCCTGGCCCGGGCGAATCGTGATCTTCTGGAAATCGGGAAGATATTGAAGATGGATACAGGTGAAGTAGAGGATTGGACGGAACAGACGGCCCGCGCCATCTCACGAGATCTCTGGTGTGAGGAATGTGACAAGTTTGAGGCGTATGATCTTGTCCGCAGGGGATTCATTCATTCCCCGACGGTGGCTACCTTCATGCCCCTCTTTGGCAGGGCTGCCTCCCCCTCTCAAGCCGAGCGCCTTTATGTGTATCTCGACTCGATCGGTTTCTGCGCCTTACACCAAGGAAACTGCTTTACAGTTCCCACCCACGACATGACAGAGGAGGGGTATGACCCTCAGAATTATTGGCGAGGCCCTATCTGGATCAATATCAATTGGATGCTATCCCGGGGCCTCCAGGCATACGGCTATAGGGAAAAAGCTGACACCATGAAAAAAGACTTGGCTCAGCTTCCCATTCGGTTCGGCTTTCATGAATACTTTGACTCTCGTAGCGGGGAGGGTTACGGCTCCAAACTTTTTTCTTGGACGGCCGCCCTGTTCATCGACCTCATCTCTGACTACTACGAGGAGGATAAGCATCGCTATTCCAGGTCACTGCGGAGCCTTCATCCATTGAACGCGGAGGATGGTGTTATAACGGCCCCCGTGGTTGATATTGCCTCGAGGTTAATGACAAGTTTATGGGACTTAAAACTCAAATTCTTCGATGTGAATCGAGGTAGGGTGGACTATGAGTCCATGAGGAGGTCATCTGAATACCAGGAGTACAAAGGGACAGCTGCCCAACTCAAACATTTTGATCTGCGGCAACTGGTAACACGTGAGCAAAGGCTAGCATTCTGGATTAACCTCTACAACGTTCTCGTGGTCCACGGAATCGCGGAGCTCGGCATCACTGCATCGGTCAGGGAGGTCTCCGGGTTCTTTCGGAACTTATCGTATCAGATTGGAGAATTCAACTTCTCCCCGGATGACATCGAGCATGGAATTCTCAGAGCAAATTCCCGGCCTCCCTACGGCCTCTTCTCCCTTTTCATGCGTGGTGACAGACGTCGTCGATTTAGCCTGAGTGAGGTCGATCCTAGGATCCATTTTGCACTGGTCTGCGGCTCCCGGTCCTGCGCACCGATTCGGTTCTACGACGCAGACCACATTGACGAACAACTGAACCTTGCGGCCAAGAATTTTGTTAATAGCTCAGAGGTCATCATTCTGCCGGAAAAACATACGATCTTTCTATCTCAGATATTTCGGTGGTATCGGGGCGACTTTGGAGGAAAAAGTGGCGTATTTCGTTTTTTGCTCAGCTACCTTAATCGGGACGAGAAGTCGTTTTTTCTTGAGAGAAATCTGGATCGCATTCGCATCGAATACCTGTTCTATGATTGGAACCTAAATAGGTAGGCGGGTTTATGATTTCAGCTAGTTAAGTAAGCCCAAGTAAGTCCAAATAAATTCATGTTGTCACTTTTTGACACTGGGATTTCCGGCTTTTCTTTGCTTAGGGAAAGGTCTATGGTGAGGACGTGGAAGATGTGAGGAGTGGACCCTCAGCCTTTCGATAGGCGATTGAAATATTGCATTTCTAGATCGAGTCCGTTCGGTTTGATCTTGATAATTATTAAAGGCGGCCTCCTCGGGGTAAGATGATAGGGATTGACTCTATCACTAACCCCGAAACACGAAAGGAGGCCTATCATGAGATTCTATTGTGGTATTGATTTACATGCAAGGGATTGTTTTCTGTGTGTCATCGATGATCAGGACA
>WVXP01000224.1:11382-11623 GCA_011773445.1 Pseudomonadota bacterium | reverse complement strand
AAGGGCCTGGCGTTTTGAGCTCTATCCTCTCGTTACGAAGGAGTTGAAGTCTTTTGATTTGGGCAGGGCGCTGCATTTTGGCCTCATACCCTCCCATTACCTTGCCTCCAACGCTGAAATGGATTTAAAAGGGTACGTTCAAGACTATTTGAAAGAGGAAGTGCAGGTGGAGGCTTTAACGAGAAATCTTCCTGCCTTCTCAAAATTTTTGCGGGCTGCGGCAATCACAAACGGCATGCTT
>WVXP01000224.1:9723-11188 GCA_011773445.1 Pseudomonadota bacterium | reverse complement strand
AGATTTGATCCTTGGCGATGCAGAAGTCGCTATTGAAGTCAAAGCCTCCTCCAGTGTTGCAGATCGCACCAAGGGTCTCCACCTTTTCCACGAGGAGAACAAATGTCGTAAAAGCCTTATCATTTCAAAAGAACAGCGACCGAGAAAGATCTCGTCCCAGATCACCGTGCTTCCCTGGCAGAACTTCTGTGAGATGCTGTGGGCAGGAGATATTCTGTAGCCTTTTCCTGTATTATCGAACTGTGCTCTGTCAATCCGGGCAAGGTTGAGGATACCTGTAAACACGGATTTCGTTCAGCTATTTTGACAGAAGCCGATCCAGCCTGCAGTCAGCATTGCGGTGCGGCGGGGGGAAAAGATCGCCAGGGAAAATCAATATCAGCTGATAGATGCCTAGTTATTTATAAATTTATGGACGTCCCCTATCCTAGAAATCAATCAAATAAAGAAAACATTGCTTCATCAGGAGGCGTGGGGAATCGATGTCTCATGTCAAGACCCGACGCGAGACACTGTAGTGTCCGGTCTTTAACGATCGTGGGGTCAGAAACTTACAAACTTATGGACGTCCCCCTTCCCTGGACCTTTCCTTTTGCCTTAGCAGTTAATGTCTCATGCCAAGACCTGACACTGCACGCAGTGTGCATACATCACGTGGAGCGCAAGGCGGGGCCATGAATGGCCCCGCCTTGCGTTTTACGGGCATCCCTTTTTCTCCCAATGGGAAAGCCTCGACAAAATACGCGCTAAAGCTTGGTCCTATATTTCTCCGCAACTGCCATTCTTAATTGATGATCCCGAAGTGCAATACGGTGACATTGCTTTCATTGGGGCCGCTGATTTCCCCGTTTTTGTACCAGACATAATCATCTTCGACAGGGGGATTATCAACCGGCGGCGCCTCGTACGTGAAACTACCGTCGGCGTTGAGCGTTACCCACCCCTCGCTGGCTGTTTCAAAGCCGACACCGCCGACCGACCCGGGATCGGTATCGTCCTCTGCAGGACCGACCTCTACAACCTCCAATGGAAGTGCATCGTCTCCTAGATCGACATCATTGCTGAGCACCCCATAGCGTGCCTTCACCTTAACGGTACCACCCGCAGGTACATCCACGTGGTCATAAAACGCAAAAGGCTCCCCCGGGTCCCGGACTACGTAGTTTATGAGCGGTGGATCATCGTCACCGGGAGGATCGGGAGGCCATGGATCATCGGGGTCGGGCCATTCAATCGCTCTGTACCATTCGTCCGTCAGAGCATTGGCCGTTGGTGATGGGTCACCTTGGGCCCATTTCCCGTCTAAGTAAGCAAAAGCTTCAGCCCATATGATGCGAAGCATGTCTATGCTCCAGCCGTTTTTTACGATATCGAAATACTGTTCTGCTACCTGTGCAGCTGTTAGAGGATCATCCTCTGGTTTCGCCTTTCTAATTATATTCCAGTAAAATAGGAATCTAGCTTC
>WVXP01000224.1:307-9668 GCA_011773445.1 Pseudomonadota bacterium | reverse complement strand
CAGAATGACATTTGTCGACAGTGACAGGGACTGTCACGTCGACGTCATAACCGCTGCCATTCTCTGCCGGAAGTATCCCGAAAAGAGGGCTATATGCCTCCACTGGAATGTGGCCACCAATTCCAACGGTCACCTTCTTTAGGTCGTTCTTATCTATATTTCTCGGGTTAAACAAGACCACATAACCTTCCTTGATTAATATAGAGACAAATAGCTTTGTCTGATCATCCGCTATTGCCCCAGTATTTTTGTCCAGTGGGCCACCACCCGCCACCCTTGTAGTTACAGTGAACTCAGTGCAGCACCCTGCGCCAAATACTCCTGGAGGCGACGGTACAAACCATGCATTGGCCTGAGCTGCCCACATGGCTATCAGGCTGATACACAATACTCCGATCAACGATGATTTCTTCAACATGGCTTCCTCCTTTTTGGGTTGAATTGTTGCTTGCAATTTGGTGTTGAGTATTGAAACGGTTTTAGAGCCATCCCTTTTTCGTCTGAACGCATTCAATGATGATTCTCTATTTTCATCACCTCCTTTCCAAACCACACACCCTTCCGACTCTCACGGAAGCGCCAGCGTAACCCTACCAAAGATGCTCCTCTCCGGCTGTATCCTCGGATTCTGAACGTCTGTGTCAGCATACTCGAATTCTTCGTCAAAGAGATTTGTCACTCCGACGCTGATGAAACCGTAGCGCTTGGGCAGACGGTAACTGATGGCACCATCGACCACCCAGAAGCTATCTTCACCCTCCTCAAAGGGCACAGGGATTGCTTCCTCCCTCTGAAAATCACCCTCTTGATCATAGTAGGTCCCTTGGAACCCTATGCTCAAACCGGAAGGATGGAAGAGATTAATGCCCAGAGGAAAAATGTGTGTCTTTACTTTCCTGATATTGGCATTGAATTCCTCATCCCTATCAAATTTTTCGAATTGATATTCGGCTCTGAGTGCGATCCACTCGTGGGGGGTCCAGTAGAGGTAAGCACGACCCAGGTATTCATCCCAGTCCGCTCCCTTGAGCTGAGGCACAGGAGGAGCCGGGGGAGGCGGTATGTCGAACCACGGCACTTCCTGCTCTCTTAAAGTAAATGACACTCCACCGTATATGTTTTGAGAGAATTTCTGATCGGCGGCAGCACCGTAGACCCACGTATCTGTTGCAGTGAAATCGTCAAAAAACTGATTAAAACCGGCCACCTGGGTGGGCTCGAGCGTCTGGTCGGTAATGAGCGTTCGTTTAAACGTCCGGAACACGGCACCTCGAAGCGTGGTGTTCGTGAGCGGGTTCCAGGTAACACCGAACTTAGGGTTGAACTGGCTTTCATCGATATCCCGATCATCCGTTCCTTTTTGATCCGCGTCGAAGATGTCACCGCTTGCGCCGACGGTGAAGGTCACATTCTTCAAGATATTGATGTAGGAATACAGGTAAAGATTGGTGTGGTCAGTATCTGTTTCTGCCTCGAAGGTACCTGAAAAGATAGTGATGGGCGGGATGAAGGGAGGCAAGCCAGGGTAAATGACCACATCCGAAACTTTTGTTTCGGAGTCGATATTGAAATACCCCGCCCCGCCGACCAGATTGATGGCATCTGAGCGGAACAGATACGAAAGCTCTCCGCTATGGGAGTCTGCTTCTTCATCGAAGTCAAATGTTTCCTCAAGATCGGGCGGTGAGGGGAGTGGAATACCGACGTCAGCGGGATCGATAAACCCCAGTTCATCAAAACTGCCTTCGCCTTCTGAATACATAAAGTTCCCGATGAGATTGGAGCTCGGCGAAAAGGCATGACGGAAGCCGAGGCGGCCAGATTGTAGTTCAAATTTCTGGCGTCGATCCGGGCGAAAATCATCCTCGAAGAACCTCAGCTGGGTGTCGCCTCTATCGATATCTCTGAATCTGTATTCAGCCTGAACGCTCGTTTTGTGAGTGAGTTCGTATTGGGCGAAGACGTTTGCGATGTCATCGTCCTGGTCGTTGTTGATTCGAAACCCATCCGTCTCAAAGTGTGTGTAACCGGCACTCAAAGACAGCTTTCCGTAAATGCCCGAGACGATACCCTCGCCGCCCCATGTATCATTACTGCCCACAAAGCCGCTGGCCTGAAGGGTAGTCTGATCCCGGTTGAACAAGGGGTTGTATGTGTTAAAGCCGAGAGCCGCAGGGCCCTGGCTGCTGATAAGAAACAGGTTGCTTTCCGCCAGCAGCGGCTGAATGGGGGTGATGTTAGTGGGCTGCAACAGCTGGGACTGGAGCAGTTCGCTCACCCGGGCGATCTCGTGGCGGGGCAAAGCAAAATACGTATCGGCCAGAAACCGGTGAGCAGAAAAGTTGGTTGGGTCGGTATTCACCGAATTCCATCCCTCCACCAGGCCGCGCCGCTCAAACCCCAGATTATTGTAAATCCGGGCAAGGCTTGAGCTGCGTGCCGCAAGGTCAGAATCGAGCAAGAGCTTCGACCGGTATACCGCACGGTTGTCGTTGAGTTCAATGGCTTTTTCCAGATCACGTAAAGCCTCAACCGGCCGGTTGGTGGTCTGCTTAGCGATGGCATCGTAGAACCAGGGTGTGGGATCCTTTGGGTCGAGCTCCTTGGCGACGGCGTATTCGCGCCCGTCCAAGTCAATACGTTTTTCTTCAAAGTAGGCTTTACCCAGATAGCTACGGATAAGAGAGTTATTGGGATCCAGACTAGCGGCGATCTCGAGGTCCCTTCTTCCCTCGTGGAGGTCACTCTCCCGGATCTTTGCCAATCCCAGACCGAGCCTCGGGAGGGGGTCAGCCTGATCGAGCGCGATCGCTCTCTCAAAGACCTCCTTGGACTGTCTCGTCTTCACCTGTGTCAGGTAGGCAAATCCGAGGACCGTCTGCGTCCTGGAGAGGCCTGGACTTAAGGCAACCGCCTTTTGTGCTGCCTCGAGGGCTTTATCGAGGTTGCCGAATGACGACCAGAGCTCGGCCAACCTTGCCCAGGCCAGGGCGTTTTCAGGGTCCAGCTTCACCGCTTCTTCAAGACTCGCCCGTGCACCTTCCAGGTTGAAGCTTGCCTGCTGGGCATAGGAAAGGGCGATTTGTGCCGTAGCAGAGTCAGGCCCTGCCTCGACTGCCCTCTGTGCAAGAGTAAGTGCTTTCTCTTTTTCATNNAAGGCATCGCTGTAATTCGGGTCTAGACTCAGTGCCCGCTCGATATCTTGACTCGCCTCGTCAACGCGGCCCACAGCGAGCAACAATGAAGCCCGATGAGCCAGAAACCGCGGATCACTCGTATCTTCAACCGGGGCTTTTTCAGGCGGAACATATACCACGGGTGGATAGTACAATGCCCAATGGACCGCATCCCGTGGGCGTACCACGATGCGCAGTACCGGCGCTTTCCCTGCCTCGGCCACTGCCGATTGACCACTGGTGAGCATGAGCTCTCCGGCCTCGTTCGAAGCCAACACCTTTCCTTCAAATATCGATATGAAGGTCTGATCTTCCTCAACTCTGATGAAAAACTCTGTCCCCTCGACGCCAGCGTTGACGAACGCTGTCACCACCTCCAGGTTCCGCCGAACACGGCTGAAGAAGTGGGCGGCTCCCTTGGCGAGCTCTACCAGAGAGGTCCGTTCTTCTTTCACGCCTCCCAAGGTGATCGTCGTGTTCTGATCGAGACGCAGAACGGGTTGGTTAACCAGGGCAACGTCTGCCCGGCCCCTCTCCTCTACCCGAATCACGTCACCGGGGCAGTAGGTGTCGTTTAGCTTGACCGGTTGCCACTCGGTTTCATCCACCCTTCGTGACTCTACGGGCCCCTCCACTGAAACCACTTTTCCAGCCCATTGCTCACACGTTTCTGCGAGAGCAGCAGAGGGAAATAGCGAGGCTATCGCGAAGCTTAAACATACGGTAAGGCTACAAAGGAATGAAAAGATGCGTATCATTACCCCCCCCTTTTGGTAGCTCCTCGATGTTCGTGCCTGGATGCAAAATAGTTCGCTACTTTTTCTCCATGTGGACCACCCCATCCCACGGCTCTTCAGGCGGAGTCTGCCGGTACTGCTCGCAAAGCCTTATATAGAAGCGCGATGGCCCGTCTTCTCCAAGGTTTTCGATGCACTGATGGAATTTTTCTGTCGCCTCATCCCAGGATTGCCTTCTGAAAGCCCCCATGGCCTCAGCAAAGATCTCACAAAACCCTCTCTGTTTTTCGTCAGACTCTTCAATTCGACACATCAGTTCATAAATCGTGATCGGCTTGGCCTTTCCTTTCAGCCTGAATTGTCCAACTTCTCTCGTCAGGACACTATCGAGCTGATGGATAACCTCTTCAGATACCAGGACCCGCGTACCGAGATGCTTGTTCAGACCCTCTATCCTTGATGCCGTGTTGACAATATCCCCAACAGGGCGGTACTCATAGTGGTCGATAGCGCCGATGTGACCGAGCAGTATCTGACCGGAATTTATCCCAACCCGTGTATTGAGCTGCACAGCGCCAGATGATTCATTGAATTGTTTCATTGCTTTTTGAATATCGAGTGCCGCGAAACAGGCCTTGTCCATGAGGGAATTCTCAGGACGTGACGCCACCCATAACGCCATCATGGAATCACCGATGATGTCTGAAACCGCCCCACCGTGTTGCCTTGTTGGTTTGAAAATCGCTTCATAGTATCGGTTCATGAAGTTGGCAAGTTCCATCGGATCCATGGTCTCGGACAGAGTGGTGTAATGTTCTGCATCTGTAGTTAAGCAAATCCCGTAAACGACTTGGCTACCTGTCTCGATATGTGCGATATCTTTTGCTAACTGATCGACAACATGTTTGGGAAGGTGGTACTCAAACGCCTTCCTAATCTTCTGACGCTCCTTGTTTGTATCGATATAGTTCCATACGACAGCGCCAAAAAAGGCGAGGGGCGTCTGGATAAATAACGGGATAACAATAGGGTACCAGGTATCGTTGGTCTTAAATTGATACTCTGCAGCGAGGAGATAAAGAACGCTCAGCCCAACTGCGCCCAATGCGGCGACGACAATATGGGATAACCGGCAAAAGATGCCCGTGAGGATACCCCAGAGAAGAATAATAAGCATAAAGTAACGTAATCCGATCGGTTTCACGGGCATGTCTTCCATGAGGTTTGAGAATGCGGTGGCGGCGATTTCTACCCCACTGATAAATATGCCGTTTGCCTGTGAGAAAACCGTGTAGAAGCTATCTTTTCGATCTGCCAGCAGTATTTCCGAGAGTCCCACAAAGACGGCCTTACCCTTAAGGTCGATCTGTTTGTCCCCGGCTGCCCCATCACGGAGCTCCAGTGCTTGATGGTAGGGTATGGTGATAATCGTGCGAGGGGGGCCATAGTAATTGATATATCGGCTATTCGCACCCCCGTACATCTTTATGAGGGATTTGAGAAGTCGATACTTTTTCATATCAGCAGATAGGGGCTCCGAATGCTCTAATTCTTCAAGCATCCTCTCTGCAATCGCCGGCTCGCTTTCAAAAATTTCCCTTATATCTCTCATCAGCCTTTTAACGCCTATTGTTTCTATCGCGGAAGTGCGATCACCTGGCAGTTTTACGGCGTGATTTGGACTGACCTTTTCTAACAATTGAATAAAATCCTCGTATATTTGGAGAGCGAAGAGTTGAAATGCAACGACTGGCAGAGTCGGCGAATCTCCTGCTCCTGTCTGGAATATCCAATACTGGTTCACCTTGAACGGAATTCTGGGTAGAGGAAAAGGTGCTGTGGCAACAGCAGGACGCGAAAAGAGATCAATCGGTTTCACGATTTTCACAATACTGTGAACTCCGGTTTGAGACCCGCCCGTGTCAGACGAAGGAACCTCTTTGGCTTTGAGGGGTTCGGCAAGGACAACATTCCGAGCCTCTCTTATCGCCTCTGCAAATAAATTGTCATCCTCTGTGGAACGGGGTTCTATGAAGTGGACGTCAAAGGCAATGACCTCGGCACCCTCTCGAGCCAGGTTTTCAGTTAAACGTGCATGGAACGAACGAGGCCATTTATCGGGGTTATCAGGCAGGTCGAGATTCTCAGAAGATTCTCTGTCTATGCTAACTACGACGACATCAGAGGGTGCTTGTCTTGCTCCCCTCCTTTTGAACAGTAAGCCCAGACCCGCGTTTTCCTCAATGTTGAGCGCAAAATGGAAAGGGCTTATCACCACCCCCACGATCCCTGTGAGAAAGCCCAAGAATATCGCTTTAACCAGGCGGGACCTCATGAAGCCGCTCCTCGTCTGTCAGCCACGTCCAAAAAAACCTCAGGGACGATCAGTCTGGCAACAAGACGGAGTGTGGTCAAAGTTCGGCGGAATTCTCGCTCTCGAGTCGCTCAGGGCGTGCACAGGAGGTCTGAGAAAGTGACGAGGTACCGTGTTGGATTAGCGGAAGATCAAAATGAAGTAGGAATTGAACACACCTTGCTGACAAAATGCCTGAGCAATTGCACATCATCATGAACAGTGCTCTTTCTCGCCAAATTTGAGGGATTGATCTGGACGGTTCAAGCCCTCATCGCCCCTCTGAGATAGTTAGCTAAACATTGTGTCCCTCCTCTTTTTTCGAGATTAGATTCAAAAAAACAAAAACCGAGTCACCGCTTCGGCAACCCGGCTATCTGCATTGTTGTCGTCACGTGGAAGCCTTGGAGTCTCGCTACCTCCCAGCAGACCCGTGGCTTTCCGTCCTCGTCTTGCGACGAATTTGGCTTTTTCTCACAGACGGAACTTCCAGTATGACTGAACCCATTTCAAAAAGCAAGCTTGGCTTTTCACAGGTTTCATAAACGTACCCTGATTTTCTGTGATTTTCGCCAATTTTCGCAGAAAATCAGCAATTTTCATATGAAAGGCCGGCATTATTTTACAAGGCTTGTCCTGTACCACGTCTGAGAGTGGGTGTCAGGTCTTGACATGACACCCATTTGCGCCTATCACGATTAGATCATGGCCCATGGAACCGCGTAAATATTTCGACCTAGGGTCAACACATCAGACCCGTTGTAAACAACGAGTCCGGCCGTCCAATTCGGCAAGACATCTTTCAGAAAAAGAATATTTTCAACATCTCGAAATCCGACTTTCGCCGAATATTTGGCTTCTATGGCTATGACTTTGCCATCCATCTCTAGGAGAAAATCTACCTCCTTTTCCCTACCGCCCTGAGTTCTGAAATGATAGAGTTGCCCGTCGCACACCGAAGCAAAGACAAAGAGATTCTGAAAAACGGGAAATCCAGTGTGGAAATTCCTTTTCGGTTTCCTCCCCGTGAGTAAAAGGCAGGAGTTCAAAGTACAGCGCCCGGCCTGCAAGGCTCTCAGAAACCGTTTTTCGTCCGTAACTACGCTGAGGACGAGGACACTAAGGAAAACTGGAATAAACTGCGTTTCACCAAATGACTTCCAGCTGGTATTGGGCAATCAGTGGATCGGCAGTCAGAATAGGTAGGCCCTCAAGTTGGGCCTGGACGACCAGCACACGGTCAAAAGGGTCTCGATGACGATTTGGAAGGCTGGAGATTTGGAGCGCATGGCTCATTTCGATAGGTAAACTTTTGATGTTATTAATTCTCAGTTGTTCTGGGATGAAGCGCTCGGGTGAGTCGGGAAGTTTCAGTTTGCCAAGCTGAACTTTAACCGCAATCTCCCACCCACTCGCGGCACTGAGGAACAGGTCATTATTCCCATCGCCAATGATTTCACGGACACGAGATGACAACTTAGGGCTGTCGGTAATCCACCACAAGAAAGTATGGGTATCTAGCAACGCTTTCATTGCTCAAATGCGCTCACAATGGATTCGGGAAGGGGAGCATTGAAATCATCCGCTACAAAAACTTTCCCCGCCGCGCTTCCAGCAATACGCTTACCAGGTTTCTGAACTATAGGGATTAAACGGGCAATCGGCTTGCCTGCCTTGGCAATGATGATTTCTTCTCCATTGCTCACTCGTGCCAATAACCGAGAAAAATGCGTTTTTGCTTCATGGACATTTATTTTGACCATAGCCAGTCACCTCAACAGGTAGTATAGACTAAGTCTAAGACTAAGTCAACTCGTTCTCCTTAGAGGAGTTCCCCATTTCCCGAGGCATATGTCTGATAAGGTAAAGATTTCTTTGAATATTTTCGAGTTCTGACGTGGGCGCCTGTTTGAGAATTCAAGAGAGACGCCAAAGGGATTCCCAGGTTAATCGAAAAATGAATCAAATAGAGAAAAAGATTGCGCAAGCAGAAGGGCCAGAGGATCCATGTCTCATGTCAAGACCTGACGCTTGCCCTCATCTACCCTCACATAAGGCGAAGAGACCCATTGAGGATTAGCTCTTTTACCTCACAGTCATTTTTATAATCGTTCCATCGAAAATGTATTATGACGTGATAGAAATTATATCGGTTATGGCAGTGAAACATTTTCTGCACTAGCAGCAGGTGATTGGGAACGCGAATGCACGCGATCGATCAGCAAGTTGCAGTTACGGCTAATCAGCCAGGAAACCTAGCGTTCATCAAAGGGGAGATACGTGTTAAGAACCTTACCGTAGGGGCCGAGTTCATCGTACTTCTTAAGGTTCTTTTTTACATAGGTGAGGGTATTGGGGATGTATTTCAAATAGCTTGAATTGTTGCGTCCAATGGCCTGAAATGCAAAGGTGCCGATGGCCTTCAGGTTCCGCTGGAGGGAGGTCATGTCGAAGATGTATCGAAATCGTGGCCGGTCGATCTTTTCGCCGGTCTTTTCTTCCCTTCTCGAAAGGTAGTAATCGAGTAGAGACTCCCTAAGCTCATCGCGGAGAACCACATATGAATCCCGGAGTAGTGAAGCCAGATCATACTGGGCCAAGCCCAGTCTGGCGTCCTGGAAGTCGAGCGTTTTCAAAGTTCCTGCATGGTATATGAGGTTTCTCGAGTGGTAGTCCCGGTGAGTGAAGACCTTCCTCTCCTCGTCCATGAGGGAGGAAAGCCAGTGAAAAAGACGGTCCATGGTCTTTCGGTCATCGGATTGAATCTTTTTTCCCAGGAGGCTCTCAACATAGTGTGTCCGGAAAAAATCGAGTTCCCAGACAAACTTCTCCACGGTGAAGGCAATTTTGAAGGCAAAACAGTCTTGCGATACATCAAGATCACACTGCATCTTGACAACCATATCGATGGCCTCGTGATAAAGGCTCTCGATGGATTCGGGCTTTTCTGCCTCAATCTTTTTTTGAAGGATTTCGTCCCCCAGATCTTCGAGGAAGACGAGGCCCTGGTGGGGTTCTGCGCCGTATAGCTTTGGGACACCCAAACCCGATTTCTCAAGGGTATTTCGGATGTTGATGAACGGGAGATCCTGGCC
>WVXP01000224.1:0-231 GCA_011773445.1 Pseudomonadota bacterium | reverse complement strand
AGATCTTTGATCTTTTCGTTAAAAGACCGCTGGATGACTCTCAGAAGATCCTTGTTGTCAAGTCTCATATAACACCAATTATTGTTCACCACAGAGGCACGGAGGACACCGAGAATTTTTGCTTTACCAATGCCGGGAGATACCGGCATTGGTAAAATCCAGTCCCCCGTGGGGACAGAAGGCAAGTGTCTTCTTCCGTTTGCCCCTGTTAGAAGAAGCCGCTCGGGCCCG
>WVXP01000260.1:208-6755 GCA_011773445.1 Pseudomonadota bacterium | reverse complement strand
GTGCCAGAAACCATTGTTCTAAGCCGCGATATTTCGAAAGCAAAGACTCGGTCGGGGGTTGAATCTCAACCCGGTGATATTCCAGAGACGGTCGTGATTTCTCCTCAAGACTCGAAGGGCCGATCCCCCGATTCTCATGAAACAGGAGTTTCACCGGAGGGAGATCCTGAACAAAGGAAAAGAACCGCTTCAAAGGCAGGCAAAGATCCCGCCTCAAAGGAAAAGCCCATTAAGGTGGAAGATGAGGATGAGGATTTACCGAAGACGGTAACCCTTGATNNNGCCAAACAAATCCGTGAGATACATGCATCGGACAGGCTGCACGCTGAACATCGCATCGAAGAATTCCTCGAAAGCTCGCTCGGAAGAGTATCATGGGATGAAAAGATGAGAATTGTGGGCGAATTGACGAGTCGATTTGAAGTGAATCGTGTTCATTCGGCCGAGGATGTCACTGTAGATCGGGAGATCTTGGCCCGGGTTTTTTCCTTCCTTCTGGGAAAAAAGGTTTCACAGGCCGATCTCTCCTCTGCCGAGCTTTTGAAACGGCTTGCCGATTCCCTGAATACGATATTCGATATGCTGAATCAACTGGTGAGCGTCATCAACACGACCTTCTTAGGCCAACGTGAGGGGATCGAGACAATTCGGCAGATGATTGGTTTCCACCTGGAAGGGGAGAATCAATTGAGATCCCTGGAAAGCTATCTGGGCCAGATTAACAAGGCGTTTCTCACGGCACAACAAGCATTTAAGATCGCGGCGGAGAAAAAAGTGAGGGAAATCCTTGTTGAACTTGACCCGGAACGGATTGCCGCTTCTGCCGGCGGCGGTTTCAAGCTCGGACGCCTGCGCAAGGCCGACCGATTTGAATTGCATGTCGATAAATTCAAGGCTTTTGAGAATTGGTTCAACTCGGGGCGCTTCATGGAGGAGCTCTTGAGAGAGTTTGAAAATAACTGCCAAAGGCTATTCCTGCGGTGAGGAGGCGGACAATTGAGAAAACGAGTAGTCATATTGAGTCGATTGTTATTGGTTCTTTTGGTGTGGTCATGCGCGCCTAAACAGCTTCCAGCGCCTGAATTTGGATATGAGGAAGACGCAATAAAAATCCATGTAAAGGCCGATCCCCAACTAAACCTCAGTGACGGCAAACCTCACACCCTCCTCGCGTGTATCTATCAGCTCAAGGACCCCAACGCGTTCAATCAGCTTGCCGGTGACCAGGATGGGCTTTATCGACTCTTAGAATGCTCCCTTTTCGACGCCAGCGTAGTCGGGGCCAAGAAATTAATCGTCCAACCCGGGCAAAATACCACCTTCAATTTGGACCGGGCCCAAGGCACCGCGTATGTCGGAGTCGCAGCCGGCTATTACCTCATTGAACGAGATAGAATAGTGCGCCTCTATGAAATCCCGGTTGTCATCGAGAAAAAGGGGATTGTCAGGCGCACCAAAAGGCAAAAACTGGAAACCCTGGAGATCGACTTAAAATTGGGACCTCAGCAAATTCAATAGGCGGAAAGGTATCTCAATATGGAACGACCACTTTTTTGGCATCAAGGCCTTTTTTTGCAGCCCCAACACTTGCAGCTGGCCGATTTGTATGTTCAATCTCTGCTGACACCCGTATACAGATATCTTTGCCCGTATCCCTGGGGTGTCGGAGAGCTGGAAATCCAGGCAGCCGCGCTGGATAACCGGACTTTCAATCTGTTGAAAGGCAATCTTATATTCCCGGATATGACCTTTGTCACCCTGCCGGGCAATGCGATTATCGAGGCCCGTTCATTCGAGGAGGCCTGGGTCGAAGGCGGCCAACCCTTTACCATATACATCGGGATAAAACAATGGAATGAATCCGGGGAAAACGTCACCGTGATGCCGCGCTTGAGCGATCTTGCGGACGTCAATACGCGGTTTGTCACACCGGTTGACTCCGAAGAAATCCGGGATTTACATCAGAATGGTCCTCCAGCTCAGGTCCAGCGGCTATACCATCTCCTGAAGGTTTTCTGGGAGACGGAAAAAGATCAACTCGGGGAGTATCATCTTATCCCTGTTGCACAGCTGGAAAGAATGGGTGAGCGGGTTGTCCTTTCCGAAAAATTCATCCCGCCGGCCCTTACTATCAAGAGTTCGGAACCCCTCTTGAGGCTGATCGTGGATATCAAGGATCAAATCGCATCCCGCGGCCGCCAGCTGGAATCCTACAAGCGTGACCGAGGAATTCATACGGCCGAATTCGGGGCTAGGGATACGGTGTACCTACTGGCGCTCAGATCCCTCAATCGTTACATACCCCTCCTCGAGCACGTACTGGCTTCAAACCACGTCCATCCCTGGACCGTCTATGGGCTCTTGAAACAAATAATCGGAGAACTCTCCGCCTTTTCAGAGCAAGTCGATGTCTTGGGGCAAATGTCAAATGGGAGTAAGGGCGTGTTGGATTATGATCAGCGCAACCTTGGGGAGTGTTTTGCCGGGGCCAGCGCGATGATAACGCAGCTTCTCGACGAGATAACCGCGGGGCCCGAATATGTCATCCAGTTGCTGTTCGACGGAACCTATTATGCTGCGGACCTGCCGCCGGCCATATTCGAGGGTCGAAACCGGTTCTACCTGGTGTTTGAGACCGAGACGGACCCGCAACCCGCGCTGAAGTCGCTGAAGAAGATTTCCAAGTTGAGCTCAAGGGAGTCATTACCGCTCCTTATTGCCAAGGCGCTTCCCGGAGTAAAAATGGAACATCTCTCAGATCCTCCACAGGAGCTTCCCCGCAGAGCCCGCGCGATTTACTGCCAAATCGATCATCACGGCGACCAATGGGCGCAGGTTCAGAAGGGCCATAATATCGCCTTATACTGGGATGTGGCTCCGGAGGATCTGAAAGTTGAGCTCATGGTTGTGGGGAGAACGTAGCCGTGCGAATTGTCGACTGCTTCATGGAACTGTTGGCTTACGTGGCCTATTTCCTGAAATCAGTGAAAACACGGCAGCCTTCCTTTGACCAGGTAAAGGTTGATATCGATCGTCTTATCTCTCAGGCCGATGCCTGTTTGGAGGATAGGGGTATACCCAGCGAGGATTCTGACCATGCGCGATTTGCCATTTTTGCATGGATTGATGAAGTGATGCTGAATTCTTCGTGGAATCAGAAGGAACAATGGCAGCGACAACAGCTTCAACGCCTTCATTTTGGGACCGCCGATGCTGGCGAGCTTTTTTTCGACCGGCTGAATACCCTGGGCCCCCATCAGAATGGTGTACGGGAGGTCTATTATTTGTGTCTTGCCATGGGGTTTACCGGTCGCTATGTCCATGAGGGCGATGATTTTCTCCTGGAGCAATTGAGAACTTCGAATCTGAAAGTCCTGTTGGGTAGTTCCGTGGGGCTTCCTGCGCTGGATAAAGGGCACCTCTTCGCGGAAGCTTATCCCCAGCAAGCTGATGAGCTGAAACCTCAACGGCGCAGGCAGGGGTTTTCCCCGATTACGCTGGTGGGCATTGTTTTTCCCATTGTGCTTTTCGCCGCTCTGTTTCTCATTTATCGCTTCATTCTGAATAATATCGGTGAGAACTTACTGGGCGCTATGCCATAAATGCACAAAGTGATGTGGAAAATCCTTAAAATCTCTCTTCTTGTCCTGGCCGCGCTGCTTGTTATCGGCCTGGTATTCTGGATAGTCCTGAGCATCGGCTGGACGTGGTGGGTGGGTATTTTCATTCTCCTGGGCCTGTTGGGTTTGCTATTCGGCCTGATTCTGCTATGGAGAATTTTGCTCAGGCGCCGGGAGCAGCGCTTTGTGCAACAGGTCATTGAGCAGGATCAGGCCTACCGCAAGACTTTGGGGGACAAGGAGAAAGAGGACTCAAAGGAGCTGCAGGATCGATGGAGGGAGGCTGTCACAGCGCTCAGGAAGTCCCACTTGAAGACATACGGGAATCCGCTGTACGTTCTGCCCTGGTATATGGTGATTGGCGAGAGCGGTTCGGGAAAAACCACGGCGATTCAGAGCGCCCGGTTATCTTCGCCTTTCGTCGAAATTCGTCGGACCTCCGGGATTTCCGGCACACGGAATTGTGACTGGTGGTTCTTTGAGCAGGCCGTTATCCTTGACACCGCCGGGAGATATGCCATTCCAGTCGACGAGGGCCGCGACAGGGATGAATGGCAGAAATTCCTGGGGTTGTTGGGCAAGTTTCGAAAAAAGGAACCCCTCAACGGACTGGTTGTAACCATTGCAGCCGATAAGCTGGTTTCCTCTGGCCCCGATGAACTGGAGGAAGAGGGCCGAAGCATCCGTCGTCGCATTGATGAGTTAATGCGGGCACTGGGAGCTAAGTTCCCGGTCTATGTTTTGGTGACAAAGTGCGATTTGGTCCAAGGTATGGCGACATTCTGTGACAACCTCCCTGAAGATACGCTCGCTCAGGCCATGGGCACGGTCAACCAAGACCTTTCGAGTGATGTTGAATCCTTCACATCAAATTCCATTCACTCCCTCACCCAGCGATTGAGGGACCTGCGGCTGTTCCTTTTTCATAAATCCCGATCGAAAACGGTTGATTCCGGCCTGCTTCTCTTTCCAGAGGAGTTTGAAAGATTAAGGCCCGGTCTCAACACGTTTATGAAGGCGACCTTTGGGGAGAGCCCCTACCAGGAGACACCGATAATGAGAGGGCTTTTCTTCAGCAGCGGAAAACAGGAGGGGAGCCCATACTCCCACTTCCTCAAAGAACTCGGCCTGATCGATGAGCGCGAAGTTTTGCCGGGAACCAGTAAGGGATTATTCCTGCACGACTTCTTCTCCCGCATAATGCCCGCTGACAGGGGCCTGTTTGCGCCCACCCAGCGGAGGCTGGAGTGGAGCAGACTAACGGAAAATCTCGGCCTGGCGGCGTGGTTAGCTGTAGGCATCGCCATGTGCGGGTTACTCAGTTTTTCGTTTGCCAGAAATTTGATGATCATGCGGGAGGTATCAAGGGAGGCTTCCAAACCGGTTGTTTTGCAAAACGAACTTGTCGCCGATGTGATCAGCATGGACCGATTTCGTCAGGCACTTCTCAGAGTGGATGAACGGAATCGGGGGTGGTGGCTTCCCCGGTTTGGCTTACTTCAAAGTATAGAAGTTGAGCGCGAACTTAAAGCAAAATACTGTGAACGGTTCTACGGTGGTCTCTTGCTCAATCACAACGAGAAGATGTCCAACACGGTAACGCAATTCTCAACCGCCACACCCCAGGAGATCGTGGGCGCACACGTGGCCCATCTAGTCCGGCGTATCAACCTGTTGCGATCCCGGCTGGAAAATGAAGAATTGGAGACCCTCAGAGCAAGGCCTCAGCCGTCCTATGAACGCACATTGAGGGCAGCCGGCCAAGAGGTTATCCCCGAAGTCGGGCAAAAGCTTGCCGATCTCTATTTTTATTACGTTTTCTGGCGCGAGGATCCCAATGTTTTGAATCAGGAGATGAATGAACTGCGAATCTTGTTAAAACACATCCTCACGTTGAAAAACGCCAACTTGAATTGGATTGTCGCCTGGATGAATCTTGATCCATCCCTCTCTTATCTTGGGACGCAGGATTTTTGGGGGGGGAGCCTGGCGGCAAAAGAGGAAAAGAGAGTCGCGCCGTCTTTTTCCGTTAAAGGAAAGGCGAAGATCGATTCTTTCCTAATGGAGATCGAATCCGCCCTCGTTGATCCTCTGATCATTGCCGGCAAAAAATTAGAATTTCAAACGTCGTACCGGAAGGCATATTTCAATGCCTGGGAAGACTTTTCGCTCGCATTTCCGCGTGGTGCCGACCGGCTGAAGGGAAAAACGGAATGGAGCCAGGTGGCCTCATTGATGGGTGGCGATCAAAATCCGTATTTCGCATTGCTGAATCGCATCGCCGAAGAAATAAGCCCCTTCGCCAAGAGCCGGGAACTGCCGTCGTGGCTTAAGCTCGTTTACGATTTCAAGGCAACAACAACTAAGGCTGCAAAGCTGAAAGAAGCCAAAGGTGAAAAGCCAGGGATCATCAAGAAAGCAACTCGAAAAGTGGAAAAGAAGCTTGCCAAACTTGAAAAGAAGACCGGGGAAAGAGCCGGGGGCTTAGAATCTAAGCTCATCGCTGCTGAAGCTTTGCGGGACTATGAAGATGCTCTGGCAGAAATCGCGCCGGTTTCCGCATCCCGTGAGACGGCATACCAGACGGCGACAGCCATCTACAAGGAGGATCCAGCCACGAGCAAAACCCCCTATTTTGCGGCATGGAGAGCCTTGAATGAACTCAGATCCGCTATGGCCGTTCCCGGGCGGGATCAAGACGCATTTTGGAAACTTGTACAGGGGCCGCTTGATTATTTTCTAACATTTGTTTCGAGAGAAGCCGCGTGCCAGCTGCAAAAAATCTGGGAAAGAGAAGTTCTTCTCGAGGTGCAGGGTATATCCGACAAAAATAAACTCATTGAACTCCTCTGGAGCGAGCCCGGTTATGCGATAAAGTTCGTCAAAGAACCTGCCGGACCATTTGTTACCAGTAGCCTTAAAAAAGG
>WVXP01000260.1:0-123 GCA_011773445.1 Pseudomonadota bacterium | reverse complement strand
CACCAATAAAGAGGCTTCAGTGATACCCCATGCCACCGAGCTGGAAATGCAATGTTCCGACAAGACCTTGCAGTTGGTTAACTTAAATTACCCGGTCAGGAAACGCTTTACGTGGTCACCCCT